>NZ_SSDK01000039.1:0-274 GCF_004794435.1 Microbacterium sp. K27
AGGCCCCAAGCCGGAAAGGAGACGGTGGGCGGGCAGCTCGCACGAGAGTCGCATCAGCTCAGTCCCGGGGCTCTGGCACGACGCGCAGCGCCATCCCTGGGCGCGCTGGCCGGCGTCGATGAGCGTCCAGTCCTCGTCCTTCGCAGTCGGGTCGTGTAGTGAAGCAGCAGTCGTCGATGGGGTCGACGTCGTACCAGCCGGCAAGCGCATCATCGGCGTCGAAGGCGACGCCACCACCCCGACCGACCACGCCGAGGCGCTTTACGAGGCGGCA
>NZ_SSDK01000040.1:0-342064 GCF_004794435.1 Microbacterium sp. K27
CCGACGTCACCGACCTCAAGATCTCCGTCGCCCGCCTCGAAGGACCCCCACGACATCTGCTCACCACGAGAAGAGGCTGAGACCGTGACCACCGAGACCCTCACGATCATCCTCAGCGCCATCGGCATCGTGCTCACCCTCGGCACCAGCCTCTTCGCCGCCGGCGCCTGGATGATCCGCCGCATCGATGATCGCTTCGACACGGTGGAACAGAAGCTGACCGGCCGCATCGACGCCGTCGACGAGAAGCTCAGCGCGCGCATCGACGCGGTCGCCACCGACGTCACCGACCTCAAGATCTCCGTCGCCCGCCTCGAAGGACCACCGCGACACCTGCTCGCGGCGCGCGGCTGATCAGCGCGTGCCGACAGGCCTGCCTAGCGCAGCACGAGGGCGGCGGCACCGATGAGCGGGCCCTCGTCACCCAACCCGGAGCGCACGACCCGTGTACGGCGCGAGTACTCGTGCGCCGCGCTGCCGGTCAGAGCCTGCCGCACGAGGTCGATGTAGTCAGAGGACACCCGAGAGAAGCCGCCGCCGATGGCGACGACATCGAGGTCGACGAGTGTGGCGGCATCGGCGAGCGCCTCCCCCACCTCGCGTGCGGAACGTTCGATCGCCGCCCGCGCGATGGGGTCTCCGGCGGCGGCGTCCCGCGCGAGGTCCTCGCCGGTCGCACCTGCCCAGCCCTGCTTCTGCGCCCAGGCTGCGCTCGCCGGCCCCGAGGCGATCTCCTCGAGCGTCAGACCGCCCTCGCGGCGCACCTGACCGAGGTGGCCGGCATTGCCGGTCGCGCCGGGAATATATGCGCCGTTCGCAACGAATCCCCCACCGACCCCCGTCGAGACGACGATCGACAGCGAGGCACCAGCTCCCTGCGTGGCCCCGAGCCACGACTCGGCGAGCGCGAGCGCACCGCCGTCGTGACCGAGCACGGTGCGCACGTCGCTCCCCATGACCGTGGATGCCGCCGCACGGACCGACTCCTCGAGCCTGAAACCACGCGCCAGAGGCATGTTCACGGGCATGATCGCGCCGGCGGTGCGGTCGATCGGGCCAGCGCTGCCGACTCCCGCTCCGACGAGCTCACCGTCCGAGGGCAGAGCCGCGAGAGCATGTTCGACGATCGCGACCACCGAGGCGTCGAGCGACGCGAGTGTCGCTTCGCGACCGGTCGCCTGCCGGCTCCGGCTGCCCTCGACGAGCACGCCGTCCTCCGCGACGAGCGCAGCCTCCATCTTGGTGCCGCCGATGTCGACGGCCAGGGCGTAGCGGGTCACTGCGGGTCGAGTCCGAGGTCGTCGAGGTCGAAGGCCGCGCGCCACTCGAGGCCCTCGGCTTCGATCGCCGCCTGCGCACCGGTCTTGCGGTCGACGATCACGGCGACGGCGACGATCTCGGCGCCTTCCTTGCGCAGGGCTTCGACGGCCTTGAGCGCCGACTGCCCGGTGGTCGAAGTGTCTTCGAGCACGACGACGCGCTTGCCCTTGACATCGGCGCCTTCGATCTGGCGGCCGCGGCCGTGGTCCTTTGGCTCCTTGCGCACGACGAACGCGTCGAGCGGAGTGCCGGCGGCGACCGAGGCGTGCAGCACCGAGTTGGCGATCGGGTCGGCGCCGAGTGTGAGCCCGCCGACGGCCACGACATCGAGGTCGCCGATCAGGTCGAGCATGATGCGGCCGATCGCGGGAGCGGCACGGTGGTCCAGCGTGAGCTTGCGCATGTCGACGTAGTACGTCGCCTTCTTGCCGCTGGAGAGGGTGAAGTCGCCATGGAACACCGCCTCGTCCTTGATGAGGTCGAGGAGTGTCTGGCGGTCTGCGTCGAGTGCGGTCACGGCATCCAGTGTAGAAGCCTGGGACGCACTGCGCGGAGGCATGAGGCTTGACCGGATGCATGAACTCCCGGCCTTGCGGCTCATGCATCCGTCCGGCGGTCATGCAGGTGACCGCCATACAGGTCGCGGGCGACGGACCCAGCGCGGGCTCGTGTGTCGGATCTCGCAACTAGGCTGGAGGCATGCGCTTGGCCACCTGGAACGTCAACTCCATCCGCACCCGTGTCACCCGCACCGTCGAATTCGCCGTCCGCGAAGACATCGACGTGCTGGCGATGCAGGAGATCAAGTGCAAGCCCGAGCAGTTCCCCTACGGGCCGTTCGAAGAGGCCGGATACCACGTCGAGGTGCACGGGCTGAATCAGTGGAACGGTGTCGCGATCGCGAGCCGCCTGCCGATCACCGATGTGCGCACGTCGTTCGATGGGATGCCCGGCTTCGCCAAGGGGCATGAGGGGCCCGATGCTCCGCTCGAGGCCCGCGCGCTCGGCGTGATGGTCGACGGGGTTCGGGTGTGGAGCCTGTACGTGCCCAACGGCCGCTCCCTCGAAGACCCGCACTATCTCTACAAGCTGCATTGGTTGGAGCAGCTGAAGAAGTCGACGGCCGCCGAGCTGTCGGCGAACCCCGATCTGCCGCTGGCACTGGTCGGCGACTTCAACATCATCCCGTTCGACGTCGACAACGGCGATCCCGACATCGTGATCGGCCGGTCCACCCACGTCTCTCCGCAGGAGCGCGACGCGTTCTTCGCGTTCCAGGATGCCGGGGTGACCGACGTCGTGCGCCCGCTGATCCCCGAAGGCTTCACTTATTGGGACTATCAGCGCCTGAAGTTCCCGCGCAACGAGGGCGTGCGCATCGACTTCGTGCTCGGCTCGCGCACGCTGGCCGAGGCCGTGCAGGGCGCGTCCATCCACCGCGACGAGCGCAAGGGCGAGCAGCCCAGCGATCACGTCCCTGTGGTCGTCGATCTCGACAGCCGACGGCTCGGAACCGGCGGCGCCGATGACGACGACGACATGCCGATGATCTTCTCCTGAATGCCGATCCCGTGAGTGTGCGTCTGATCGCCACCGATCTCGACGGCACGCTTCTCGATTCGACGTCGTCCGTCACCCCGCGCACCCGCTCGGCTCTCGACGCCGCCCGCGCCCGTGGGATCCACGTCGTCCCGGTCACAGCCCGCCAGCCGATCGGTCTGCGTGCGATCGCGGCCGACGCCGGGTTCGACGGGTGGGCGCTGTGCAGCAACGGCGCCTACGCGGTGCGCCTCGACGACGGGCGGATGCTGTTCGCCGAAGAGCTTCCCGCTGACACGATCCGCACGCTGGCCGAGGCTCTGCGCGCGAGCATCCCCGGCCTGCTGTTCGCAAGCGTGCGCGACGCCGGCGAGACGTTCGTGGCACAAGACGGCTACGCCGCGATCGCCGCTCTCGCCGACCACAAACGCGACCCTGCGACCATGGGCGGCGTGCCGCTGGATCAGGTACTGTCAGCGCCGAGTCTGAAATTCGTGATCCGGCACCCCGAGCTCGCGCCCGACGCGCTGTTCGACGCGGTGCGCGCACTCGGACTCACCGGCTTCGAGGCGACACTCTCCGGCGCCCCCTTCGTCGAGGTCATGGCGGAGGGTGTCACCAAGGCGACGGGCCTCGCCCGGCTCTGCGACCACCTCGGCATCGACCGCGCCGACGTGGTGGCCTTCGGCGATGCGCTCAACGACGTCGAGATGCTCCGCTGGGCAGGTCACGGGGTCGCGATGGCCGACGCCGAACCTCTGGTGAAGGACGCAGCCGACGAGACGACCACCTCGAACGACGACGACGGTGTGGCACGAGTGATCGAGCGGCTGCTCGACTGACGCGATGTTGCCCGACTGGTCATCGCCTCGGGTCCGTGCCTGAGCCTGGCCGCCGAGATCCATGGCGACGGATCACTTCTCGATCTCGAGGCTCAGTGTGTTTCTCTCGGGCGCACCCAGACCGTTCTCGTGAACTCCCAATCGAGATCTCGCTCTCGAGGCGAACGACCGCACACATACTCGACCGCGTAGGCATCTCCCCACGGGTTTCCGTCATACGGGCACCGATGCTCTTCTCGGTCGTTCGGCATGGCCCAGTATTCACGGGAGAAGACATAGAGGGACGGCGGCTCGTACGGGTCCAGAACCGGAACCCTGTCCAGCGACGGCAGCTCCGTTTCCAGCGTGACGCTGTCTCCCCAGGGAAGAGCGAGACGTGCTTCCATTCCCGACGGCAGCCTCCGGTCGCACGACGACAACACCTCAAGGCTCGCTTGGATATCGAACCCACCATCGGGGGTCTCGCCGAGGATCTCGTCCAGGTGGTCGACCACGAACAGACGTGTCGCCGGGTCGATCCTCGCCACGCTTTGTGCTACCCATTCAGACACACGTTGCTCGTTCACAAGGAATGCCCCGTCCCGCGAATCATCGCGCCTCCACGCTGTCCGAGTGCCGGTGGTGCCGCTCTCGGATCACCGGTGATCGAGACGGTTCCCGGCTGAGTCTCAGCTCTCGACGCGGCGACGCCGCACGAGCAGCCCACCCATCATGGCCAGGACGACGCCGATCACCACGATCGCGATCGGAGCCTCGAGACCGGTGGTGGCCAGCCCTGCGCCCGGTGCCGCCGCGGCTCCTCCGGCCTGACCACCCGTCCCCGCTGCCGCGGTGACGGTCAGCGCCGTGCGGGAGATCACCGTCGTGCCTGACAGCGCCACCAAGGTGTGCGCACCGGCCGGTACGTTCGCAGGAATACGCAACGTGCCCTGAAGTGCACCGTCCGCGTCGGCAGTCAGCGTCCCGAGCGCGATCGGGTCGGAGTGCAGCTCGAATGCGATCGTCGCTCCCGGCGTGAACCCCGTGCCCGAGATGGTGATGTCATTCCCGGCGCGGATCGATCCTGCGCCGAGCGCGAGGGCGGGCCCCGGCTGCGGCTCAGGATTCGCGACCGCGACGAGGGTGAAGTCGATCCCCGACACGGGAGCGCCCTCGGTCACGACGACGGGAGTCGCCTGCGCCGCCGTGGCGACGCCGTCGTAGAACTGAGGCTGCGCGGTCGTTGTGCTGTCGTTGTAGAAGTTGGCCGAGGCCTTCAGGATGAACGACCCTTCAGGAAGGGCGAGCGAATACGCGCCGGTCTGAAGATCAGCGAAGGTCGTGCCGACGATCTCGTTTCCGGACCAGGCCTCGACGATGACCTCTCTCCCCTCACTGCTGTCGAGAGAGACCGTGCCGGTCACGAGGGCAGCCGCGTCGAGTTCCGCGTCGATTCCGACGACGTTCGCACCGGACGTCACCGTGACAGGGTTCGCGGTCCCCGCCGTGTAGGCGTCGGCCCAGTACTCGGCTCGCAGACCGGGCTCATACGGCGCGAAGTGCACGCGATAGGTGCCAGGCGCGACGGCCACCTGATAGGTGCCGTCGTTCGCGACGCCGAGGAAGTATGCGTGACTGCTGTCCTCCACATCGGTGACGGTGATAGCGGTGAGTGCACGAGAGCCGTCTGCGCTCTTGGTCACCGAACCGCTGATGTACCCGACCGAGTCAAGAGCCGCGTTCACCCCGGCGGTCGTCTGCAGTTCACCGACGGCGACGACCTTCGCAGCGTTGAAGCTGTACGCGTTCTCCCAGTACTCCGTGACGAGTCCGGGAGCGGGCGCGCCGAACTGCACGCGATACGAACCGGCAGGAAGTCCGCCGACAACGTACGCGCCGGCAGGGTTGGTGCGCGCGAAGGCGACGATCTCTCCGTTCGCATCGAGCGCGTTCACCGTGACGTTTGCGAGAGGCGCGCCGTCATCGGCGCGCGTGACGACGCCGGCGATCGCGCCCCCGGCCACGAGGGAGGCATCGATGCCGGAGACAGCTTCTCCCTCGGCGAGGACGACAGGGGTCGCCTGGGAGTAGTCGAAGGCGTTCTGCCAATACTCGCGCTTCAGATCGGTTCCCTCCGGCTGGAACCTCACGATGTACGAGCCGGCGGGGAGGGCGTTGAGAGTGTAAGTGCCGGACGCATCGGTGAAGCCCGATGCCCAGGCCGTGCCGGGGCCGGTCACCGAGACGGCGATGCCCGAAACCGGTGTCCCGTCGTCCTCGCGGGTGACCGTTCCGGTGATAGACGCCGAGGGCGCGGGGGCGAGCGCGGCGTCGATGCCCGTCGCCGCAGACCCGTTCGTCACCGTGACGCGCTGCGCGCCGAGTGAGTCGCTGGCGTTGTTCCAGTACTCCGTGGCGAAGCTGCGGTCCGGCGCAGAGAAGCGGACCAGGTAGGTGCCGTCGGCCAGGCCGGTGAGCGTATATCCGCCAGTCGCATCGGTGACGGCGTCGGACCGGCCGAGCGCGCCATCTCGCTGTGCGGAGACCTGGATGCCCGCCAGCGCCGCTCCTCCGACGTCGGCCGTCACCGTCCCGGACATCGAACCCGTTGGCGCGGGATCTTCCGCCGCCACGACGGCTGTCGCACCTCCCAGGGCGATCGCGATCGCCGCCATTCCGCCCAGCACAGCCCGCAGCATCCCGCGTCGTCGCGTCATTCTTCTCACCTTGCGAGGGAGTCCGTTCGCTCGGTGATCCCACCGTCGCGTACAGTCTCGATTCATCCGCCGATCGCCGGCAGCTTTCCTCTCGAACCTAGAGGATCAGCACATAGGAAGGGAATAGTCGATACACGGGAGTTACCCCCTCGTGATCACTCGAACGTCCCGACCTCCGGCACCCGATCGGTGCGCCCGTACCGGAGCAGGGTCACACCCGCCTCGTCGGTGATCGGCGGATCCAGCAACCGCAGCACGCTCGGCATCGCGTCGTCGTCGAACACCTTCTTGCCCGCGCCGAGCAGCAGCGGATACACCCAGAGATTCAGCTCGTCGAAGAGACCCTCGGCGAGCAGCGTGTGCACGAAATCGATGCTGCCGATCACGTGCACCTCGCGGTGGGCCGCCCGCATCGAGGCCACCTCGGCAGCCAGATCGGCACCGACGCGCGTGCTGCCCTGCCAGTCGAGTGCGAGTTCGGCATTCCGCGTCGCCACGTACTTCGGCACCCGGTTGAAGAGCGTGCCGATGGCGCCCGACTCCCCCTCGGTGTGCTCCGGCCAGTACGAGGCGAAGATGTCGTAGGTGCGGCGCCCGAGCAGCAGCGCGTCGAGCCCGCGCATGCCCTTCTCGATCTCGGGACCGACCCCGGAGGAGGGATACCCGGCCTGCCAGCCGCTGAAGCGGAAGCCGCCGGAGGTGTCCTCGTCGGTGCCGCCGGGGCCCTGGGCGACGCCGTCGAGAGAGGTGAAGAGATCGATCAGGATGCGGCCGGATGCCTGTTGTTCATCGGGATATTGGCTGTTCATGTCGTGCTCCCTATTGTCAGTCGTGCGATGCGGAAGGTGTCGGCGAACGAGTCCAGCAGCGATTCGTCGCCCCGGACGACCGCGACGATGTCCTGCGCGAGGGCCTCCGCCGGGGTGACATCGCCGCCGATGAGGCGACGGATGCCGGGCCCGGCGACGATCACCGCGTCCGGAGCGCCGTCGGGAAGACGTCCGCCGACCGGCGGCGCCGGCGGCGCGATCTGCGCGACGCGGAGCTCGCCGTCGTGCACGGATGCACGGAGGGCGACGTCGCCGACATGCAGCTCGTACTCGGCATCCACGGCGGATTCCTCCTGGAATGCCGTGCGCAAGGCCATCGTGAGCGAGTCGGGCGTGACGACGTCACCCTCTGCGGGATCCCCCATCGCCTGGAAACCCCAGCGTCCGAGCGCGAGCATGATCGGCTCGAACGAGCGGCCGTAAGGGGTGAGCTCGTACACCAGGCCGCAGTTCAGCAGCGGCACCCGTCGCACGACCCCACCCTCCTGCAACTCCTTCAACCGGGTGGACAGGATGTTGGTGGGGATGCGCGGCAGGCCCTGCTTGAGGTCGGTGTACCGACGCGGCCCGACGAGCAGATCGCGGACGATGAGCAGCGCCCAGCGCTCGCCGATCAGCTCGACGGCCGTCGTCACGCCGCAGTACTGGCCGTAGCTGCGCGCCGCCATGTCAGACCGACGCGGCGGTGTCGCCCACGTGGTCCGGGCCGTTCTCGACGGCCTCGGGCGTCATGTACAGGAAGCCGAGCGAGTTGCCGTCCGGGTCGTCGAGGTCGCGCGAGTACATGAAGCCGTAGTCCTGCACGGGCTTGGGCTCGGTGCCGCCGGCGGCCAGACCCTTCTCGAGAATCGCGTCGACCTCGTCACGCGAGTCCTGACTGAAGGCCACGGAGACCTGCACGACCTCATTCGGGTCGGCGATCGGCTTGTCGGTGAACGTGGCGAAGAACTCGCGCTTGAGCACCATGAAGTAGATGTCCTCACTCCACACGATGCATGCGGCGTTCTCATCGGTGAACTGGGGGCTGATCTCGCAGCCGAGTGCGGTGTAGAACGCCTTGGCACGGTCGAGGTCGCTGGTGGGCAGGTTGACGAACACCTTGGTCATGATGACTCCTCCGGAGATGCGAGCCCATCGGTCGGTGAGCCCTTTCGGACTAGCTTGCAAAAAACAACCACGCTTGTCAATAGCAAGTAACGCGACGATCCCCCACGCGGGGGATGCGCCCCGAACGAGCCCCGCCCTACGGTGGAGGGATGCCCGCAGCCCCGTTCCTCCGCACGCCGACTGAGCGCGAGCGGCGCAGCGACATCCTGCTCGCCGCCGTCATGTTCGTCGGGGCCGTGTTGAGCGCTGCACTCTCCTCGATCGCCGAGATGTACGGCGATGAGCAGGCGCCGCTGTGGACGGCCCTCGTGTACGCGGCGGTCGTCACTGCTCCCCTGGCCGTCCGCCGCCGCTGGCCCGGCACGGTCGCCGTCATCGTGGTCGCCGCCTACTTCACCGCGGTGACGATCCGGATCCCTGAGATCTATGTCGGCAACATCGCGATGTTCATCGCCATCTACACGGCAGGCGCCTGGATGAACAACCGCCGGCGCGCGATCATCGTGCGCGTCGGGATCATCGTGAGCATGTTCGTGTGGCTGCTGATCACGATGTACCGCGATGCGATCAACGAAGCCGACAAGGCGGATGTGATCGCCGGGGCCATGTCGCCGTACGTCGCCTTCATGCTCATCCAGCTGCTGCTGAACGTGCTCTACTTCGGTGGGGCGTACTACTTCGGCGAGCGCTCCTGGGCTGCGGCCAGCCAACTGGCGGTTCTCGAGCAGCGCACGGCCGAGCTGGAGCGCGAGCGGGAGGTCACCGCTGCTCAGGCCGTCGCCCTCGACCGGGTGCGCATCGCGCGCGAGCTGCACGACGTCGTCGCCCACCACGTGTCGGTCATGGGCGTGCAGGCGGGAGCCGCCCGCCTGGTGCTGGAACGGGATCCCGCGGAGTCCGCGCGCATCCTCACCGGGATCGAGGGATCGGCACGCGACGCCATCCACGAGCTGCGCCAGCTGCTGGAGACTCTGCGGGCCCCCGGCGGGGAGACCACCGATGCCGCCTCCACCCTCGTCCTCGACGACATCGCCGAACTCGTCGACGCCTCGACCGAGGCGGGACTGCCGACCGCGTACACGGTCATCGGCGACCCCGCGCCCGTCCCTTCGCTCGTCGCCGTGAACCTGTACCGCATAGCGCAGGAGTCCCTCACGAACGCCCGCCGTCACGCCGGCCCCGACGCGACAGCCGACGTGCGCGTGCGCTACGACGACGACGGCGTCGAGATCGAGATCGTGAACACGGGGCGCCCGGTCGCCCAGCTTCGGCCCGGGCTCGGCCAGCTCGGGATGCGGGAACGCGCCGCGGCCTCCGGAGGCACGCTCGAGGTGATCCCCCGGCCGTTCGGCGGCCTGCGCGTGCGCGCCCGCGTGCCCTTTCCCGTCGCGAGCGAATCGAGCAGGAACCGATGAACGATCCGATCCGTGTCCTGCTCGTCGACGACCATGCCCTGCTGCGCGCCGGCTTCCGCACGATCCTCGACACCCAGCCCGACATCACCGTGGTCGGCGAGGCATCATCGGGTGCTGAGGCCGTCGCCAAGGCATCTGCCCTCCATCCCGACGTCATCATGATGGACGTGCAGATGCCCGACATGGACGGTATCGAGGCGACCGGACGTATCGTCGCCGACCCGGAGGTCGACGCGGCCATCGCGATCGTGACGACCTTCGATCGCGACGACTACCTGTACCGTGCTCTGGATGCCGGGGCCGGTGGATTCCTGCTCAAGAACGCCGGCGCGGAGGATCTGATCTCGGCCGTCCGGGCGCTCGCCGCCGGTGACGGCATGCTCGCCCCTGAGGTGACCCGCCGCGTGCTGGCACGTTTCGCCGCGACGCCTGCTCCGGCGGCGGCCGCGACCACGAACAGCGGCGTGTCGAACGTCACGCTCGCCGAGCCCCTCACCGAGCGCGAGGCCGAAGTGCTGACGCTGCTCGCCGATGCCCGGAGCAACGCCGAGATCGCGCAGGCCCTGTTCATCGGCGAGGCGACTGTGAAGACACACGTCTCGCGCATCCTCCAGAAGCTGGGCGCCCGCGATCGCGTGCAGGCGGTCGTGCTCGCGCACCGCATGGGTCTCGCCTAGGGTCTCGCCTAGCGCGGCACCCCCTGATCCGCGGCGCCCCTCCGTCTCCGCGATACCCTCGGAGCCATGCCCGAAGCCGCACCCCTGTCCCGCCCGATCCTGGCGGGGGTGGTGACGGCACTCGTCGGATTCACCAGCTCGTTCGCGGTGGTGCTGACCGGGCTCGACGCGGTCGGGGCGAACGCGGCGCAGGCGGCGAGCGGGCTTCTCGCGGCCAGCCTCACGATGGGTCTGGCCTGCGTGGTGCTCGCATGGCGGTATCGCATGCCGATCACGGTCGCCTGGTCGACTCCGGGAGCCGCCCTGCTCGTCGCCACGGGCACCGTCGAGGGTGGATGGCCGGCAGCGGTCGGCGCGTTCCTGGTGACCGCCGCACTCATCCTGCTCACCGCGCTGTGGCCGGCCCTCGGCGCGCTGATCGCCCGCATCCCTCCGTCGATCGCGCAGGCGATGCTCGCCGGCGTGCTGCTGCCCCTGTGCCTGGCCCCGATCACCGGGATCGTCGCGAACCCCTGGGGCGTGGCGCCGGTCGTGCTCACGTGGCTGCTGTTCGCACGCCTCGCACCGCGCTGGGCGGTGCCACTGGCGTTCGTCGCCGCCGCCGTCGTGGTCGCGGTCTCGCTCGTCGGCGTCTCTGCGATCGGCGAAGGCACACCCTTCGACCCCGCCCTGCTCCTGCCGCGCCTCGAATTCACCGCGCCGACGTTCACGGTCGGCGCGCTCGTCGGCCTCGCACTGCCGCTCTTCATCGTGACGATGGCGTCGCAGAACGTGCCGGGCGTCGCGATCATGCGCAGCTTCGGGTACGAGGTGCCGTGGCGTCCCGCCATGCTGGTCACCGGGGTCGGCACGGCACTGGGAGCGACGGCGGGCGGGCACGCCATCAACCTCGCCGCCATCAGCGCCGCACTCGCCGCCTCGCCGGACGCCGACCCCGACCCGAAGAGGCGGTGGGTCGCCGGGGTCTCGACCGGGGCGTCATACCTCGTCCTCGCGGTCTTCTCGGCCGCCTTCGCCGCTCTGGTGGTGCTCGCGCCGACGGCCGTGATCCCGGCCGTCGCCGGTCTGGCGCTGTTCGCCGCGTTCGGCTCATCGGTGCAGCAGGCGATCGACGAACCGGGCGAACGGATCCCCGCCGTGGTGACCTTCCTGGTGGCCGCATCCGGGATCGCCGTGCTCGGGGTCAGCGCCGCGTTCTGGGCCCTCCTCGCCGGACTCCTCGTCCGCACGGTGCTCCACACCCCCCGCCCCTGATACTCCTCCCCACCCCTCACCGCGAGTGCACCGCTTCTCGTCGAGTGCACGACTTGTCCGCGTCTCCATCCCGTGCATTCGGCGAGATCCCGTGCACTCGGCGAGATCCCGTGCACCCTCCCCCGCACGGGTGATCCCGCAGAGTCCGCCGTGCGGGGGATGCCGCAGTCGGGCGCGCTCCGTAACGTGAAGGCATGACCACAGGAATGCTCGAACTCTCCGGCATCACCAAGAGCTACGGCTCTCGGCGCGTGCTCGATGACGTGTCCTTCTCGGTCGCCCCGGGGCGGCTGACGGGCTTCGTCGGCGGCAACGGCGCCGGCAAGACCACCACCATGCGGATCGTGCTGGGGCTGCTGTCGTCGGACGGCGGCCGTGTCGACCTGGACGGCGCTCCGCTGACGACCGCCGACCGCCGCCGCTTCGGCTACATGCCCGAGGAGCGCGGCCTGTACCCGAAGATGAAGGTGCTCGAGCAGATCGTCTACCTCGCCCGCCTGCACGGCTTCGGCAAGCAGGAGGCCACGGAGCGCGCGACCGCCCTGCTCACGGAGCTCGGGCTCGGCGAGCGGCTGAACGACACCATCGAGTCGCTCTCGCTCGGCAACCAGCAGCGCGCGCAGATCGCCGCGTCGCTCGTGCACGACCCCGAGGTGCTGATCCTCGACGAGCCGTTCTCGGGCCTCGACCCGCTCGCGGTCGACGTGGTCGCGGGAGTCCTGCAGGCCAGTGCCGCCAAGGGCGCATCCATCTTGTTCTCCTCCCACCAGCTCGACGTTGTCGAGCGCCTGTGCGACGACCTCGTGATCCTCGCGGGCGGCACGATCCGCGCGGCCGGTTCCCGAGACACGCTGCGCGCCGAGCACGCCCGTGACCGGTACGAGCTCGTCTCGGCCGGCGACGCCGGATGGCTGCGCACCGAGCCCGGTGTCACGGTCGTCGACTTCGAGGGCGGGTACGCGCTGTTCGACGCGGACGGCCCCGAAACGGCGCAGCGCGTGCTGCAGTCGGCCGTGCAGCGTGGCGACGTCGCCAGCTTCGCCCCCAAGCATCCGTCCCTCGCCCAGATCTTCAAGGAGGTCATCCAGTGAGCGCCCCCACCCCCGTCCGCGCCTCGAACGGCATCTGGCTCGTCGCCGAGCGCGAGATCGGATCGAAGCTGCGCAGCAAGGCGTTCCTGATCTCGACCGGCATCCTGCTGGTGCTCGCGCTCGCCGGTATCATCCTCGGTGGTTTCGCGAGCAAGAACACCGATGCGATGCCGGTCGCAGCGACCGCGGAGACCGCCTCCGCGGTCTCCGCCATCCCGAACGTCGAGGTCACCACGGTCGCCGACCAGGCTGCAGCCGAACAGCTCGTGCGCGACGACAAGGTCGACGCTGCGGTGCTCCCGGGTGATGGCCCCTCGGGCTACACGATCGTCGCGCTCCAGGAGGCGCCGGGCTCGCTCGTCTCGGCCCTGTCGATCACTCCCGAGGAAGTGATCCTGGAACCGGCGACCACCAACCCGCTGCTGCGGTACTTCATCGCGATCGCCTTCGGTCTGGTGTTCATGATGGCAGCGGCGACGTTCGGCGGCACGATCGCGCAGAGCGTCGTCGAGGAGAAGCAGACCCGCGTGGTCGAGGTGCTGCTGTCGGCCATCCCGGCGCGCACACTGCTCGCGGGCAAGGTGATCGGCAACACGGTGCTGGCGATGGGGCAGATCCTCGCCCTGGCGGCCGTGGCCACGATCGGGTTGATCGTCACAGGTCAGCGCGAGGTGCTCACGACCCTCGGGGCGCCGATCATCTGGTTCGCGGTGTTCTTCCTGTTCGGCTTCATCCTGCTGGCGGCGATGTTCGCGGCTGCGGCCTCGATGGTCTCCCGCCAGGAGGACATCGGTTCGACGACCACCCCGATCACGATGCTGATCATGGCCCCGTACATCCTGGTCATCGTCTTCAACGACAACCCGCTGGTGCTGACGATCATGTCGTACGTGCCGTTCTCGGCGCCTGTCGGCATGCCGATGCGCCTGTTCGTCGGCGAGGCCCAGTGGTGGGAGCCGCTGCTGAGCCTGGTGATCCTGCTCCTCAGCTGCGTCGCGGCCATCGTCATCGGCGCCAAGATCTACGAGAACTCGCTGCTGCGCATGGGCTCCCGGGTCAAGCTCGCCGAGGCGCTGCGCGGCTGAGGCTGCGTACCCAGCAACCCGCCCGCCCGCGCAAGGGTGCGAAAACGGAGACGATCATGCTCGTCGTCCGCGTGTCGGCACATGACACGCGGACGGCCGCATCGATCGTCTCCGTTTTCGCTTCCGGGAGCGAGCCCGGGTCAGATCACGCCGTCGGCGAGGGTGGTCGGGTTGCCGAAGCGGTGGTTCGTGATCGATACGGCCTGCTCGTGCAGGAACGGCAGCATCTCCACTCGGCCGGCACCGGTCACGGCGTGCGACCAGACCGCCACATCGGGGCTTCCGTCGAGCGCCTCATGCAGGGCCGCGGCGTCGCCGCCGACCAGCCGTACGCGGTGCCACGAGTTCGCCGCCTTGGCGTAGCGCTTGGTCCACGCCGCGTCCGACTCGTGCTTCACGGTCACACCGTGCGCACGCAACGCCTTCTCGATGCGTGCGGGCAGGGCCGGTGCCGACACCGTGAACGGGCTGCCGCTGCGCAGGGCGGCCGCGAGCACGCGGACACCGTCGACCAGCGGCGCGCTCTCGCTGATGCGCACGTCGACCGCGACCGGACGGTAGCGGAAGAGGTTGCGCTCGACCCCGAGCCCGGACTTGTCGCTCACCGCGCCGAACTCGTCGACCCAGGCGCGCTCGTCGGATGCGGCGGCGCGGTGCAGCCACTCGGCCTCGGCCGTGTCGACCTCGGAGGCCGTCGCGTCCAGCAGTGCGCCGACCGCGGGCACGACGGCCGCGCTCGGGGCGGCGGCCGGAAGCTCGGCCGGGGTCCACTCGCCGAGACCGAAGAGGTAGTTCGGGCCTCCGGCCTTGGCGCCCGCTCCGACGGCCGAGCGCTTCCAGCCACCGAACGGCTGACGCTGCACGATCGCACCGGTGATGCCGCGGTTCACGTACAGGTTGCCCGCCTCGACACGGTCGAGCCAGGTGGCGACCTCGTCGGAGTCGAGCGAGTGGATGCCGGCGGTCAGGCCGTAGTCGACAGCGTTCTGCAGGCGCAGCGCCTCGTCCAGGTCCTTCGCGTGCATGATGCCGAGCACCGGCCCGAAGAACTCGGTGAGGTGGAAGTACGAGCCCTCGCGCACGCCGGTCTTCACACCGGGCGTCCACTGCTTTCCCTCGTCGTCGAGCTTGCGCGGCTCGACCAGCCAGCGCTCGCCCTTCTCGAGCTTCGTGAGCGCGGTGAGCAGCTTGCCGCTCGCCGGCTCGATGATCGGGCCCATCTGGGTGGCGGGGTCATCGGGCAGGCCGACGCGCATCGAGGTCACGGCATCCACCAGCTGACGCTCGAACCGCTTCGAGTCGGCGACGGATCCGACGAGGATCGCCAGCGACGCTGCGGAGCACTTCTGCCCCGCGTGGCCGAACGCGCTGCGAGCCACGTCGGCGGCCGCCAGGTCGAGGTCTGCCGAGGGCGTCACGATGATCGCGTTCTTGCCGCTGGTCTCGGCGAGCAGCGGCAGGTCGGCGCGGAACGAGCGGAACAGCTGCGCGGTCTCGTACGCCCCCGTGAGGATCACGCGATCCACCGCAGGACCGGCCACGAGGCGCGTACCGAGGTCGCGCGAAGCGAGGTCGACGAGCGCGAGCAGGTCGCGCGGCACACCGGCGGCCCACAGCGCCTCGACCATCACCGCGCCGCAGCGCTGCGTGAGCTTCGCGGGTTTGATGATGACGGCCGAACCCGAGGCCAGACCCGCGAGCACCCCACCCGCGGGGATGGCGACGGGGAAGTTCCACGGCGGCGTCACCACGGTGACCTTCGACGGCACGAAGTCGGCGCCAGAGACGGTCTCGAGGTCCTTCGCGCGCTCGGCGTAGTAGTGCGCGAAGTCGATGGCCTCGCTGATCTCGGGGTCGGCCTCGGCGATGGTCTTGCCCGCCTCGTGGGCCATGATCTCGATGAGCTGACCACGGCGCGCGGCGAGCTCGTCTCCCGCGCGATGCAGCACGGCGGCGCGATCGGCGGCAGGGAGCGCTGCCCACTTCTCGGCGGCGGCGGTCGCTGCGGAGAAGATGCCGTCGAGCTCGGCATCCGTCTCGACCTTGGCGATCGCGATGGTGTCGAGGCCGAGCGTCGAGCCCACCGAGCGGCTCAGGATCTCGCGGCCCCATGCGCGGTTCGCGGCGATGGCCGGATCGGTGTCGGCCTGGTTCTCGAAGCCGGTGGTGGTTCCGGAGGGCGCCTCGGCGTCGGAATCCAGAACCGTACGGTCCTGCACGCGGTGGGGACCGGGGACGAATCCCGCCTCATCGGTCGCGAGCGCGGCCAGCGAGCGCTCGAAGCGCTCCCGCTCGCGGGTGAGCAGCGTCGGGTTCGAGGCCAGCTCGAACACGGCCGACATGAAGTTCTCGGGGCTGGCGTTCTCTTCGAGGCGGCGCACCAGGTACGCGATCGCGACGTCGAACTCGGCCGGGTTCACGACCGGCGTGTACAGCAGCAGGCGGCCGACGTCCTTGCGGACGGCCTCGGCCTGCCCGGTCGCCATGCCCAGCAGCATCTCGTACTCGACGAGCGGATCGGCGCCGGACGGGTCGGCGACCCCACGCGCCTGGGCGAGCAGCCAGGTGTAGGCGATGTCGAACAGGTTGTGGCCGGCGATGCCGATGCGCACGGCGTCCAGTCGCTCCGGGGTCATGGCCCAGTCGAGCACCCGCTTGTAGTTGGTGTCGGAGTCCTGCTTGGTGCCGTAGGTGGCGAGCGGCCAGCCGTGGATCGCCGCGTCGACCTCTTCCATCGCCAGGTTCGCGCCCTTGACGACGCGCACCTTGATCGGCGCTCCGCCCTTGGCACGGCGGGCGGCGGCCCACTCCTGCAGGTGCTGCATGGCACCGAGGGCGTCGGGCAGGTAAGCCTGCAGCACGATGCCGGCTTCGAGGTTCTCGAGCCCCGGCTGGTCGAGGATGCTCGTGAAGGCCGCGATCGTCAGGTCGAGGTCGCGGTACTCCTCCATGTCGAGGTTGATGAACTTGGCCTTGCCCTTCGCCTCGGCCTTCGCGGCGAGCTCGTAGAGCGGGGTCAGCTTCTCGACGACATCGGCCACGGCCTCGTCGAACGACCACATCGACAGCTGGCTCACGACGCTGGAGACCTTGATCGACACGTAGTCGACGTCGTCGCGGGCGAGGAAGTCGCGGGTGCCCTGCAAGCGGTGTCCCGCTTCGCGCTCGCCGAGCACGGCCTCGCCGAGCAGGTTGAGGTTGAGCCGGTTGCCACTCTTGCGCAGCTTCGCGATCGCGGGGCCGAGCTTGGAGGGCGTGGCGTCGAGCACGAGGTGCCCGACCATGGCGCGCAGCACGCGACGCGAGATCGGCACGACCACGCCGGGGAGCTTCGGCGCCCAGAAGCCGCCCGTCTTGATCGCGGCGCGCAGGTAGCCGGGCAGCAGCGACGGGGTGATGTCGCTCAGCTCGGCGAGCTTGCGGCCGGCGACGCGCAGGTCTTCCGGACGCATCACGCCGTCGACGAAGCCGACCGTGAACGCGAGTCCGTTCGGGTCCTTGAGCACCTCGGACAGGCGCTGGGCGGCGGGCTCGACGGGGTGGGTCTCGCTCTCGACGAGCCAGCGCTTCACCAGGGCGGCGACGTCTTCGGTGCGGGGAGTGGTGGTGTCGGCGGCGACAGGCATCGGTGGGACCTTCCAAGAGAGCGCACACCGGGTTTTCGTGTGCGGGCTGGTTCATTGTCCTGCCGCTCGGTAGGCTCCGTCTATCAACCGATTTGCGTGGATTCTGTTCATTCAAGCTGAACAATATCCGCAGAGCAAGGGACCACTGTGCTGGACGTCAACAGACTGCGGATGCTCGTGGAGCTCTCGCGCCGCGGAACGCTGTCGGCAGTGGCCGACGCCCTCTCGTACAGCAAGGCCTCGGTGTCGCAGCAGCTGAGCGCCCTGGAGCGGGATGTGGGTGTGCCGCTGCTGCGACGCGTGGGGCGTGGAGTGCAGTTCACGCCCCAGGGGAACGTGCTCGTCGCGGAGGCCATCGGCATCCTCGATCAGCTCGAGCACGCCGAGGTCGCCGTGGCCGAATCGCTCACCGAGGTGACCGGGACCGTGGGCATCGCGGTGTTCCAGTCGACGGCGCACTCCCTGCTCCCGCGGGCTCTCGAGGCTCTCAAGGACCGACATCCGGCCCTGCGCGTCGAGGTCACCGAGTGCGATCCGGAGACCGGGCTGGTCGGGGTGTCCAGCCGCGACTTCGACCTGATCCTCGCCGAGCAGTACCCGGGGCACACCCGACCGATCCACGCCGACCTCGACCGGGTGATGCTCGCGCACGATGCGATCGCGCTCGCCCGACGGCCCGGAGCACCACGGCATGCGGATGCGCTCGCCGAGCTCTGGTCGACGCGCGAGGAGCCCTGGGTGCTCGAACCCGCCGGCACCGCCTCCCGCGCCTGGGCCGAGCAGCTCTGCCGCACCGCGGGGTTCGAGCCCGACGTGCGCTTCGAGATCGCCGACCTCACCGCGCACGTGCGGCTGATCCATGCCGGGCTCGCGGTCGGATTGCTGCCGGAGCTCGTCTGGGCGGGCGACACCCCGACCGTCGATCTGGCACCCCTCCCCCACGAACCGCGGCGCGAGATCTTCTCCTCGGCACGGCGGGTGTCGGCCGATGCCCCCTCGATCCGCGCGGTGCGCAGTGCGCTGGCCGACGCGGCGTCGCACAATCTCCCGGTCTGAATGCACGACCTCCCTGTCCGACCGGACGCCGTCCGGCGCCGACACGGAGGAATCCCCGGGAATATGCATGCACATGCATCTGTTGGCACCCGTGTACCCGGACGAAGGAGTCCGATCCCCTCCTTCCGAAAGGCACTTCTGTGAGCACTCCCGTCATCGACCGCACCGCACCGACCGAGCACCCCGTCCTCGACGTCCTCGCCGGCCGCTGGAGCCCCCGCGCCTTCGACGCGCAGAGCTCGATCGACGAGGCCAAGCTCGCCACCGCTCTCGAGGCCGCCCGCTGGACGCCGTCCGCCAACAACACGCAGCCCTGGCGCTTCATCGTCGCCCGTCGCGGCACCGCGCTGCACGCGCAGGTCGTCGACGCCCTGATGGGCTTCAACCAGGCCTGGGCGGGCAACGCGGCCGTGCTCGTCGTCGCGATCGCCGAGACGGCCACGGCCGACGGCACCCCGATCACGCATGCCCTCTACGACCTCGGCCAGGCGGTCGCGCACTTCTCGGTGCAGGCCCACCACGACGGCCTGGTCGTGCACCAGATGAGCGGCTTCGATCCCGAGGTCGTCCGCGAGTTCGCCGACCTCGAGGAGCGCTTCGTGCCCTTCACGGTCTTCGCCGTCGGCGAGTTCGGCGACATCGAGGCTCTGCCCGAGGTGCTGCAGGAGCGCGAGGTCGCTCCGCGCGTACGTCGCCCGATCGCCGAGACGGTCATCCTCAGCGCCTGACCTCCGCGCTCTCGACACCTCTGCACCGACGGGGCCTCCGGATTGTCCGGGGGCCCCGTTAGCGTGTGCGGATGGACCTCCTCCGCATCACCGGCGCGCGGACGAACAATCTCCGCGACGTCTCCGTCGACGTTCCCAAGAAGCTGCTGACCGTCTTCACCGGCGTCTCGGGTTCGGGCAAGTCGTCCCTCGTGCTCGACACGATCGCCGCCGAGGCGCAGCGACTCGTCAACGACTCCTATTCGACCTTCATCCGTGCCCGGCTGCCGCAGATGCCCGCACCCGACGTCCAGGCCATGGACGGGCTGACCTTCACGGTCCTGATCGACCAGCGCCGGTTCACGGGCAACGCGCGCTCGACCGTGGCGACCGCGACCGACCTGGCATCGCTGGTGCGCCTGGTGTTCTCACGCGTCGGCGAGCCCTCCGCCGGCTACTCCCCCGCCTACTCGTTCAACGACCCGTCCGGCATGTGCCCGACCTGCGAAGGCCTCGGCACGGTGTACGACATCG
This sequence comes from Microbacterium sp. K27, assembly GCF_004794435.1. Classification (NCBI taxonomy): domain Bacteria; kingdom Bacillati; phylum Actinomycetota; class Actinomycetes; order Micrococcales; family Microbacteriaceae; genus Microbacterium; species Microbacterium sp. K27. The sequence goes on from NZ_SSDK01000040.1 coordinate 19,780, forward strand.
ACATCGACGCGCTTATCGACCCCGAGAAGAACATCGACGAGGGACCGGTCCGGTTCAGCCTGTTCCGCCCCGGGGTGTACCGGTGGAAGCGCTTCGCGTACTGCGGACTGTTCGACCGCCAGAAGCCGCTCAAGGACTACACGGCCGAGGAGATGGACCAGTTCCTCTACGCCGACAAGCTCAAGCTCGACGACCCCGATCCACGGTTCCCGCAGAGCGCCCGGTTCGACGGGGTGATCACGCGCATGCGCGATGTGTTCCTGAAGCAGCGCCCGGTGAAGATGTCGGCCTCGGTGCGCGAGGAGCTCGACCGGCTCGTGACACATCACACATGCCCGGACTGCCACGGTGCGCGGGTGAACGCGGCAGCGCGGGAGAGCCTGATCGACGGACGCTCGATCGTGGACTGGATGCGCATGCCCGTGTCCGACCTGCATGCCCTGCTCGACGAGTTCGACGATCCCCGCGTCGCCCCGGCCGTCGACGGTGTCCGCCACGTGCTCGATGCCCTGCTCTCGGTCGGCCTCGGCTATCTCACACTCGACCGCGAATCGGCCACGCTGTCCGGCGGCGAGGCTCAGCGCGTCAAGATCGTGCGCCACCTCGGCAGCGCCCTCACCGACGTCACCTACGTGTTCGACGAGCCCAGCACCGGATTGCACCCCGCCGACATCCAGCGGCTGGTCGCCCTGCTGCAGCGGCTGCGCGACGCCGGCAACACCATCCTCGTCGTCGAGCATCATCCGCAGGTGATCGCGGTCGCCGATCACGTCGTCGACCTCGGGCCGGGGGCGGGCTCCGCCGGCGGCATCGTGCAGTTCGAGGGCACCCCCGCAGCGCTCAGCGCCGCCGACACCCTCACGGGGCGTGTGCTCGCCGAGCCGCTGACGATCCGTGCGACGACGCGGACTCCCTCGGGCCGCGTCACCGTGCGGAATGCGCGCGCGCACAACCTCCGCGGGTTCGACGTCGACATCCCGCTCGGCGTGCTCACCGCCGTCACGGGGGTCGCGGGGTCGGGCAAGAGCTCCTTTGCGACCGCCGAGCTGCCGCGCCAGCACCCGGAGTTCACGGTCGTCGGGCAGGACCCGCTGCGGGGCGGAGCGCGGTCGACGACGCTGAGCATGCTGCGTATCGCCGATACCGTGCGCGAGGTGTTCGCGCACGCTTCAGGGCTCGATGCCTCCTGGTTCAGCTTCAACTCCCGTGGGGCGTGCCCCACCTGCCGCGGCCGTGGACACATCACGACCGAGCTCGCATTCCTCGACGACGTCTCCCTCCCGTGCGATGCCTGCGGAGGGCTGCGTTTCAATGAGACCGCGCTCGGCGTGCAGGTCGACGGCTCCTCGATCGCCGACGTGCTGGCGTCGACGCCGTCCGAGGTCAGCGCGCTCTTCTCCGACCACCCGGACGTGGTCGACGCGCTGGACTGGGTGCAGCGCACCGGCCTGAGCTACATCCCGGTCGGACGCTCGCTCGACACCCTCTCCGGCGGCGAGAAGCAACGGCTGCTGCTGGCCCGGCACCTCAGCGAGCCGCAACGCGATCGCGCCGACCGCATCATCCTCGACGAGCCGACCTCAGGACTGCATCCGACCGACGTCGACACCGTCAACGCCCTCTTCGACGATCTGCTCGACGAGGGGGCGACGCTGGTCGTGGTCGAGCACAATCTGCGCGTGGTCGCCCGCGCCGACCACGTCGTCGACATCGGTCCGGGTGCCGGTTCCGATGGCGGTCAGCTGATCTTCACCGGCACTCCGGCAGAGATCTCGGGCGAGGACGACTCCCTCACCGGTCGGGCGCTCGCGGCAGCGTCTCGCCCGCACCCCTGAAGCAGGGCGCATCAGACGGGCAGAGGGGCCCGTGGATCATCCACGAGCCCCTCTGCTGTGCGTCTCAGCTCAGCCCTTGAGCAGCTCAGTCCTCGAGCAGCTCAGTCCTCGAGCAGTTCGGCCTCGATCACGTCGTCTTCCTCCGGCTCGGGGTCGGGCGTCGTCGAGGTGAGCACGAGGCCCGCCCCGTCGGCGGCCACGTCGACCCGCACGGTGTCGCCGTCGTGCACGTTGCCCGAGAGCAGCGCGGTGGCGAGCTTGTTCTGCACCTCGCTCTGGATGAGGCGGCGCAGCGGTCGCGCACCGAACATGGGGTCGTACCCGCGCTCGGCGAGCCAGGCCCGCGCATCGGGGGTGACGGCGAGTGTGAGGCGACGGTCGCGCAGCCGGTCGTGCAGCTGGTCGACCGAGAGCTCCACGATCTGGGCGAGGTCGTCCTCGCTCAGGGCCGAGAACATCACGATGTCGTCGAGTCGGTTCAGGAATTCCGGACGGAATGCCTGCCGCACGAGGGCCATGACCTGATCGCGCTTCTCATCGGGTGCGAGCACCGGGTCGATGAGGATCGGCGATCCCAGGTTCGACGTGAGGATCAGGATCACATTCGAGAAGTCGACCGTGCGCCCCTGACCGTCGGTCAGGCGACCGTCGTCGAGCACCTGCAGCAGCACGTCGAACACCTCGGGGTGGGCCTTCTCGACCTCGTCGAGCAGGATCACGCTGTACGGGCGGCGTCGCACAGCCTCGGTCAGCTGACCACCCTGCTCGTATCCGATGTATCCGGGAGGGGCACCGACGAGTCGCGAGACCGAGTGCTTCTCGCCGTACTCCGACATGTCGATGCGCACCATGGCGTGCTCGTCGTCGAAGAGGAACTCGGCCAGCGCCTTGGCCAGCTCGGTCTTTCCGACACCGGTGGGGCCGAGGAACAGGAACGATCCGGTCGGCCGACCGGGGTCGCTGATACCCGCACGCGAACGGCGCACGGCATCCGATACGGCCTTCACGGCGTCCTTCTGACCGATCAGGCGCTTGCCGAGCTCCTGCTCCAGGTGCAGCAGCTTCTCGCTCTCGCCCTGCAGCAGACGCCCGACAGGGATACCCGTCCACGCGGCGATCACGGCGGCGATGTCCTCGTCGGTGACCTGTTCGTTGACCATGCGGGGTTCCGCCGGCGTCGCGGCCTCGGCCTGCTCGGCCTCGGCGATGTCGCGCTCCAGACGCTTGATGGTCTCGTACTCCAGCTTCGAGGCCTTCGTGTAGTCGGCGTTGCGCATGGCGAGGTCACGCTGGGTGATCGCGTCGTCGAGCTGCTTCTTCAGCTCACCGACCCGGTTCAGCCCCTGCCGCTCGCGCGCCCACCGGGCCTCGAGCTCGGCGAGCTGCTTCTCCATGCCGACGAGTTGCTCGCGCAGGGCACTCAGACGCTCCTTGGAGGCGGCGTCCTTCTCCCGCTTGAGCGCGAGCTCTTCGAGCTTCATGCGGTCGACCTGGCGCTTGAGCTGATCGATCTCGACCGGAGACGAGTCGATCTCCATCTTCAGCCGCGACATCGACTCGTCGATCAGGTCGATCGCCTTGTCGGGAAGCTGGCGCGCGGGAAGATAGCGGCTCGAGAGTGCGGCGGCGGCGACGAGGGCGCTGTCGGAGATCGTGACCCCGTGGTGGGCCTCGTAGCGGCCCTTGAGTCCGCGGAGGATCGCGATCGTGTCCTCGACCGAGGGCTCGCCGACGTAGACCTGCTGGAAGCGGCGCTCGAGTGCGGCGTCCTTCTCGATGAACTCGCGATACTCGTTGAGAGTGGTCGCGCCGATCAGGCGCAGTTCACCGCGGGCCAGCATGGGCTTGAGCATGTTGGAGGCCGCGACCGACCCCTCGCCACCGCCGGCACCCATCAGCACGTGCAGCTCGTCGATGAACGTGATGACCTGTCCGTCGGACTCGGTGATCTCCTTGAGCACCTGCTTCAGCCGCTCCTCGAACTGCCCGCGGTACATGGCGCCGGCCACGAGGGCGGAGATGTCGAGGGTGACCAGCTCCTTGTCCTTGAGGGACTCGGCGACATCGCCCGCGACGATGCGCTGGGCGAGTCCTTCGACGACGGCGGTCTTGCCGACGCCCGGCTCACCGATCAGCACGGGGTTGTTCTTCGTGCGGCGGGTGAGCACCTGACTGACGCGACGGATCTCGCTGTCTCGTCCGATCACGGGGTCGAGCTTGCCCTCGCGGGCGCGGTCGGTCAGGTTGATGCCGAACTGCTCGAGGGCGGACTGCTGCTCTTGGTTCTGGTTGCCGGTCTGCGGGGTGGTCATGCGCTCCTCCTTGGAGATGCTCCTTCTGGTCGTCTCCCGCCTGCCGGATCGGGAGGCGGGATCAAAGTTGAGTTGTGTTGACTCAAGTTTAGCACTCGCCGAGATTCTCCTCCAGTCCGTTCCCCCGCCCGCCGTCGCCGATCCTGCGCTCAGCGCTCGCGTCGGACGGCATCCCAGATCGCCGTCGCGACGGCGCGCTTGGACCCCGATGCCACCCCGGCGTCGACACCACCCGGCCCGAGGATGTGCACCGCGTTCTCGGCGGACTCGAACCCGCGCTCCCAGCCGACCTCGTTCACCACCAGCAGGTCGACGCCCTTGCGCTGCTGCTTGCCGCGCGCGCGGGCGAGCAGTTCGGCTTCGTCCTCCGGGGTCTCCGCGGCGAAACCGACGACGAGCTGCCCCGGTCGGCGTGACGAGGCGAGAGCCGCGACGATGTCCTCGTTCTCGACCAGCTCGATGGCCGGTATCCCGCCGCCCTCCTTGGTGAGCTTGCGTTCCGACACCTCGACCGGGCGGTAGTCCGCGACCGCCGCGGCCATGACGACCACGTCGGCGTCGGCGGATTCCCGCTTCATCGCCGCGGAGAGCTCCGCCGCCGCGCCGACCGGCACGATGCGGATCGACGGATGCCGCACCTCGGCGAGCACATCGCCCGAGATGTTGGCCGAGACCAGGGTGACCTCGGCGCCGCGCGCGGCGGCTTCGGCCGCGAGAGCCGCGCCCTGCCTGCCGCTGGAGCGGTTGCCCAGGAAGCGCACGGGGTCGATCGGCTCCCGCGTGCCGCCGGCCGACACCACGACCCGCACCCCGGCGAGGTCACCGGGGGCCAGCAGCGCCTGCGCCGCGGCGAAGATGTCCTCCGGCTCCGACATGCGGCCGGGTCCACTGTCACCGCCGGCGAGCTCTCCGTCGGCCGGGCCGACGATGTGGACGCCGCGCTCACGCAGCGTGGCGATGTTCGCCTGTGTCGCGCGATTCCGCCACATCTCCGCGTGCATCGCCGGAGCGAGCAGCACCGGGGCCTCGGTGGCGAGCAGCGTGGTGCCCAGCAGGTCGTCGGCGAGGCCCGCGGTGATCTTCGCGAGGGAGTTCGCGGTCGCGGGTGCCACGATCACCAGCTCGGCGGCTTGACCGAGAGCCACGTGCCGCACCTTCGCCACATCCTCGTGCACGCTCGTGGTGACCGGGTGCCGACTGATCGCCTCCCATGTGGGCAATCCCACGAAGCGCAACGCATCCTCGGTGGGCACCACGGTCACGTCGTGCCCACCCTTCGTGAGCAGGCGCACGAGGTGCACCGTCTTGTACGCGGCGATGCCGCCCGTGACTCCGACGACGATGTTCACGTCTCGATTCTGCCCCAGCATCCGCCGCCATGGGCCGACACCTCATCCCCGACCTAGACTGGGGTCCGTGTGCACGGTCGTGATCGATGTCGAGAATGCCGGATCCGCACGTCTTCTCGCGGTCCGCGATGAAGACCCGCTACGCGCATGGGACTCGCTCGGAGCCTGGTGGCCGGAGGACTACCCCGGCGTGGTCGGGATCCGCGATCGCCGCGCCGGTGGCGCCTGGCTCGCCGCGAACCCCGCCGAACGTCGGCTCGCCGTGCTGCTGAACCGCGCCGACGTGGGCGGCCTTCCCGATGCGCGCGCCGTCTCTCGTGGCGCTCTCGCGCTGGAGTCGGTGAGGGGCCGCTCCCCCGTCGCCCCGCTGGCCATGCACGGCTTCAACCTGCTCGAGGTGCGCCCCGAGGGTGCACGGGTGCTGTCGTGGGACGGTGTCGAGCTGCGCGAGACGACCATCGATCCCGGCACGCACATGATCGCGCATGACGACCTCGACGACGCGACGACCCCGCGCATCGAGGCCTGGCTGCCGGAGTTCCGCGCCCTGGGACCGACGGCTGACAGCGACGACTGGACCACGGAGTGGACCGCTCTGCTCGCCTCCTCGACCGCGCTGCCCGCGGAGGATGACCGGGCGATCATCCGCGACAACCGTCCGCATGGCTACCCCACGCAGTCGCTGCTGTACTGCATCGCCACGGTGACCCCCGGCGGCGTCGAGGTGAACGACGTCACGCTCCCCTCGCCGGCCCACTGGACTGAGTAGCGGACCGAGTAGCGGACCGCCGAGGAGCCGATACCCGCTCAGGCGGCGGGAACAGCCGACTCCTCGGCACAGGAGAACCGCGCGCGATAGGCCGTGGGGGTGAGGCCGAGCACCCGGGCGAAGTTCTGCCGCAGCACGGCCGCCGAGCCGAACCCGCATTCGTCGGCGATGTGCTCGAGCGGCAGGTCGGTGCGCTCCAGCATCCGCTGCGCATGGATGATGCGCTGACGCGCCAACCAGGCCGCGGGTGTCGCGCCGTACTCGGCCTTGAACCGACGGGCGAAGGTGCGCGGTGACATCAGGGCCTTGGCCGCCAGCTGATCGACGCCGAGGTCGTCACGCAGGTGCTCGACCGCCCAGTCGGCGACGGCCGCGAGCGAGTCGGTGGGAACCACGGGGATCGGGCGATCGATGAACTGCGCCTGCCCGCCGTCGCGCTGCGGCGGCACGACCATGCGGCGGGCGATGCGGTTGGTGAGCTCCGCTCCCACCTCCTGCCGCAGCAGGTGCAGGCACGCGTCGATCCCGGCGGCCGTGCCCGCGCTCGTGATGATCTTGCCGTCCTGCACGAACAGCACGTCGGGGTCGATGTCGATCTGCGGGTACATGTCGGCCATGACGTGCGCGTACATCCAGTGCGTGGTGGCGCGCCGACCGTCGAGCACTCCTGCGGCGGCGAGGATGAACGACCCGCTGCACACGCTCATCACCCAGGCGTCGCGTGCCACCGCGTGACGGGCGAGGTCGAGCAGGAGCGGATCGATGTCGCCCCACCTCTCCCGAGGGAGCGGACAGAACACGACGAGGTCGGCGTCGTAGGCGAAGGTCAGATCGTGCTCGACGTTGACCGAGAAGCCGATCTTCGAGGTCACGACACCGGCACGGGGAGCGACGATGCGGAAGTCGAAGTTCGGCACCCCGTCGTCGGCGCGGTCGAGGCCGAATGCCTCGCAGGCGACGCCGAACTCGAAGGGCGCGAACCCGTCCTGGATGACGCAGGCGACCGTCCTCATACTCACTCCTGTTGGCAGTTTTCCGACGTTCATAGTCTATTCTGCCACTCGTGGCTGTTCGACATCGAACGTAGCGTTTCTGCCATGGTACTCCTCATCGCACTCCTCCTCCTCGCTGCGTGGGCCACCGTCGCCACCATCATCGAACTGCGCCGGGACGGCTACCGACGCACCCCCACCGATTGGACGCGCGTCGCCGGCCGCGACGTCGGCCACCAGGCCGAGTCCGGGCACGTCTATCGCTGATCGCCTGCCGCCGATCCTCGCAGCGGCGGCTACGCTCGTCGTCATGAGCGAGCCTCAGCAGCCTCCCGTCCCGACCGCGCATCTGCCCGCCGCACCGCAGTATCCGGCCGCAGCGCAGTATCCGGCCGCAGCGCAGTATCCGGCCACGCCGCAGCGCTCGACCCCGCCGCCTCCGTCACCTGCACCCGCGCCCGACGGCTCACCTCCCTCCTCGACGGCTTCCTCGACGCCCTATCCACCGTCGTCTCCGACGGCGTATCCGGCGCCCACTCCCGGATGGCAGGCGTACGCACCGGCGCATCCCTCGTTCCCCGGCCAGGCGATACCCCCGGCGCAGGCCCGCACCGGCAACCCGCTCGCGGTCGCGGCGTTCGTGATCGCGGTGGCCACTCTCGCGGTCAACCTGTTCAGCTCCGTCGCCCGGCCGTTCGTCTACGGCGGTGATGGCGGATTCGCGTTCATGCTCGCGTTCGACAACGGCATCGGGATCCTCAGCTTCTTCGCCTACGTCGTCGCCCTCGTGCTGGGGTTGATCGCGGTGCGCCGGCCCACGAATCGGCTGCTCACGGGCATCGCCGTCGGCATCGCGGGGGCTGGTGCCATCGGGATCGCCGTCACCGGACTGACGATCGCCCTGTACCAGTACCTCTGAGACGGCGCCTACCTCTGAGACGGCGCCTACCTCTGAGACGGCGCCTACCTCTGAGACAGGGCCTACCTCTGAGCCAGCGCCGGTTCAGCTGTCGGCGCGAACCCTCCGGTAGACCTCGACCATCGCCGCCGTGCGCGACGACTGCCGGAAGGCTTCGGCCACGTCGGGGAGCGGGGTGGGTGCGGTGCCCGCGGCGATATCGGATGCGGCCTGCCGCAGCGTCTCGGCGAGTGCTGCCGTGCGCTGGGCCTCGAGGTCTCGTCCGCTCGCCGACTCCTCGGCATCCGGAACGGCCCAGAGTCCGCCGCCGAGCTCCGCCGCGATGTCGGGGTCGCAGATCACCGACGGGGTTCCGAGCGTCGCCGCCTCGAACGGGGTCATGCCCTGGGTCTCGAAGCCGATCGACGTCTGCACGAGGGCATCGGCCGCGGCGATCCGCACCAGCGTCTGCGGGTAGGTCAACCGGCCGGCGAATCGGATGCCCCCACGCCCGCGCACGATCTTCTCTGCCGCGGAACGCTGCGCTCCGCCGCCGATGATCTCGAGATCCGCATCGATGCCGGAGGCGATGAACGCTTCCAGGAACGGGAGCAGTCGCTTCTCGGGGCTCATCCGGCCGAGCCACACGAAGCGCGGGCGTCCCGGCGTGCGGTCTGCGGGTCCGGCGGCGAGCGTCTGCGCGCGGAGGTCGTCGTCGATGCCGTTCCAGATCACGTCCACGTGCGGGAAGACATCGTGCTGTTCGAGGCGGCGGGCGAAGTGCGTCGAGGGCGCGGTGACGGCGGATGCTCCGGCGGCGAGTCCTCGCAGGAACGCCCAGCCGTCGGTGCCGGGCACGGGGACTCCGATGCCGCGCATCGCGATCCGGCGCCAGATGTTCAGCGCCGCCAGCACCGGCCCGTGCAGCGGGGTGACGGCGGCGATGCCGACGTCGACGCGGTTGTGCATGGTGTGCACGACCGGGATGCCGTGGCGCTGCGCGTAACGGTGCCCGATGAACGCGCCCCAGAAGTCGGCCTGCACGTGCACCAGATCCACCGCGGGACGATGGGTCATGGCTTTGTCGAGGAAGCGGTCGCTCCCACGCCCCGGCCAGCTCATCGCGTACTCGCGATCCGTCGTGATCGGCATCGACGGCAGGTCGATGTACGCGCCGCCGTGCGAGCCGGATGAACGGCGCGACCCGTGCATCCTCGGGGCGACCACGGTGACGATGTGACCGGCACGCTCGAGGAACTCCCGCTGGAGCCGCATCGACACCTGCGCACCGCCGAGCGAGTCGAGGTGCTGGTCGCCGAAGAAGACGATGTGCATGCGTGCTACTCCGCCGCCGGCGCGTCACCGCGGCGTGATCGGATGGGGGTACCGTGCATGGGCGCTACTCCGGCAGCGGCTCGTCGCGATACAGCGCCTCGAAGGTGTCGAGGGTGCGGTTGATGTCGTGGATGGCGACGCCGTCGAGCGATGCCTGCTGCATCCGCTGGTATTCCGCGGGCTCCGCCGTGAGCACGTCGGTGAGGCGCGCGGCGAGCGCGTCGACGTTCCCCGGCTCGAACAGGTATCCGTTCTCACCGTGGTGCACGAGGTGCGGAAGGGCGACGGCGTCCGCGGCGACGATCGGCAGAGCCGAGGCCATGGCCTCCATCGTCGCGATGGACTGCAGCTCGGCGATCGAGGCGATCACGAACAGGCTCGCGCGCGACAGCAGGGCGCGGAGCTCTTCATCGCTCGTCCGTCCGTGGAAGGTCACACGGTCGGCGAGTCCGAGCTGCGCGGTCAGGTGCTCCAGCTGCTTGCGCTGATCGCCGCCGCCCACGATGTCGAACGTCGTCTCCAGTGCCGGGTCGAGTTTCGTCATCGCCTTGAGGATGACCTCGACCTGCTTCTCGGCGGTGAGCCTGCCGACGAAGATGATCCGGTTCTCGTCGCGCGGGGCGATCACCGGCGTGTACTGCGTGCGGTCGATGCCGCAGCTGACCGGGATCACATCCTTCACCTCGACGGTCTTCTCGAGGAAGTCGGCGGCGCGACGGGTGGGAGTGGTGATCGCGCGGGTCATGTCGAAGGTGCGCTTCGCATCGGCCCAGGCGAACTTGAGGACCAGGTCGTCGATGAACTTCGGCATGGTCGTGTGGTCGAGGATGTTCTCGGCCATGACGTGGTTCGTGGCGATGACCGGGATCCCGCGCTCGTGCGCGATGTACGCGAGACCGCGGCCGATCACGATGTGCGACTGGATGTGCACGACGTCGGGCTGCACATGGTCGAGGACCTTGCGGGCGTAGTGCTTCGAGCGCCACGGCCACACGAAGCGCAGCCAGTCGTGCGGCGCCCAGCGCAACGACGGCAGACGGTGCAGCGTCATCGGCTCGCCCTCGATCACCTCGGTGTGCGGCTGCGCACGGCGATAGGCCTGGTTGGGGGCGACGACATGCACGTCGTGGCCGCGCTGCACGAGGCCGGCGGCGAGACGCTCGGCGAACCGGGCGGCGCCGTTGATGTCGGGCGCGAACGTGTCGCAGCCGATCACGATCTTCAATGGTCGGGGCGCGGGTTCGGCGGCGGGGCCGCTCGACGGATCGATCGGATCGTCGGAGGAGGTCACAGACATGCTGCCTTACGATGTGGCGGCCAAGGGAAAGCCCTGGTCGGGCGCTGGCCACTCTACCCGAGGGCCCTGTTCGCGCGGCCGAGGCGTACCGGGCATCCCTCAGGTGCAGCCGATACCGTGGAGCCATGCGACTGACTGCCGACGCCGATCCCCAGCTGTGGATTCCCGTGACGGACTCGCTCGGCTGGAAGGGCCGCCGCCACCGCAAGGCCGCGATCCGGATGCTGCTCGGTCAGGTCAATGCGGCCGTGGGGGCGACGGAGCGGCCGGGCTCGAAGTTCGGCGCGTGGGCGATGAGCCAGGCGGCGCCGATGCTCATGAAGCGGGCAGACGGACGCGTGCTGGTGTGGACGTGGAAGGCCGAGCCGGAGCTTGTCGTGGCGATGGCGACCGCACAGGTCCTGACGCCGGATGTGCGCATCGCGCGGGCCTCGATGCCGATGGACTACGACGACACGGAGTCGTTCCCCACCCGGCTCGGCGTGGGCGAGAAGCTGCTGGTACCGATGCCGCCGTCGCCGGCGTCGCCGCCGTTCGCGACGTACACCTGGGACACCGGGACCCACCTGGTGACCCTGACCGCGGTGTGCAGCGACAAGGAGCGGTTCGGCACGCTGATCGGCGCGCTCGACGATCTGGCGCGCAGCCTCCGCATCGCAGACGACCTCACCGGCGGCGAATCGGCCGACGTGCTGCGCCTCGATCCGGCCTGAGCGCGGAAGCGGCTCGGTTCAAGACGATTCCGCCGGTGGTTGCCACAGCTCGATCGCGAGACCTTCGGGATCGTGGATGCGGGCGAACGTCCCGTACTCCTCGGTGTTCCACTCGTCTCGGCGCTCCACCGGGATGCCCTCGGATTCCAGCCTCACGGCGAGCTGTTCGATGTCGGTGACGCGCAGGTTCAGCATGAACTGCTGGTCGGCGGCGAAGTAGTCGCTGTCGGCGGGGAACGGCGCGAAGACGGTCATCCCCGCGTCCTGCTGCCAGGTGCCGGTGTGACCGGCGCTGATGCCGAGATGCTGCTGATACCACGTGGCCCGTGCCTCCGGATCCCTGCTGCGGAAGAAGAGGCCACCGATCCCCGTCACGTCTGAAGTCATGCTCCCGTTCTAGCGCATCACTGCCACGTCGATGCTATGGAAACATGGCCGACGTGGGAAATGCATCGAGGAGACGGGAGCAGAGACAGCGGAGAGCCGTGTCTGGTGCGATTCGCCCCACGCAAAGCCGCGAGGCCATCATCGAAGGGCCTCGCTCGTCGCTCATCGTCGGGAGTGACCTCAGAGCTGAAGTCGTTCAGCCATGCGGACTGTGCCGAACGGTCAAGCCGTTGGTCCTGGGGCACGTCACGCCGAAGTGGGCAGCCCGCTGGGCGAAGGACGAAGGCGGGCTGCTCGGCGTCTACAACTCTCGCGGCGTCGTCACGAAACGACAGGACTTCATCAAGAGCTACCTGTTCTGCCGGGAGTGTGACCAGCGGTTGGGAGATGCCGAACGCTACCTCTCCACCCTGACCAGCGGCACAACCCCAGCGCTCACATCCATCTCTGTCACGGCGTCGCCGTCCGACGGCGACGTCCTTTTGGCTGGTGTCGACACGACGCTTGTGAAGAGGGCGCTTGCGGGGATCGTCTTGAAGGCACATCTCTCACCAGCGACGCTCTACTCCCGAAACTCGCTCTCACGCGGCGAGACCAATGAGCTGGTGAAGATGATCGTGTCCGACGTCTACCCTGCGAGCCGACTCGCCGTGGAGGGCTATCGGCTCGCCAACACGGTCATACCGGATGTCAACCCACGGGCACAGGCCAACATCGTCCAGTTCCGGGGATTCGGGGGTTGCCTCTCACATATCGTTCTGGCCGGGTGGCATTTCACGGTGTTCCTGGGACCTGCGGCGCGGTGGATCGAGGACACCGCACAGGTCCTGGGGGAATCCGCCGCCTGGCACCTCGGCATGGACACGTATTGGCGTACCGGCATGAATGAGTGGATCGATGAGAACGACGACACACTCTCGTCGGGAGACATGGTCCCCGATCGACCGATCGAGGATCAGGAAGATTGCCCGTGCGGTTCGGGCCTTCCATTCGCCGACTGCTGCTCAGGAATCTGGCTCCCGTCGGATACTTCGTGGAAGCGCCCCCGGTTAGAGACCATCTCGTCTCGCAGCGGATCGCCGGGGACGCCCGCGGCCGGACATGGTTCCGATCCAGCGAGCTCGACGGGGCTTTGATCGCGGGGGAGCGCCGCGAGCGAGGACCGCGCCGCCTGGCCGACGTCCACGTCCGCGCCTCTCTCATTCCAGCCCGCGCTCCGCGAGCCACTTCTTCGCGACGCGGGAGGGCGCCCGCACCAGCCAGGCGTCGGTGATGATTTCCTCGATCCGGGCGCGGTCGACGGCGTCGAGACGCACGAGCAATCCGGGGTAGCCCTCGAAGTGCGGGATCGTGAACAGGGCATCGGGTTCGGCGGCGAGCAGCGCCTCCTTCTCCTCGAGGTCGGCGACGCGCACCGCGAGCACCTCGCCGGAGGGCCACTCACGTCCGAGCTCCGCCAGCTGCCGCAGGTCGGTCGCGCTCGGGCCGCGGAGCCACGCGAACTGTCCGCTCTTCAGCCGCCACGCCGCCTCGCCGGTGTGGCCGCTCACCGATTCCTCGGCTTCCGGGAGGGCGAGGGCGATCGCCCGCACGTCGTCGATGTTCGCCATCACGCCATCGTCCTCCCGGGCACCGGTCGCCACAACCGGCAGGCACGCGAGATCAGGCACGTCCGCGGACATTCCGCCTGATCCCGCGCTTCCGCCTGATCACACTTCGCTCAGCGCACGATGCGCAGCGTCCGCACCTCGAACGGGCGCAGCCGCAGCTCGCCACCGATCCGCGCCTCGTCGATGTCGTCCTCGATCAGACTCACCTCGCGCACGTCTCGGTGTGCGAATCCGACCGACAGCTCACCGACCGCGCGACGGCCGAGCGCCTCGTACACACGCACGATCACATCACCCGAGCCGTCGTCCGCCAGCTTGACGGCCGACACGACGATCCCCTCGCCCTGCACGGAGACGAGCGGTTCGACCTCCCGCTCACCGCGCACGATCGACGGGAGGGTGTTGATCCGGATGCCCTCGGCCGTGGCGATCGCGGCATCCGCGCCGATCACGAAGCCGACCTCGATCTCGTGGACGCCGTGGTCGGTGTCGGGGTCGGGGAACCGCGGCGCCCGCAGCAACGAGAGCCGCACCGTCGTGGTCACGGCATCGTCCGAGACCTCGCGCGACGTGTCGTAGCCGTAGATCGAGTCGTTCACGAGGGCGGCGCCGAAGTCCTGCTCGCGCACGAGCACGAATCGGTGCATCGACGTCTCGAACTTCGCGGCCTCCCAGCTGGTGTTGGTGTGCGTCACGCGCGACTGGAACCCGAACTGGGTCTCGGCCTCGGTGTGCGCGGCCTGGATGTCGAGCGGGAAGGCGAGCTTGAGCAGCTTCTCGGTCTCGTGCCAGTCGACCTCGTTGCGCAGCAGCACGGTGCGCGAATCCGGAGCGAGGAGCATCGTCTGGGTGATCGTCGACTCCGAGAACGCACGGACGACCACGATCTGCGCGACGCCGTTCACGACCGAGGCCTCGATCGACGAGACCCCGGTGAGGTCGTCGACGCTGTTGCGGTAGTACCGGTCGATGTCCCACGCGTCCCACATGTTCGGGAAGTCCTGGTGCAGCTGGAACAGGTTCGCGGCCTTGCCCGGCGCGACGGCGTCACGCCCGGAGGCCTTGTCGACCGCCGAGACGATGAGTCCCTCGGCCGAGACGAGCACCGACACGAGCTCGTTCTCCAGGCGCCAGCCGCCGTCCTCTTCCGTGAGCGACACCGGTGCTGCCGTGGGCTCGGCGACGAACGCCGCCCCGAGCGCGCGGCCGCCCTTCGTGGCATACCCGACGGACGTCGGCTCGAAGCGCAGTGCGCGATCACCGTCGCCGGCGAGCGATCGGCGGGCGGCATCGGCGATGTCGCGCGCGTCCGACAGCACATCCGACAGCACCGCGACGGCCTCGCGGTGCACCCACGCGATCGAGGTGCCGGGCAGGATGTCGTGGAACTCGTGCAGCAGCACGGCCTGCCACAACCGGTCGAACTCGGCCTGCGGGTAGTCGGCGCCGGTGCGCACGGCATCGGTCGCGGCCCACAGCTCGGCCTCGATCAGCGCGTGCTCGGCCCAACGGTGCAGCGCTTTCGTGGCGTGCTGGCTGGTGAGCGTGCCGCGGTGCAGCTCGAGGTACAGTTCACCGACCCACACGGCCGGATTCGGCAGCTCCGCCTTCGCCGCGTCGAAGAAGACGTCCGGGTGCTCCCACACCACCTGCGCACTGCCCTCGAGGTCGCGCAGGCGCTCGGCCTTGCCTGTCATCTCCCGGGTGGTGCCACCGCCGCCGTCGCCCCAGCCGACCGGAGCGATCGACCGCGAGCTGAGGCGGTTCTCCTTGAACTGGCGCGACGCCTTCGCGACCTCCATGCCGCTCAGCTGCGAGTTGTACGTGTCCATGGAGGGGAAGTGCGTGAACACCTGCGAGCCGTCGATGCCCTCCCAGAGGAACGAGTGGTGCGGGAAGACGTTCTGCTGGTTCCACGAGATCTTCTGCGTGAAGAACCACTCGAAACCGGCACGGCGCATCAGCTGCGGCAGGGCGGGCGAGTAGCCGAAGCTGTCCGGCAGCCAGACCCCCTTCGAGCGGATGCCGAACTCGCGCTCGAAGAACCGCTGCCCGTGCGAGAACTGCCGCACGAGCGATTCGCCGGTCGGCATCACGGTGTCGGACTCGACCCACATGCCGCCCAGCGGCAGGAATCGCCCGGAGGCGACAGCGGCCTTGACCCGCTCCCACACCTCGGGGCGGTGCTCCTTGATCCAGGCGTACTGCTGCGCGCTGGACATGCCGTACTGGAACTCGGGCTGCTCGTCGATGAGCGTCGTCATCGACGAGGTCGTGCGTGCGACCTTTCGGATCGTCTCGCGCACCGGCCACAGCCAGGCCGAGTCGATGTGCGCGTGCCCGACGGCCGAGATGCGGTGCGCACTCGCCTCGGCCGGAGCGGCCAGCACCTCGGCGAGGCGGGCGCGGGCGTCGGGAGCGGTCTGCACGATGTGCTGCAGATCGAGCACGTCGAGGGCATCGTCCATGGCCTGCAGGATGCGCATGCGGCGGGGCGACGTCGCCGGCAGCTCGGCCTGCAGCTCGAACAGCACCTCGAGGTCGAGGGACAGGTCGAAGACCTCCTGCTCGAACACGGCCAGGTCCATCCGCCGCGCGCGGTAGAGCGGCTCCTTCGAGGAGGTGAGGATGTCGCCCTCCTGCGTGGGCAGGAAGGGGTGGTAGTCGAGGAGCACCGGGTTGGACGCAGCCTCGAGGTACAGCTCGACGGGCTCGTCTCCCGCGGCCGTCTCGGCGATCGGAACCCACTGGTTGCGCGGATTGATGCTCTTCACGGGAATCGGGTCGCCGTCCGCGCCACCCGGGCGATAGGCCAGGGCCTCGCACTGGAAACCGGTCATGTTCACGTCGAAGCCGAGGTCGATGAGAGCTTCGACACGCCGCCCCGCCCATTCGGACGGCACCCGACCGGTGAGCTTGAACCAGGTGGTGCCCCACGCGGGACCCCAGGGAGCGCCGACAGCGCCGGGCGCGTAGTCGAGGGCGAGTCCCTCCGCGGGCGCGATCGGCTCGCCGGGCAGCTCATGGATCTCGACGTCCAACGGCACGGAGGCCGAGTGGATCGCCGGGCGGATGCGCTCTTCGAGTACGCGCTTGACGCGGCCGACGGTGAGCGAGGTGTCGTCATGCATGGGTGGATCTCCGGGCTCGAAGGTGGGTGGTGGCGGTCGTGTGGCTGGTGGCGGTCGTGTGGCTGGTGGATGCGGTCGTGGTGACGGCAGTCGGGACACCGATCGCCGCATCGATCGCGCAGAAGTCGTCGTGCGAGAGCGAGCTCCCTCCGTTCCAGGCGCGCTCGGCCATGGCGCGAAGCGGCCGACGGATGCCATCTGCGACCTCGACCGGCGTCTGCGCTGCGGCATCGTCCGACCAGACCGAGAACGACGCTCCGAGGAGCCGCTGCGGATAGGGCGGCCGGATCTCCTGCCGCGCCCCGCCAGGAAGAGACGGAAACAGCCCGGGATGCCAGTCGGCTTCCCAGATGCGCTCGCTCGTCGGGTAGAGGTAGCCCGCCTTCTCTCCGAGGACGTAGTAGAACAGCGCATCGTGGAAGTTCACCAGCGGATTGCCGGCTTCGATGCCCACACCGAGGGACGGCATCTGCGCATGCCAGTTCGTCCACCAGGTCAGCACGATGTCGTGATCGAGGACGACTTCTCCACTACGCAGCATCCCGTCGTTCCAGACCCGGGGGGCGAGCCCCTTCGCACGGAGATGCACGGCGATCTCGTTCACGAAACCCGTCAGCAGGTCGAAACCCGTGCCGGATGGCCCATGCCGCTCTCGTGCCGCTTCTGCGAGCGCGGGGTACTCGTCGATGCGGGCGAAGTCGACGAACTCGTCTCCGCCGAGGTGCCAGTTCGTGCTGTGCGGGAACACGGCGGCGACGTCGTCGATCAGCGCCGACGCGAAGTCGATGGACTCGGCACGGGTGATGTCGAGCGCGTGGTCGGTGCACGGTCCGCCAGCTGCCGGCAGCCGATGCTCCGGGTGCACGGAGAGGGCGTGGCGGAGGTGCCCTGGCATGTCGAGCGAGGGCACGAGGTCGATGTGCAGGTCAGCGGCCGCGTCCGCCACGGCCGCTGCCTCCGCGCGGGTGACGTGCGCGGAGGAGACGATCTCGGGGAAGGCTGTCGACCCGATGCGGAAACCCTCGTTGTCGGAGACGTGCCACTGGAACGTCGTGATCCCGACGTCGGCGAGCGCGTGCAGCAGTGCGATGATCCACGAGGCAGGAAAGTAGCGGCGGGCGGCGTCGAGGTGGAAGCCCCGTTCCGCCACCACAGGGACCGATGACACCCGCCCCTTCGGCACCCGCCCCTGCGCGCGCAGGTTGTGCAGCAGCTGTCGCGTCGCCCGGAACGCTCCGGCGGCTCCGGCCGCCCGCACGTCGATGTCGGCGTCGACGTCGATCTCGAACGACTCGCTGTCGCCGGCCGTGTCGCCGGCGCCGTCGGCGTCCCCGCGCCGCAGCCGAATCACCGCGGCCTCGCCGCTCGGGATGCCGAGGGCTGCGAGCTCGCCCGACAGCCGTTCCGCCTCCCGCGCGTACGCGGGCTCCTCAGCGATGACCCGTACGGATGACGGGCGCCAGACCCCGACCCTGAGCGCGAGGGTCGTCGGCTGCGGGATCGCCAGCCATCGCGCGATCTCCTCACCTCTTGCCGACTGCAGACGAGTGCCCACCTCGGCGAGCGACGTGTCGTCATGCATGGGTGGATCTCCGGGCTCGACGGTGAGGGCTGATTCGGGTCTGCTGGTGATGCGCTGCGACTGATGCTATCTGGTGTACTAAAGCGATCTAGTCGAAGAGTCTAAGGCACGTCGGCGCTTCTTTCCCGAGGCTAAACCGATCAAGTAGGGTGAGGGACTATGAGCCCGGCGAAACGCGTGACGATCGCCGATATCGCGCGCATGGCGGGGGTCTCCCCCGGTGCGGTGTCGTTCGCGCTGAACGGCCGCCCCGGCGTGAGCGACGAGACCAGGCATCGCATCCTCACGATCGTCGAGGAGAACGGCTGGCAGCCGAGCTCCGCGGCGCGGGCACTCGTCGGGGCCCGCGCGAACACGGTCGGATTCGCCCTCGCCCGCCCCGCCCGCTCCCTCGGCTCCGAGGCCTTCTTCACCGACCTGATCGCGGGCATCGAGTCGCGGCTGTCGGAGAGCAAGGTGAGCCTGCAGCTGCGACTGGTCGCCGACATCGCGGAGGAGATGGAGGTGCACCGCCAGTGGCGCTCCTCCAACCAGGTCGACGGCTTCATCTTCATCGACCCCCGCGACGACGACCCGCGCATCGGACGCATCGAGGCCCTCGACGCGCGCGCCGTCATGATCGGGTCCGAGCCCTCCCCCGAAGGCTCGGTGCCGAGCGTCTGGATCGGCGACGACACGGTCGCCGAGACCCTCTTCTCCTACCTCGCCGCCCTCGGCCACGCCCGCATCGCCTACGTGGCCGGTCCGGCCGAACTCGAGCACACGCGACTGCGCGCCGAGGTGCTCGAGCGCATGACCGTCGACGGCCTCGAGGGCGAGGTCATCACGACCGACTTCTCTCCCGCCCGCGCCTCTGCCGTGACGCGGGCGCTGCTGTCGGGACGGCAGCGACCGACGGCGATCGTCTACGACAACGACGTGATGGCCGTCGCCGGCCTGCGCGTCGCGCAGGAGATGGGACGCGCGGTTCCGCGCGACGTCTCGCTCGCCTCCTTCGACGACTCGGTGATCGCCGGTCTGATCAACCCCTCGATCACGGCGATGACGCGCGACACCTTCGAGCTCGGCGAACGCGCCGCCACTCTCCTGCTGCAGCAGATCGAGGCGGGAGCCAACCTGCCCAGC
The DNA here is from genome assembly GCF_004794435.1 of Microbacterium sp. K27. NCBI lineage: Bacteria > Bacillati > Actinomycetota > Actinomycetes > Micrococcales > Microbacteriaceae > Microbacterium > Microbacterium sp. K27. The sequence continues at coordinate 39,115 of NZ_SSDK01000040.1, forward strand.
GTCGAGGGTCCGACACCCGTGCTCACCGCGCGCGAGAGCACGGCCCCGCCCTCCCGCCTCGGGTGAGCCGCCCTCAGCTCGCAACGACGGTGTTGACCGATCCGTAGGGGTCGACGACATCGGCCGATGCATCGGGACGGATGAGTCGGCGGATCCCCCGCGCATCGAGCGCAGTGGGATCGAGCGCGTCACGGGACGTGATCAGTGCGGGATCGAGGCCGGCGGCACACGCGTCGACCCAGGCCTGGAACACCGCTCCGCCGGGGCTCAGCGCCGCCCGGCTCACGGGAACCTCGCGCTCGTCGACGTCCACGACGATCGCGGTGTCTCTCGCGGGCGCCGCGACCCGTTGCCGCAGCTCGGGGATGATCTCGGCGAGCCGGCGGCCGATGGGCTTCGCCGCACCGTCCTGACCGATCAGACCGAGGGTGTACTCCAACTCGGGGAAGTCGCCGAGGTCACGGCTCACGTCATGCGAGCACCACCACGTGATGCCCCACAGATTCTCGGTGCGCACGGCGGAGCGCACCGTCGCCTCCAGGAAATCCGGCATCTCGTCATCGGCGAGGCAGTTCGAGGGCGCCCCGACCTCCTGCAGCCATACGACGCGGTCGGGGTCGGTCGCGAAGGCGCGGGAGAGCTCGATCAGGTACTCGGCATGGCGATCGGAAGCGACGGAACGGCCACCGTAGCGCTGCGCGGTGCCGTTGAAGATCCAGGAGTGGATCGTGGTCATCGCCCCCAGCCGCGAGGCATGCGCCGGGGTGAAGCCATGGCCGTCCATGTACCAGACGGCGTCGTACTCGCTGTGGACGTGCGGGAGCCCGGGGGCCGCGGTCTCCGCCGCCTGCAGCAGGGCCGAGATCCACCCGCCGGCCTCGTCCTGCGTGACCGGCCAGGGAGAGGGATGCGTGTGCGCGGAGAACTGGTTCGTCTCGTTGCCGAGCGTCAGCCCGAGGAAGTTCGGAGCGTCGCGCAGACCCCGGGCGAGCCGGTCGACGAGCGCGACCTGGCCTTCGAGCGCCCGCGGATCGGTGAACATGTTCTTGTCGTGCCACGTGTACAGCCACGACGGCACGAAGTCGAAGCTCGACAGGTGCCCCTGGACAACGTCGATACTGGCGTCCATGCCGAACTCGCCGGCGATGTCGACGACGGCGCGCACATCGTCGATCGCCTTCTCGCGGATGAGAGTGCGGTTCGGCTGCAGCACGGTCCACAGCGGGAAGACGCGGACATGGTCGAGGCCGAGCTCGGCGAGGGCCGAGAAGTCGCGGCGCACGTCGTCGGGGGTGAAGTCGAGCCAGGAGTGCATCCAGTTCTTCGACGGCGTGTAGTTCGCCCCGAACCTCAGAGGAGCATCGAGGGCGCCGCGCTGCGTCATGTGTCAGGCCTTTCGGACATGCCCTTCGGCGAGGGCGGATTTCGCACCACTATAACGCTTGAGCAACAGGTGATCCACCCTGCGATGCCGGTCACCGGTATTCCGTCGTCGGACCGTCTTGACAGGGAGGGGATCGGATGGTTTCATCTGCTAAAGCGTTGTAGTCCCCGGTGTGCGCAGGCCGCTGATCCGGACGTCACGCGGATTCGCCCGCCTCGAGGAAGAAGCACGATGAAAGTTCCCACACGCATTGTCGCTCTGGCAGCATTCAGCATCGGCGTTCTGGCGCTGACGAGTTGCACGGGAGGCGGGGGCTCTTCCGGCGCCTCGGGCCCCATCGACACCTCGGGCGAGCTCAGCGGCACGATCCAGTTCCAGACATGGTCGCTCAAGAACGAGAAGTTCACTCCCTATTTCGAAGACCTGATCGATGCCTTCGAGAAGGAGCACCCCGACGTCACCGTCGAGTGGCTCGACCAGCCGGGCGACGGCTACCAGGACAAGATCCTGAGCCAGGCGAACGCCGACACTCTTCCGGACGTGCTGAACCTCCCGCCCGACATCGCCTACCCGCTGGTGGCGGCGGGCAAGCTGGTCGACCTGGAGACCGCCGATCCCGACCTGAAGTCGGGCTACAACACCGGCGCCTGGGAGGCCTACAGCCAGTACCCCGGCATGGAAGGCACCTACGGGCTGCCGTGGTACCTCTCCAGCGACGCGTCCTGGTGGAACCTCGCCCAGCTCGCTCCCTTCGGCGTCACCCAGGAGAACCTCCCGACCACCGTCGACGAACTCCTCACGCTCGCGAAGGACGTGGCGACGGAGTCCGGCGGAAAGGTGCAGCTCCTCTCCTCCATCCCGGCGCTGGACACCTTCACTGCCGCCGGCATGGAGGTCATCAACGACAAGGGCGAGTTCGACTTCAACACCGACGAGGCCGCCGCGATCATCGACAAGTACGCCGACGCGTACGCGGCGGGCGCGATGCCCGCCGAGGCGTTGACCGGCGACTACGGCGGGAATGCGGAGGCGTACATCCAGGAGAAGGTCGCCTTCACGACCGGCGGCACCGGTTTCACGACCGATCTGCAGAAGGACGCACCGGCACTGCTCGCGAGCACGGTGGCCACGCCGCGGCTCGGTATCGCGCCCCTGTACGTGCAGGGCCTCAACGTCTCGGCCGACTCCGACAACAAGGAAGCCGCACTCGCATTCGCGGAGTTCGCGACGAACCAGGAGAACCAGGTGGCCTTCTCGTCGCTCGCCGTCGGCACCGCCCCCGGCACCGCCGAAGGCGGCGACGAGGTCGTCGACAACATCGCCTCCACCGTCACCGACGAGAAGCAGCTCTCGGCGATCGATACCGTCTTCGGCGCGATGAAGGACGCCAAGGCGCTGCCGTTCCAGTGGACCTCCGACATGGCCACCTACATGACCCAGCAGATCGCCCTCGCCGTCAACGGCGAGGCGGACTCCAAGGCCCAGCTCGACAAGATCGTCGAGTACGCCAACGCCAACCGCGTGGACAAGTAAGCCATGCGTGCGAACACCGGCATCCGGGCCGGCAGGAAGACGATGAGAACCCATCGGTGGTTCACACCCTGGCTGCTCCTCGGGCCCGCCGTCGCCTGGGTGCTGGTGTTCGCGCTCTGGCCCTTCCTGAACACGGTCTTCCTCAGCTTCACCGATGCCCGGCCGCTGCGGAACCCCGAGTTCGTGGGCGGGGCGAACTACGAGCGCATGTTCGGCGACGAGATGTTCTGGAACGCCCTGACGACGTGCCTCATCTACGTGGTCGTGTGCGTGCCGCTGCTCACGATCCTCCCGCTGCTGCTGGCGCTGCTCGTGCAGAAGAAGCTCCCCGGCATCTCGTTCTTCCGCACCACGTTCTACTTCCCCGTGATCGCCTCGGTGGTCGTGGTCGCCCTCATCTGGACCTGGCTGTTCGACAGCCGTGGCATCATCAACCAGACGCTCGAGTTCCTCGGGCTGATCGACAAGCCGATGGCGTTCCTCGTCGACCGGTGGCTGCTGCTCGGCTGCGCGATCCTGCTCACGGTCTGGAAGGGCCTGGGCTACTACATGGTCGTGTACCTCGCGGCGCTCGGGAACGTCGGCAAGGAGCTGCACGAGGCCGCGATGCTCGACGGCGCCGGCTCGTTCCGCCGGTTCCTGTCCGTCACCATCCCCTCCGTGCGCGGCGCGATGCTGCTCATCTCGGTGCTCATCGCCGTGTCGGCGATGAGGGTCTTCGCCGAGCTCGACGTGCTGTCCAAGAGCACGGGCGGTCCCGGCGGATACGACATGTCGCTCGTGATGCTCATCCGTCAGGTGGGATCCGGTCTCAACGGGAACATCGGGTACGCCTCCGCCATCAGCGTGGCGCTGTTCCTGCTCACCCTCATCCCGCTCGTCGCGATCGCCGTCATGAATCGCGAGAAGAAGGCGAAGGTCTCCGCATGAGCACGCTCACGCCACCCCGTTCAGCAGAAGACGTCCGCGCCTCCGAGGAGCCGGCCGCACCGACCCGCGAGCGCATGTTCCGCCGCCGCGGCTCCGGCGACTTCAGCAAGCCGACCCTCGGCGGGCTGATCGGCCGATACGCGCTCCTCCTCTTCGTCCTCGTGATCGTCATCGGGCCGTTCCTCTGGCAGCTGTCGACCTCGTTCAAGGGCGCCCAGGAGAACATCTACTCCTTCCCGCCCGAGCTCATCCCGCGCGAGCCGACCCTGCAGAACTACACCAGGGTCGCCGACATCGTCCCGGTGTACCTGTACGCCTGGCACTCGCTGCTCGTCTCGGTCGGCACGGTCATCAGCAACGTGGTCCTGGCCACCTTCGCGGGCTACGCGCTGGGCTGCATGCGGTTCCGTGGCAAGTGGATCGTCATGGGGATCCTGCTCTCGACGCTGCTCTTCCCCGGCGAGGTCACGGTGACGAGCAACTTCCTCACGATCCGCGCCCTGGGCCTGGCCGACACCCTCTGGGGCGTCTTCCTCCCCGGCGCGATCAGCGCGATGAACGTGCTGTTGATCGCCACCGCCTGCCGCATGATCCCGAAGGACGTGCTGGATGCGGCGACCGTCGACGGTGCGACGACCTGGCAGCGCATCCGGCACATCGTGTGGCCGAACATCCGCGGCATGGTCTCGGTGGTCGCGATCTTCGCCTTCATCGGCGCCTGGGACGACTACCTCTGGCCGCTGATCGTGCTGTCCGACCCGTCGAAGTACACGCTGACGGTCGGGATGGCCTACCTGAACAGCAGCTTCTCGGTCGACCCGCGCCTGATCGCGGCCGGCACCATGATCGCTCTCGTGCCGATCGTCATCATGTTCTCGTTCACGCAGCGGTTCTTCTTCAAGGGCGTGCAGGAGGGCGCGATCAAGGGGTGAGCGCCGTGCATCTCACGCCGGCAGACGGGCCGGCAGATCCCCCGTCGTCCCGTCCCCGATCGGGTGTGCTGTCGAGCCCGGTGCACGCCTTCGTGTTCGACCCCTCCGCCGGCGAGCAGCGGATCGACGTCCCGGGGTTCGACGATCTCGAGATCACCCCGGACACCGTGCTGCACTGGGCGTTCTACGCCGACGGTCCCGATGCGACCCTGGCCCCGCACGCGGCCCTCGCCGTGACGGTCGACGTGCGCCTCGCCGACGGCACGCGACTGAGCGATGTCGCCGCCGTGCGCGACCGCTACGACTTCCCTGTCACGGCGCACGCACAGTTCGACGCCCGATGGAGCCTGCCCGAGCAGTGGAACGCCGACACCGTCTCGCTCGCCCCTTCGGCGGGCCGCCGCGGTGTGGTCGAGCTCGTGCTCGGCACCGTTTCGCTTCCCCACGCCGCGGACCTCCCCGCCCGATGCACGGGCTACGTGCAGGTCGAGGTCGAGGAGCACACCCCCGCCGCTGATCTCCCACCCGTCGAACGCGTCGACGCCCGGCGCGGCACGCATTCCGGCCCGCGATTCTCTCGCGGCAACACCATCCCGGCGGTCGCCGTGCCCCACGGATTCACGTTCGTCACCCCGGCGACCGATGCAGAGGACTCGCGCTGGCCCTACCGCCCCTTCGTGCACGACGACCCGCAGGGGCGTCGCCTCGAAGCCCTGCAGTTCTCCCATCAGCCGAGCCCCTGGATCGGCGATCGTTCCGTGCTGCAGCTGATGCCGTTCCTCGGCACGCCCACCTCGCACCGCGTCGGCCGCCGCCGCTGGATCACTCCCGGTTCCGAGCGCGCGCGACCGCACGAGTACGCGGCGGAGCTCGGCGACGGCCTGCGCGTCGAGATGACCGCGATCGCGCACGGGGCCGTCTTCCGCGTGCACAGCGCAGACCCCGATGCCCCGGTCGGCTTCGTCATCGACCAGCTCACCGACGACGGGCACCTCGCCTGGACGGACGCCGGAGGATTCGAGGGGTGGATCCCGGAAGGGTCCGAGGAGTGGGGCAATGCGCCCCGCTGCTTCTTCGCGGGAGCGGTGCGGCATCCCGGCGATGACGCTAATGGGGACGGTCCGGCGCTCGCGCAGGGCCCGCTCGATGACGACGGACGCGGTGCGGTCGCCGGCTCCGTCGGTGGACGTGGGTCGCTCGAAGTGCGGATCGGCCTCTCCTTCCTCTCCGTGGCGCAGGCCCGGCATGCTCTGCAGACCGAGGCACCGCCCTCGGTCGCCTACGAGGAACTGCGCGACGCCGGCGCCGCCTCGTGGAATCGGCTGCTGTCGCGCGTGACGATCCCGCCGCTGCCCGACGCCGACCTTCCGTATCGCACGCTCGCCGACGAAGAGCATCGCTCCCGGATCGCCGGGGCGTTGCACCGCATGCACCTGTACCCCAACAGCGCGGCCGAGAACGTGGGCACCCCGGAGACGCCCGCCTGGCGGTTCGCCGATGTGTTCGCCGCACGACACCCCTCCGGCGAGGAGGCACCGGCCGTCGACGGGAAGCTCGTCGTGAACAACGGGTACTGGGACACCTATCGCACGGAGTGGCCGGCGCTCGCCCTGCTCGATCCGGGGCTCGCCGGGACGCTGCTCGACGGCCAGCTCGAGCAGTATCGCCGCGGAGGGTGGATGGCGAGATGGAGCGCGCCGGGGTACGTCGACAGCATGGTCGGCACCTCAAGCGACCAGATCTTCGCCGACGCGGCCCGCTGGGGCGTGGAGTTCGACCGGGTCGGCGCATTCGAGAGCGGGTGGCGGAACGCGTGCGAGCCGGGGCCGGACGCACGCCGCGGGCGCAAGGGCATCGCGAGGGGACGATTCACGGGGTACATCTCCTCGGACGTACCGGAGGGCATGAGCTGGAGCATCGAGAACGCGGTGAGCGATGCCGCACTCGGCCGCTTCGCCGCGCAGCGGGCTTCCGACGTCGGATCCGGATCGGAATCAGCACGCTATCGAGCCTTCGCCCGGTACTTCGCGAATCGATCCCGGTCGTATCGCACGCTGTTCGACGAGGGCACGGGGTTCTTCCGGGGAAGGGACGACAGCGGTGCGCGCACCCCCGGATTCGATCCGCGATCCTGGGGCGGAGACAACGTCGAGACGAATGCCTGGGGCATGTCGGTCGGGGCCGTGCACGACGGAGCAGGCATCGCCGAGCTCTACGGGGGTCCAGCGGACTTCGGCCGCCACCTCGACGCCCTCTTCGCGGAGCCGGAGACCGCGGACGAACGGTTCGGCGGCGCGTACGGCACCGTCATCCACGAGCAACGCGAGGCGAGGGCGCTGCGTTCCGGGATGTGCGCGATCTCGAACCAGCCCGCTCACCACATCCCCTTCATGTACGCGTTCAGCGATCGCCCGTGGCGGTCGGCGCCCCTCGTGAACGAGCTCGCCGGACGGCTGTTCGCCGGCGGGCACATCGGCCAGGGTTTCCCCGGCGACGAAGACAACGGCGAGATGAGCGCGTGGTGGCTGTGGGCGGCGCTCGGGCTGTACCCGCTCGAGCTCGCCTCCGGACATCTGCGGATCGGATCACCGCTCTTCGACGACATCCGCGTGGATCGCGGCGACGGCTCGACCCTGCGCATCCGGTCCCGACGCTCCTCCCCCTCGGCCCACGTGCTGCAGGAGGCGCGACTCGACGGGGCTCCCATGGCGTCGGCCACGCTGCCGATCGACGCTCTCGCCGGCGACGTCGTGCTCGACCTGGTCTTCGGCGACGACCCCGTGTGCGCGCTCGAGACCGGCGAGCCGACTCCGCGCGACACCCCCGAACCCTGGCGCGCGGACCTGACATCGACCGGGGGCGAGGTCATCTCCTCCGTGGCGCTCGCGCACCCCGAGCGCGTCTTCGACGACGGGGATCCGGCGGGCGATCCCGGCGTCACCCTCCGCGCCGGGGAATGGGTCGGGTGGCGGTTCCCCGAGCCGCGCGGCGTCAGCGACCTCAGTGTGACGACGACGGCCGCCTCGAACTCGTCTGCACTGGGCTGGGAGATCCTGGGAGCGGACGAGAACTGGACTCCCGTGACGACGACGCATCAGGAGGCTCTGCTTCGCGATCGCACGACGCCGTTCACGCTCACCGACCGGGTCGTGACCCCGGCGCTCCGCGTGCGTGCGGAGGCCGAGGTCACGATCCGTCAGCTCGAGGTGTTCGATCTGGACTGAGCACTCGAGACGGCACGTAGCCGGCTCGCGGCACGTGGCCGGATCACGGCGCAGCCGTGTACTGCGTCGCCTCTCCCTTGAGCTGCTGTGTGATCCCGGACAGCAGCGCGGACTGGTCCGTCGCGGTGAGGTTGTACGCGACGTACACGCCGTACCCGTCGGCCACCGTGCGCTCGGCGAAGTCCGCGGCCGTCGACGAGCTCACGTTCGCGAGGTCGATCGCCGCAGCCCCGAGGCGGGTCTTGTCCCCGAAGCCCGGGATAGTCGGCGCGTTGTACGTGGGGTAGTACGGGTTCCAGGCGTAGTCGATCACGCCCGCGACGTCGAACAGGCTGAAGTCGGTCACGGTGTACGTCTCGCCGATCGCGTACAGGCTGATGATCTTGTCGGGGCCCAGGCGATCGCGGAGAGCCGTCGCCAGCCATCCGAACGACTGCGCGTTGGGCTGCGGCGTGCCGTCGACTCCGTACTGCGCGTACTCGTCATCGAAGTCGATGCCGTCGAGCCCGTAGGTCGTCACCGCGTCGGCGAGTTGGGCGGCGAAGGCATCGGCTTCTTCGTACGAGGTGAAGTTCGCGAATCCCGCCCCCTGATGGTTGCCGAGCACGGAGAGCAGCACCTTGGTGCCGCGCGCCTGCACAGGGCGGATCTGGTTCTCGGCATCGTCGAGCGTCGCGGTGACGCGGTCGTTGAAGTGCAGGTAGGCCTTCTCGCCGTCGTAGTTGATGTTGGCGGCGAAGATGATCGCCATGTCGACGGCGGGCTTGCCCGAATCCGCCAGCGTGTAGTCGGCCACGTTCGCTAAATCGTTCGAGTTCACCTCGACGTACGCCACCACCTTCGGATCGGTCGCGGGGCTCTCGGCGACGGCAGGCGAGGCCGCGGCGGCGCCGACCGCTGCGAACGCCAAGCCCGCGAGTGCCGCGAGGCCCTTTCGGAAACGGTGAATCCTGATGTGCGACTGAGTCATGGCTGATCGTCTCCTTCATCATCGATATCGAGATCAGGCCGCTTCGGTGCGACCTGCGGCCGACTATATCGCTTAAGTGAACGGAGGTGAAGAAGTCGATCGGCAGGTGGTTTCTCTCCTCCTGCACCGGGACGGCAGACGGCGACCTCCCCACGACGACTGGGGACGTCACCCACGGACACCGGAATACCGTGACAACCTGGCCGCGCATCGACGGCGTCGACGGTCGACTCGGACGCATCGAATCGACGCTCGGCGACCTCGACACGGAGCTGACGAGTCTCGCGACGCGTTTCTGGCGATCGCAGTAGCTCCCGAGCCGATCAGACCGCCACGTCTCCCACCAGGTTGACCTTGATGCCCATGCCGGCGAACATCGCGGCCTTCGCGATCAGGGCCTTGTCGGCCGTCTCGGCATCCGGGGCGTAGACCAGCTGCGCGTGGTTGGCCTTGTGGCGGGCCATGAACTGGTCACGCGAGATGCCGTGCAGCACCACGTGCGCGATCGGCCATTCCGGGTTGGTGGCGTCCTTGCGCCGCTGCGTCTCCTCGGCGGGAAGCTCGACGACCGAGGCGCGGAAGATGTCGGCCTGCAGGATCCCCTCGGCGATGAACACCCGCGACAGCACGATCTCACCCGGCTTCGAGACGCCGTTGATGGTCGCACCGCCGGCCGGGAAGAACACGTGGCCCTGGCGCCAGCCCTCGGCGTTCTGCCACCCGCCCAGGTGCGAGGCGGGCACCGAGCCGGAGATCTCGTAGACCCAGACGAACTGCCCGTCGTAGTCCTCGCCCCAGCGCACGTCGTGCAGGGTGTTGTCGGGCACGAGCCCCATCGCGCGCCACACCCGGTCGGTCACGAGCGCGTCGACCGCGACCCCCTCGTCGGCCTCGTTGAAGTGCGGGAACGCGCGCCCCTCGTGCAGCACTCGTGAGCCGTCGCGCGAGGTGACGGGCGGCCGCTCGGTCGAGTTCAGGATGCCCTCGGCCAGGTCGGACGCCGGCACCAGGTCCTTGAGCCCCTGCTGGTACTGGATGCCGACCGCATCGAGTCCGAAGTCGTCGGCGATGCGGAGCGCGGCGATGTACATCTTCAGCTGCCACTGCACCTGTTCGCGCGTGAGCTCGGTGACGGCGTCCTCGCCGTAGCGGAACGTCATGCCCGCATCGATCAGCCAGTCGTAGGCGGCATCCGCCTCGTCCTCGGTGACGTTCAGCATCTCGGCATACAGCGCCGACTGCGACAGCCGCTCCTTGTAGATGCCGGTCCCGTTGAGCAGCTCGTCGTCGAAGATCGCGTTGTACATGCCCATGCATCCTTCGTCGAAGACGCCGATGATCGCCTTCTCGGCGCGCAGCTCGGCCGCGAGCGCCTCACCCAGCTGCTTCTCGGGGCTCTCCGGCAGTGCGCGCAGTGCGCGCACGTGCGAGGCGTCGTGGGCGATGGCACCGGTCTCGGTCCATTCCCTGATGCCGTCGGTGAACCACTGATCGGTGAAGTCGACCGACCACGTCGTCGCATAGGGCTTGTCCATCTTGGTCAGACCCGCGTTCAGCCCGAGCAGCCCGACGAGTCCGGGCCAGTCCCCCGCGAAGTTCGCGACGGTGAGGATCGGCCCCTCATGCGACCGCAGACCGGCGAGCACGTGGTGGGAGTACTGCCAGTTGGCGATGGCGACGACGAGGGGAGCATCGACGGGAATGCTCTTGAACACCTCGAGTCCCATCCGCTGGCTCGAGATGAAGCCATGGCCGGTCTCGGGGTCGACGCCGAACGGGCGGATGACTTCCCAGCCGAGCGCGTTCAGCACACCGGTCACGCCGCTCTCCAGCTCGACCTGCGTCGGCCAGCCGGCGACGTTCGCCGACTCGCGCAGGTCTCCGGACGTGATGATGTATGCCGTCTTCGGCGCGGTGGCCGGACGGGTCGCCGGCGTCGGCAGGGTGTAGGTGGTCATGATGCCTCCGGGGCGGTGGGGGTCGGGTTGTCGATGGTCGCGGGCGTGCCGCGCTGGGCAGCGGCGAGTTCGTGGACGACGGGCTTCGACCCCTCGTACAGCCGCACGTAGCGGTCGAAGAGGGCGTCGTAGAGCGGGCGCACCGCCTCGTCGGGGTGGATGCGCTCGGAGATCGGGTTCCAGTCGGCGATGACCGGAGTCCCGTCTGGCGCGGCCGTCGCGGTCGCGGCGAGGAATGCCGCCCCGTAGCTCGCCCCGATCGTGGTCGCGGGCACCTCCTGCACGAGTCCGGTGACATCGGACACGATCTGCAACCACAAGCGCCCCTGGGTGCCGCCGCCGACCGCGACGATGCGGAGGATGTCCGCACCCGCCGCGCGCATGGTCTCGACGTTGTGGCGCACCCCGAGAGCCGTGGCCTCGAGCGCGGCCCGGTAGAGGTCACCGCGGGTGTGGTCGAGCGTGAGTCCCGCGATCACCCCCCGGGCGTCCGGGTCCTGGATCGGCGTGCGTTCGCCCGCGAAGTAGGGCAGGACGAGGAGGCCCCGCGCTCCGGCCCCCGAGGTCTCGGCTTCGGCGAGCAGCTCGGGATAGTCGGCGCCGGTCAGCCCCGCGAGCCAGGCCGTCAGCGCGCCCGAGGTCGAGAGGCCGCCGGCGAGGTTGCGGGTGCCGGCGAAAGCACCGGCCGTGGTCCACATCGATGGCGTCCGCAGCGTCTCGGCACCGTTCGTGAAGACCATGAACATCGTGGTGCCGTACATCAGCATCAGGTCGCCGACCTCGTGCGCGCCGACGCTGACGGCCTCGGTCCAGGCGTCGATCGTGCCCGTGATCACGGGAGTGCCTGCGGGGATTCCGGTGAGCGCCGATGCCTCGGCCGTGACTTCGCCGGCGACATCTCCCGCCCACTGCAGAGTCGGCTGCTCGACATGCGCCGCGTATCGGTCCCACCAGGGGCCGTGCCAGCATTCGCCTTCGATGTCATAGAGGGGGGACACCTGACTGGCGGACTGGTGATCGAGCACGTAGGCGGCGGTGAGCTTGCGCACGAGCCACGTCGCGGGCATGTACAGCCGTCGCGCCCGTTCCCACGCCTCGGGCTCCTCGTCGGCGACCCAGGCGATCTTCGGTCCGCCCGCCTGCGAGGTCAGCGTCGACCCGCCGATGCGGGTGATGTCGTCGACGCCCAGCTCCCGGGTGAGGCGCTCGATCTGCACGGTCGAACGGGTGTCGACGCCGTACAGGATCGCCGGGCGCACCGGGACGTCATGCTCGTCGGCGAGGAGGATGCAGGGGCCCATTCCGCTGACGCCCACACCGACGATCTCGGCGTCCGGGACTGCGGCGAGCAACTCCCCCGAGATCGCGACGAACTCGTCCCACCAGATCGCGGCGTCCATCTCGACCCAGCCCGTGCGCGGACGATCGACATCGTGCGCCCTCGTCGCCGATGCCAGGATTCCACCGCCGGCATCCACGAGCACGCCCTTGCTGCTGGACGTGCCGATGTCCACCCCGAGGGTGCAGCGCATGGAGTCCTCCTCGTGCCCGGACGACGGAGTCCGGGCTTCATCGCCACTGTACGCGAAATCGATTTCATGACGCAAGGCGCGAGTCGTCCTGCACCACTCACGCCGAAGGGTGGTGCGCCCACCGACCGCAGCTTTCTGGCTGACCAGCACCGGAATACCGTGACATTCTGGGCACCCCGAATCAGACTGGAGGCATGCGCTTGGACGACCCGCAGGTATGGACGCTGATCGGCGTGTTCACGACCATGATGCTCGGCGGCATGACCCTCATGACGATGCAGTTCAGCCGGGTGATCCGCGCCGAGGTCGGTGGCCTGCGCGGCGAGCTGCGGGGCGAGATCGGCGGACTGCGCGGCGATCTGAGCGGGCGGCTGGAGAGTCTCGAGGGCCGGCTCACCGGCCGCATCGACGCCCTGGAGCACAAGGTCGACAGCCTCGACAAAGAGGTGGCGAACCTCGCGACGCGGTTCTGGCGCTCGCAGTAGCCGGCCCGACCGCCCGCTCAGCTCCGCACGGCGCTCGCGGGCTGAAGCTCGTTGCGCAGCACGACCGTGCGCGCCGGCTGGGTGTCACCCTTGATCCGTTCGAGCAGCATCCGCGCCGCGGTCACACCCATGTGCCGCGCCGGAAGGCGCACCACGGTCACGACACTCGGCGAGAGCGTCGTGAACGGCAGCGAGCCGATCACGGCGACACCCACGTCCGGCGGGGTGAGTCCGTGCTCCGTGAGCACCTGGATCGCTCCGACACCGATCAGATTGTTGCCGGCCACCACCGCATCCGGAGGTTCCGGGAGGGCGAGCAGTTCCTCCATCGCGGCACGCCCGCCGTCGACGCGGAACGTCGCGAAGCGCTCGAGGCCGTCGAGGGCGAGATCGGGATATGCCGCGGCGAGCGCGGAACGCCATCCCGCAGCGCGCTCGGCGGCGGTGTCGATGTGCGCGGGCCCTCCGATATAGGCGATGCGACGGTGCCCGGCATCGATCAGACTCCGCGTCGCCGATGTGCCTGCCGCCCGATTGGCCATCACCACGCCGTCGATGTCGTAGGTCGTGCTGCGGTCGACGGCCACGACCGGCCGGCCGGTGGCGAGGAGGCTGTCGAGGTCGGAGTGCTCATCAGCGGTCGCGATGATCACGCCGGACATGTTCTCGGCGATCGCGATGCGGAGGTACGTGGCCTCCTTCTCCACCTGCGCATCGGAATTGCAGAGCACGACGGAGTACCCGGCCTCCGAGGCGACATCCTCGACCCCTCTCGCCATCTCGGTGAAGTACGGGTTCTCGATGTCGGGGATCACGAGGGCGATGACCTCGGAACTCTGTCGACGCAGCGAGCGGGCGGCCCGATTGGGCGTGAAGTCGAGCGTCGCGGCGGCCGCACGGACGGCGGCGACCTTCTCGTCCGACACGCTCGTGCCGTTGAAGACGCGCGAGACCGTCGCGGGCGAGACGCCGGCGAGCGCGGCGACGTCGTAGATCGTTGCCATGCGCTCCTCTGCTTCCCGCCGACTGCTGCTGCCCCGGCTCGCCCGCCGACAACGCCCGGATGATGCGGCAGCCGGGTGGTGCAACAGGTGCAACAGTATCGCGCGGCGCCGGCGGCGCACCCGTCGGCTGCTCCGCCGTCCCGAGTACGCTGAGGGGATGCCAGAGTGGTCGCAGACGGTCCCCGCAACGGTGCGGCGCGAGCAGATCGTGTCGATCATCGAGCGTCAGGGCTTCGCCCGCGTGCAGGAGCTGAGCCGCACCCTCAGCGTGTCCGAGGTCACGGTGCGCAGCGACCTCGACCTCCTCGCCGAGGAGAACGTCATCCAGCGCGTTCACGGCGGAGCGATCTCGGGCATCAAGTCCACCGCCCACTCCCCGGACTACGAGCGGGCCCTCACGCGCGCCGTCACCGAGAAGCGACGCATCGGCAATGCTGCGGCCGCGCTGGTCGAGAGCGAGATGGCGATCCTGCTCGATGCCGGGACGACGACGCTCGCGATCGCCCGCGCCCTGCGAGCCCGGGAGGATCTGCGCGGCGTCGTGGTGTTCACCAACTCCCTCACGATCGCGCTCGAGCTCGGCGTCGCGGAGCCGCACCAGATCACTGTCGTCGTCACCGGCGGCACCGTGAACTACAAGCAGCGCTCGCTCATCGACCCGATGGGCGACATGTTCATCGGGTCCGTGCACAGCGACATCTGCTTCATCGGCTGCAACGGGGTGTCGGAGCGGGGGTTCACGAACTCCAGCCTCCCCGAGGTGACCATGAAGAGGCGCTACCTCGACTCGGCGGCGCGGGCCATCGTGGTCGCCGACAGCTCGAAGATCGGCAAGAGTCAGGTGATCCAGGTGGCTCCGATCGCGCGCGTCGACGTGCTGATCACCGGCGTCGAAGCGCCTCCGGCCGAGCTGGAGACGCTTCGAGAGGCCGGACTCGCGATCGAGCTCGCCTGACCTGCGAAATCGAGCTCGTCACGCCTCACCCGCGGGGCCGGCGCCTCAGGCGCGACCCGAGGAGCCGAACTCACGCATGCGCTGCGTGACCATCGCCCGGAATGCGCCCATCGCGGGGCGCAGCTGCTCGCTGGGCTCGACCACCGCGGGGTTCTCCTGCAGGAATGTGCGCAGCGCGGCACTCCAGGCCAGGTGGGAGTCGGTACCCTGATTGATCTTGCGGATGCCTGCGGCGATCCCCTCCGCCTTCTGCTCAGGAGAGATCCCGTACGAGGGCCGCACGTCACCGCCGTGTGCGTTGATCCTGGCGACCGCCTCGGCGGGCACCGACGAGGAACCGTGCAGCACCAGGAAGGTGTCCGGCAGACGTCCTCTGATCTCCGAGATGAGGCCGAGCCGCAGCCGTTGGCCTCCGGCCTCGTCGGTGAACTTGACCGAGCCGTGACTCGTGCCCACTGCCACCGCGAGCGCGTCCACCCCGGTCTGTCCCACGAACTCGACGGCCTGATCGGGGTCGGCGAACACGATCTCCTCGAGCACCCCGGTGACACCCGCCTCCGCCCCGCCGATCGTGCCGAGCTCGCCCTCGACGCTCACACCGAAGGGCACGGCCGCCTCGACCACCCGACGCGTGAGCGCCACGTTGTCGGCGAAGGAGGCGGGTTCATCGGTGCCGCTCGCTCTGCTGGCGTCGATCATCACGCTGGTGAAGCCGTGGTCCATGGCACGCGCGCAGTCGTCATGGGTGCGCCCGTGATCGAGATGCAGCACTGCGGGGACATGCTCGTATTCGGCGACCAGACGCCTCAGGCGGTGCCACCAGAGCGATTCGTCGTCGTAGGCGGACATCCCCGCGATCGCCTGCACGATCACGGGCGAACGCTCCGTCTCGGCGGCATCGAGCACCGCGATCGCCTGATCGATGCTCGACACGTTGAAGGCGCCGACGGCGTAGCCGCCCGCGTCGGCGTCGGCGAGCGCGGTACGCAGAGTCTGCAGTGCCATCCGCGATCCTCAGAGCGACTCGGTGATGCCGAGCGTGTCGTAGTCGAGCACGATCGGGGTGTCGGTGAGCGCGCGGGCGTAGGCCTGCACCTTGGCCGCCGACTCCACCGCGACACTGGTCTTGAACGTGTCACGCAGGTTCGGCCCGACGGTGAGCAGGCCGTGGTTCGCCCACACCACCGCGTTGAGGTCGCCCATCGCGTCGCACATGTGCTCGCCGAATTCGGTGTTGTTGCTGAGCTCGAACGGCATGATCGGCACGTCGCCCTTGGTGTAGATCACCATGTTCACCAGCGTCCCGAGGATCGGCGACCCCACGACGCCCCAGACGTTGGAGAACACCGGCTCGGAGTGCACGATCGCGTTCACGTCGGGTCGACGCCGGTAGACGGCCATGTGCACGGTGACCTCGCTCGACGGCCCGAGCCGTCCGTCGATCACCTCGCTGTCGCCGTTCACGAGCACGATGTCATCGGCGCTCATCTTGTCGTACTCGAGGTCGGTCGGCGTGATCAGGAACCGGTCCTCGACGCCGGGAACGCGGATGCTGATGTTGCCCTGCGTGTTGAAGTTGAGTCCGTACTCCATCGAACGCAGGCAGTAGTCGAGGATCTCCTCGCGCGCGGCGTCGATGTCGAAGTCGAGCTGGAGCGTCGTCTCGGTCATTTCGTGTTCTCCTTCTGGTGGGGCGGGTTCTGGGTCGGCCACGATGGCCGGGCCAGGTGCGGCGCGATGCCGCGGGTCACGTCGTAGAGGGCGGCGTAGGCGGCTCGCTGCGCGGCGTACCACTCGCCCGATGCGGGGTCGGGCTCGGCCGCAGCCGCGGGGTCGGGGGCGACGAGGAGATCCGAGGAATCGGCGCCGAGGCCGCGGAGCGCGAGCATCGCCGCCCCACGCGCGGATGCGTCACGGGCGACCGGCGTGAGTCGCGTCCCGGCCGCGGCGGCACGGGCGGAGAGCGCCTCGGCGTTCTCCGAACCTGCGCCGGTGACCTGGAGGTCATCGACGCGGACCCCGTGGCGGTCCAGGGCCGCGATGATCTTGTGGAACTCGAAGCCTGCGGCCTCCACGACGGCTCGCGCCAGTTGCGGCACGGTCGTGTCGAGCGTGAGGCCGTGGATCGTTCCGCGCGCGGAGGGGTCGTTGTCGAGGGTGCCGGAGCCGGCGAGGTACGGCAGCACGAGGAGAGAGGGCGGATCCTCGGCGAGCGCGCCGAACACATCGCCGACGTCACGGCCCAGGAGGGTCGCCAGCCATTCCAGCGCCCATCCGCCTGCGGCGGTTCCGGCGAGGGTGATCCATGTCTCGTCATCGAGTCGGTAGCTGGCGAAGCCGGTCGACTCGAGTCCACGCGGGCGTTCGCGGGTGGCGACGGAGAGGCAGTCGCTCGACCCGAGCGCGATCACGGACCGCACTCCCGCCTCTCCACCGGCGCCGAGGAAGGCAGCCGCCTGGTCGTGCGTGCCGGCAACCAGGCGCGTGCCGGGTGCGACGCCGAGCACGGCAGCCGCCTGGTCGTGGACGCCGGCGATCACGGTTCCCGATGCCACGGGGACCGGGAGCCGGTCTTCCCGCACCCACGGGGCGGAGGCGGCCACGGCTTCGAGGATCTCGCTGCTCCATTCGCCTCGATCGACGTCGAGGATGCCGGTACGCGCGGCCTGACCGAGGTCGATGGCAGCGACACCGCTCCACCGCTCGGCGACCAGATCCCCGATGCAGCGGTAACCCGCGGCCGCAGACCAGGCATCATCGCCGGCCATGATCTTGAAGACCGAGAACATCCCGTGCAACGGCTGTCCGGTGATCGCGGTGAAGCGGCCGTCCCCGAGCCGCGCCCCCAGCACGGCGGCGTGTTCGATGCCGCGCGTGTCCATGCTCACCGCCACCGGAGCGAGCGGTACGCCGGCCCCGTCGACAGGCACGACGGCCTCGCCGAGCACGCTGAAGCCGATCGCCTGCACCGCGTCGCCGAGTTGCTCTGCCTCCGCCGCCGCTGTGCGCACCACGCTCTCGGCGGCGACGATGATCTCCTCGGCATCGAGCTCGACGCGCCCGCGACCGTCGCGCCGCAGCATCAGCGGTGCCGACGCCCCACCGAGCGTCCGTCCGTCTGCGGCGAAGGCGACGGCCCGCACGCCACTGGTTCCGAGATCGAGGCCGATGACGCTCATTTGATCGCTCCCGACAGGCCGTTCACCAGGTACTTCTGGATGAAGACGAACAGCAGCACGACCGGGATGGAGATCAGCACCAGGATCGCGAACAGTGCCCCCGGCTGTGACAGGTACATGCCGCGGTAGGCGAGCGGCACGAGGGTGAGCGGCTTGAGCTCGTTGTCGCCGAGCGTGACGAGCGGCAGCAGGAAGTCGTTCCAGCTCATCATCGTCTGCCACACCGCGACCACGGCGAGGGCGGGCTTGCCGAGCGGCAGGTAGATGCGCCAGAAGATCTGCCAGCTGTTCGCCCCGTCGAGTCGTGCGGCCTCGTAGGTCTCGAGCGGGATCGCGAGGTAGGAGGTGCGGATGATGATGACCGCGAACGGCAGGCCGAGTGCGCTGTACACCAGGACGAGCCCGAGGAGGTTGTTGTACAGCTGCATCGACTGCAGGATGCGGAACGTCGCGACCACGATGCTCGACATCGGCAGGATCAGCGCGAGGATCAGCACCCCGAAGATCAGGGCCTTCAGCGGAACCCGCAGCCGGGCCAGGGCGAAGGCGGTCATCGATCCGAGCAGACAGACCAGCAGCACCGAAGGCACCGTGATGAGGAGGCTGTTGAGCAGGTGCAACAGGATCGGGTTCTGGTCCCAGATCGTGAGGTAGTTCTTGACGCTGAATTCCGCGGGGAACAGCCCGAAGAACTGCGTGCCGGGGTTGTTCGGCGGCATCATCGAGAGCCCGACGACCATGATGATCGGTACGAGCCAGAGCACGGCGAGCGGCACGAGCACGAAGTGCAGCCAGCCGACGCGGCGTCCGGGAGCACCGTGGCGGTGACGGCCGACGGTGTCCTTCGGGACGATCAGGGTGCGGGTCTCGCTCGTCGCGGTCATTTCTCGTCTCCTGTGATGAATCCGGCGCCGAACACCCGCACCATCGAGAGCGAGCTCACGACGGCGACGACGAGCAGCACGACGCTGATGGCCGAGGCGTACCCGACGTTCTGCAGCTGGAACGCCTCCAGGAACGCGAAGGTGGGCAGCATCTCCGACGCGTGGTTGGGTCCGCCCTGCGTGAGCACGTAGACGAGCTCGAAGGTCTTGAGCGAACCGATGATCCCGAGGAGCACGAGCGACAGTGTGGTGGTCTTCAGCAGGGGGAACGTGATCCGCACCATGGTCTGGAAACCGTTGGCGCCGTCGATGCGCGCCGCCTCCACGAGGCTGGGATCGATCAGCTGCAGCCCCGCGAGGTAGAACAGCATCGAGAACCCGGTCCACATCCAGACGTTCACGAAGATCACCGCGAAGATCGCCGTCTGCGGATCGGCCAGGTAGTTGCCGCCGAGGAAGGTGAGCCCTGTGGCCTTGCCGATGGCGGTGAGCACGCCGTTGAAAGGGTCGAGGATGCGCTGCCACACGATCCCGACCACGACCGGCGAGAGGATCGCGGGGATGAAGAAGATCGCCCGGTAGATCGTGCTGCCGCGGAGCCCCTGGTTGAGGGCGACGGCGAGGAGGAAGCCGATCACGCCCTGGGGCACGATCGTCAGCACGATCCAGAACGCCGAGTTGCGCAGCGTGATGAGGAACGTCGGATCCTGGAACAGCTCCAGGTAGTTGCCGATGCCGACTGCCGTGCCGACGTTGACACCGTCCCAGTCGAGCGTGCTCGCCTGCACGTTGTACACGATCGGGTACACGACGAATACGGCGAACAGGATGAGGGTCGGTGCCAGGAAGACGAGGCCGACCAGCCGCTCTCTCGTCAGGATCTTCATGCGCGCTCCTCTCGGCGCAGGGTCCGGGGAAGAGGTCCCGGACCCTGCACGAACTCCACTGCTGCCACAGGTTCCCGAGCTACAGGGTGTCCTGGACGGCCTGGACGGATTCCGCTGCCTCCTGCGGAGTGGCGTCACCGGTCGCGATGGCGGCGAGCGCATCGGCCACGGCCTGGTCGAGCTTGGGCGACTCGAAGTAGCGCGAGTACTTCACCTGCGGGAGCCACTCGTCGACGAACAGGTTCCAGATCTGCTCCTGCTTCTCGCTCGTGAACTTCTCCGGAGCGAGACCGGTGACGGCGGGGACATCGTTCATGGTGTTGACGAGCTTCTGCGCGGCGGAGCCGGCGATGAAGTCGGTGAGCACCTTGCAGGCGAGGTCGGGGTTGGCCGTGTTCTTCGAGATGCCCAGGCTCACGTCGATGCCGCCGACGAACTGCGGCTCGGCGGCACCGCCGGGGATGGTCGGGAACAGGAACGGCTCGTACCCGGACATGCCCTCCGACAGCGGCGGGATGTCGGACTTGGTCGGGTCGGACTGCTGGATCCACCAGGCACCGAGGGGGATCATGGCGGCGTTGCCCGCCTCGAACTGGTTCACCGCCGACGGGTAGGCGTCGAGGCCGATCGCACCGTCCTGGGCGATGCCGTCGGAGAACAGCTTGCCCCAGTACTCGAACGCCTTCACGATGGCCGGGTCTGTCCATTGCACGGAACCGGCCTCTGCCTCATAGACGGTTCCGGGCGAGACGTTGTTGGCGATCTGCAGGAAGACGACGTTGCGCAGCCAGGAGTCCTTCGCGGGCAGGAGGAACGGGGCGGCGTCGCCACCGCTCAGGTCCTTCGTGGTCTGCACGAGCTCGTCCCAGGTCTTCGGCACACTCAGACCGGCGTCGTCGAAGATCTCGGAGTTGGCCCAGAGGTTGACCGTCTGGGTGAGGATGGGGAGCGAGTAGAAGTTGTCGTCGCCCTCGGGGTTGCCCATTCGGGCCTGTTCGATGCCGATCGGGTAGAACTTGCTCTGCCAGTCGTCACCCCAGGTCTCGGCGGCGCAGTCCTGCAGAGGCATCAGGTTCTCGCGGTACTGCTGGGTGAGCGCTCCGGGCTGCAGGCCGAGCACGTCGGGCATCGTGTTCGAGCTGGCACGGCTCTGCAGGTCGACGAGGTACTCCGGGTAGTTGAAGATCGTCGCGTCGATCTTCGATCCGTCGTTCTCCGCTTGGAAGGCCTCGATCATCTGACGGGTCGTCTGCTCGATCGGGCTCCACGAGCGGAACGTGATGGTGTCGCTGGAGGCGTTTCCCGACGCGTCCGGCGCTGCGCCGCCGGCGCAGGCGGTGAATCCGAGGGCGGTGATGACCGTGGCCACTCCCGCCAGGCTCCTCTTGAGCTTCATCTGCAATCCCCTTACTTCGCTGTAAAAGTCCTCGGCGAGATGCCGAATGCGCTCAGTTTAGGTTTATTTGCGTATTTGGCGCCAGGAATACGGGGAACCTCAGTGAAAGTCTTTTCTTTTTTGTGTTTTCGCATACCTTTGTCGTCGAAAACGAAAGCGGAGGTGCGCGTGGAGGCCGCAACGACGCGGAATGCGGGTTTCCCTTCCGCAACACACCCCGCACAGACGACGGATGCCGCGACCCCTCGGGCCGCGGCATCCGTCGTGATGCGGAGGTTCTTCAGCTCAGCCAGGCCGGTGCGCGTCCCCGCAGGAACGCACCGTCCAGGGAGAAACGCCCGGCGCCTGTGAGCGCGAGGGCGAGAGCTGCCGCACCGAGGACGGCGACGAACTCGTAGCCGCCCTCGCCGACCCAGAGGCCCGCGGGAAGGTGCACGGCGATGAGCGCGACGATCATGTCGATGGCCAGCAGGAGACCGACAGGACGGGTGAAGAGGCCGAGGATCAACAGGATGCCGCCGATGAGCTCGACGAAGGCGACGACAGGGCCGGCGATCTCCGGGAGCGGAATCCCCATGCCTGCGAAGCTGCCGATCGTTCCGGGGAGCGTGAACTCGAAGATCTTCTGCGCGCCGTGTGCGGCGAAGATCGCGCCGACGACCACGCGGAGGACCAGGAGTCCCAGCGAGGGTGCGGCGGAGGGGGCTGTGGTGTTCGTCATGAGGAGTTCTTCCTTCGTGGCAGGACACCCGCGCGCCAGGCGCGGAGCAGGGTCGTTCCCTGGTTCCACGCTAGGAAGACGACATTTCCATCTCCTGTGACCGTGTCACCTGTGACGTGTCACCGGTGCGCGGCCACCACCTCGGCGACGGCGGTGCGCTCGGCGGCACTCGGCTCGGCGATCGCCATGCGGCAGTGCGTGTCGACCACGTCGAGCACGCGGTACGCCTCCTTCATGCGGGCCATGTCGCCACCGATGAGCCCGACCACATCGTCGACCGCGGCCTGCGCAGCGACGATGGCCGCCGCGTCCCCGGACCTCCCGGCGTCGGCGAGGGCGCGGAACGGCTTCGGCGTGACGGACGACACCCCGGACACGACGCCCTGCGCCCCCACCTCGACGGCCGCGATCAGGTCGCGGTCGGCGCCGGTGTAGAGGTCGAAGTCGGCGGGCACGACGGCACGGTAGGCGGCGATGTCGTCGAGGGAGAGTTCGCTGATCTTGGCGCCCACGACGTTGGGCAGTCGTGCGAGACGCGCGAGGAGCTCCGGCGACACCGGGTTGCCGCTGCGGGCCGGGTAGATGTACACGTACAGCCGCCCGTCCCCGACGGCCTCCGACACCGCGCGGTAGTACTCGAAGATCGCGTCGTCCGTGGCCTGCAGGTAGTACGGCGTCAGCGCGGCGAACTCGGTCGCGCCCAGTCGGCGGGCGATACGGGTCAGCCGCACGGCCTCGAAGGTGCTGGGGCGACCGACGTGCACGACCACGCGCATGCGCTCCTGCAGCTCGGCCAACGCCGCTTCCACGATGGCCGCGAACTCGTCGGCGTCCACGGCGGGGAACTCCCCCGTAGTGCCGAGCACGAACGCTCCCTCGTTCCCCGAGTCGGCGACGAACCGGAAGATCGCACGCGAGCCCTCGATGTCGAGGGTGCCGTCGCGGTGGAACGCGGTGGGCACGGCGGTCAGGATGTCATAGCGGGTCACTTCTCGGTCTCCTCGGAGTTCTTGCGGGTCTTGCGGGCACGACGCCCTGAGGTGTCGGCGTTGCGGACGGTGGAGGTGAGCAGATCGGGCTGGGCGGCGAGCTCGTCGTGTGCCTTCTCGATCTGCTGGATGCTGTCGTCGTGCAGGATCGAGTCCGCGAGCGAGGCGCGCTCGGCACGGGGCCTCCGGGCGGCGCGGATGGCCGGCATCACGATCGAGAGCACGGCCAGGGCGAGCAGCACGAGCGCGATGGGGCTGACCACCTCGAAGAACGGACGCGTGGGGAGGATCGCCAGCGTGCGGGCGAGGTTCTCCTCGGCGAGCGGTCCGAGCAGGAGGCCGAGCACGACCGGACCGGCCGGCACCTGCATGCGCTTGAGCAGCACGCCGATCACACCGAAGACGAGCATCGTCACGACCGTCGACAGGCTGTTCGAGGTGGCGTAGGTGCCGATGATGCAGAAGATCAGGATGCCGCTCCACAGATACGGCTGTGGCACGTCGAGCAGCTTCACCATGCCCTTCATGCGCACCAGGCTGAGCGCGAGAGAGAGGATCGTCGCGATCAGCATGATGCCCACGATCGAGACGACCAGGTCGGGGCGGTTGGTGAAGAGTGTGGGACCGGGGGTGATGCCCCAGACGATCATCGAGCCGATCATCACGGCCATCACCGAGTCACCGGGGATGCCGAGGGCCATGGTCGTTGTGAGGGAGCCGCCGAGGGTGGCGCTGGAGGCGGTGTCGGAGGCGGCGACACCCTCGATCGATCCCTTGCCGAACATCTCGGGGTGCTTCGACGCCTTGCGTGCCCGCTCCCACCCGATGAGTCCGGCGATGTCCCCACCGGCCGCGGGGATGAGCCCGACACCGAGTCCGACGGCGCCGCCGACCGCGGTCGCGCGCCCGCTCTGCTTCAGTTCGGCGCGGTTCGGCCACCAGCGGCCGAGACTCGAGATCGGGCGCACGGCCGACTTCCGATGCGTGAGCAGCTGGTCGAACAGCTCGGCGATGCCGAAGAGTCCGATGATCACGGCGATGAAGTTGACACCCTCGACGAGTTCGAGCACCCCGAAGGTGAAGCGCTGGTCGGCGGTGGCCGCGTACGTGCCGACGCTGCCGAGCATGAGGCCGAAGAGTCCGGCGAGAATGCCCTTGAGCATCGACTTCGACGAGATGCCGATCATGATCGCGATGCCGAAGACCACGAGCGCGAACAGCTCGGGCGACTTGAAGTAGTCGCGGGCGAAGCTGGCGATCGGCACGGCGGCGACCGCGAAGAGCACGAGTGAGGCGAGGATGCCGACCGCCGAGACGATCGCCGAGACGGTGAGCGCGAGCCCCGCCCTTCCCTGCTTCGCCATCGGATACCCGTCGAGGGTGGTGGCGATGGACGCGGGCGTGCCCGGGGTGTTGATCAGGATGGACGGCACCCGGTCGCCGAAGTTCGCCGCGACGTAGATCGTCAGCAGCACGGCGAGACCCTGCACGGGCTCGAGGGTCATCGTGAAGCCGGCGGCGAGGGCGACGGCCATGGTCGCGGTGATGCCGGGGAACGCTCCGACCATGAACCCGAGCACGAGGCCGACGAGCATGTAGAGCAGGATCGAGATGTCGAGGAGCGAGTTCAGCCCCTCCATGAGCGCGTTCACAGGGGGATCCTCAGGAGCATCCCGAACACGACGTAGACGAACGCCGTGACGGAGGCGGAGTAGATGACGAGGCTCAGCCAGCGGCGGTGGCCGTAGAGAAGCATGAGGGCGGCCATCAGCAGAGCGGCGGCGATCGGGAAGACCTCGATGCGGTAGCCGAACAGGATGACCGAACCCAGCGACCACAGCGCGATGAAGGTGCCGGTGATCGCGAGGGTGGCGATCACGCGCAGGTAGCCTCCTGGCTGGATGCGCTCGAGGTCTTCACGGGTGGGGGCCGGACGGGTGATCGCGACCGCGAGCAGCGCGATGGCGATGACGACGCCGGTGACCCCGATGACGAGGGGCCAGAAGCGGGCGTCGATCTGCCCGGGGGCGGCCTCGCGGCGCAGCGGGATCTGCGTTGCGAGGAAGAGGTAGCCGGCGGTGAACCCGAGGGCGACGACCGCGAACACGATCTCGAGGGGACGCGAGGCGGAGGCGCCCTGGTACCCGTCGTCCGTGGCGGCGACGGAGACGTGCGTTGCAGACCCGTCCGATGCGGAGGTCGACATGGTGCTCCTTTCCTGATCCGAGAAGTGAGGGTGGGTGCTGCGGAGCCGGTGATGAGCCCGGCCCCGCAGCATCGGCGACCCGGTCTTCTCAGCCCAGGAGGTCCTTGAAGAGGTCGAACTGCTCGTCGACGAAGGTGGTCCACTCGGCGGAGTCGCGGTACACGACCAGGTTTCCGGCATCGGCCTGGAACTTCTGGTAGCTGTCGGACTCGACGGCTTCCTTCACGGCGGCTTCGAGCGTGGTCTTGACGTCGTCAGGGAGACCCTTGGGTGCGTAGATGCCGCCCCAGCCACCGAAGATCACGTCTTCGCCGATGGCCTCTTCGACCGTCTCGACGTCTTCCGCGTCGGGGTGGCGCACGTCGTTCATGACAGCCAGGATGCGCACGGCCTCACCCTGCGCCAGGGCTTCGCCGAGGCCGGAGACGGCGGCGACGGTCTCACCCGATGCCGCTGCTGCGACGGCTGTCGCTCCTCCGTCGTACGGCACCGGGGTGAAGTCGGCGTCCGTCGCGTCGCCGAGCCCGATGGTGGCGGCCTCCCAGATGGAGCCGGCGCCGGAGTTGGCGACCGTCACGGCACCCGCCTTCGCCTGAGAGACGAGGTCTTCCAGCGTCTCGATACCGCTGTTCGCGCCGACCGTGACCACGCCGGGAGCGAGCATGATCTGGCCGAGCAGGTCGAAGTCGTCCGGCAGCACGTTCGCACTCTGCGTGGTGTTGAGCATCGCGATCTCGACCGGCGCGAATCCGATGACATACCCGTCGGGATCCTGCGCGCCCACGTACTCCATGGCCAGCGCTCCGGCGGCACCGGGCATGTTCTCCGGGATGACGCTGACGCCGAGGATCTTCTCCAGCTCGGTGGCCAGCGCGCGCGACGAGAGGTCGGACCCTCCGCCGGGGTTGGCCTGGATGATGAGTCGGATGTCGTTCTCGGGGAACGCCGATCCGGCTTCCTCGCCCTCCTCGACCTTGGTGCAGGCCGAGACGATGAGAGCGGTGGCTGCGAGGGCGGCGATCGCGGCGGCCGCCCGGGTGATGCGCTTGCGGGGCATCTTTGCTCCTCTACGTGGGTCGACCCTGTTGTCGACTCCCCGACCGTAGCAGTGTTGACTGTTAACAGTCAACACTGGCAGATGCGCGAATGGCGTCCCGCCGGCGATGCGTTCCTTCTAGGATGGCCGAAGGCGACCGTAGGAGGGGCGGAGCACATGTTCGACGAGCGACGGCGACAGGCAGCGCTCGAGGAACTGGGGATCCTTGACACACCACCGGACGAGCGCGTGGACCGGGTGGCACGGCTGGCGAAGGAGATGTTCGGCGTGCCGATGGTCAGCGTCTCGCTGATCGACCGTGATCGGCAATGGCGCAAGGCGCAGATCGGGCTGGGCGGGAACGAAGCCCCCCGGCAGGACTCCTTCTGCGACTACACGGTGTCGCAGGACGCGACCGTGGTGGTCGAAGATGCCCTCATCACCGATGTCTTCGCCGACAACCCGTTCGTCACCGGGGACCCGCACCTGCGTTTCTATGCCGGCCACCCGCTGCACGCGCCCGGCGGCGAGCCCGTCGGCACCCTGTGCGTGCTCGACACCGAGCCCCACACCTTCACCGAAGCGCAGCGCGACCTGCTGCGCGACCTGGCGTTCTGGGTGCAGACCGAGCTCGCCCAGGACCAGGACATCGACCACGCGGCTGTTCTCCAGCGCGCGCTGCGACCACGCTCGAACCCCGAGCTCGATGGTTACACGATCGCTGCGGGTGCCGCCCCGCGCGGCATGCTCGCGGGCGACTACTACGACTTCTCGACGCACGGAGGGGCGCTGCGCATCACGGTGGCCGACGCGATGGGCAAGGGCACCGGCCCCGCACTCGTCGCCGCGACCGTGCGAGCGTCGTTGCGGACGGCGCCCGAGCGCTCGCTCTCCGTCTCCGTGGCCGACGTCGATCGTCTGCTCGAAGAGGACCTCGCCGACACGGCGATGTTCGTCACCGCCATGGTCGCCGAGCTGCGACCCGAGAGCGGGGATCTGGACGTGATCGACGCCGGGCACAACCTCGCCTTCGTGATCCGGGCCGACGGTTCCTGGACGCACCTGCGCTCCAAGAACCTCCCGCTCGGGATGGGCATGGGCGTCGTCGATGCCCGCGTCCCGATGACCACGAGGCTCGAACCCGGCGACACGTTCATCTGCTGCAGCGACGGACTGCTGGATGTGCTCGACGCCGACGATCCCTTCGCCCATGTGCAGCGCGTGCTCCGAGCGCTCGGCCCGGAGGGTGCGGTGCGCGAGGCGCTGCGACTCGCCGCCGACGATCGTGCGACGGACGACATCACCGTCGTGGTGGTGCGGAGGGACGCATGACCGCCCGGTTCGCGGCGATCCGCATCCTCGCCCTGCTCTCCGTGCTGCTGGGTGTCAACTACGTGGCATGGCGCTGGCTCGAATCGGTCAACTGGTCGGCGTGGTGGATCGCCGTGCCCCTCGTGATCGCCGAGACCTACAGCCTGATCGACACGTTCCTGTTCTGCCTCACGATGTGGCGCGCACGCGAGCGGCCGGCCCCCGTCTCGCCGCCGCAGGGGACAGTCGACGTGTTCATAACGACGTACGACGAACCGGTGGCTCTGGTGATGACCACCGCCCGCGCGGCGAAGAACATCGCCTACCCCCACTCGACCTGGATCCTCGACGACGGCTCGCGCCCCGAGTTGGAGGCCGAAGCCCGAGCGGCGGGGGTCGGCTACCTCACGCGCTCGGAGGAGTGGACGGGAAAGCCGCGGCATGCCAAGGCCGGCAACCTGAACAGCGCACTGTTCCAGACCGACGGCGAGTTCCTCCTCATCCTCGACGCCGATCAGGTTCCCGATCCACTGATCCTCCATCGCACGCTCGGATACTTCGCGGACGACGAGGAGGTCGCCCTCGTGCAGACGCCGCAGTGGTTCGTGAACGTCGATGACGCCGATCCGCTGGGCAGCCAGGCGCCGCTGTTCTACGGTCCGATCCAGCAGGGCAAGGACGGATGGAACGCCGCCTTCTTCTGCGGCTCGAACGCCGTGCTGCGACGCGAAGCCCTGATGCGACTCGGGATCGTGGGGTATGTGCGCGACGTCACCGACTCGGCCTCCCGGGCACTCAAGGCCGCCGAGACCCTGATCGCGCGGGAGGCGCAGACCGCAGCGGATTCCGCCCTGGCGACGGAGCTGTCGGCGCTGCGCATCGCGATCAGCCGCGGACGGAAGGAACTCGCGGCCGGAGAATCGGTCGCCGATGTCGCCGCGCGGGTGCGCGAGTCGGTCGACCATGCCTCACGCATCCTCATCGCGCACGATATGGACGGCATCAGGGCTGACCTGGCGGAGATAGGCGCCCTTCCGCTGCAGCAGGACGCCGAGCTGGGCGCGGTGATCGTCGACGAGGCCGGCCTCGATGCCCTCGCCGCCTCCGACCTCTCCCCGGTCACCGCCGTCGCCGCTGTGCGGGGTCTGCTGGACGCGTTGCGGTTGGACCGTGGCGACGAGGCACAGCCCATCCTCCCCCTCGCGACGATCTCGGTCACCGAGGACATGGCCACGGCCATGCAGCTGCACGCCCTCGGCTGGAAGAGCGTGTACCACCACGAGATCCTGGCGCACGGTCTCGCTCCCGAAGACCTCCGCACGATGCTGACGCAGCGACTGCGCTGGGCGCAGGGCACTCTGCAGGTGATGCTGCGGGACAACCCGCTCGTCAAACGGGGCCTCTCGGCCGGACAGCGGCTGATGTACTTCTCCACGATGTGGACGTACCTGTCGGGATTCGCCGCGATCGTCTATCTCGTGGCCCCGGTCGTCTACCTGGTGTGGGGTGTGCTTCCGGTCACCGCCTGGTCGTTGGATTTCTTCGCCCGCTTCCTGCCGTACTTCCTCGTGAATCAGGCGCTGTTCCTCGTGGTCGCGAAGGGCGTGCGCACCTGGAGGGGGCAGCAGTACTCGCTCGCACTGTTCCCGGTATGGATCCGTGCCTGCTGGACGGCATTCGCCAACGTCGCACTCGGCCGCCCGCTTTCCTTCGCCGTCACGCGGAAGGACGGCCGCGACCCCCGCGGCATCCCCTGGGGGCAGATCTGGCCCCAGCTCACCGCGATGGCGATGCTCGCGCTCGCCCTCATCATCGGCATCACCCGCGTGATCATCGGAACCGCCGACGGCACCGGCACGATCGTGAACACGGCTTGGGTGCTGTACGACCTGGTCGTGCTCAGCGTCATCATCCAGGCCGCCCGCTACCGCGGACCGGCCGCCCGCGCCCTCGAGAAGGAGTCGAATGAACGTCAGCACTGAGAACAGGGATGGCTATGCCGTGATCGCGATCACGGGGCGGCTGACCGCTTCGGGCGCGCCGCTGCTGCGAAACGCGGTGAGCGACCTCGTCACCGCAGGACAGCCCCGCATCGCGATCGATCTGCGTGGCACGGAATTCGTCGATTCCTCCGGACTCGGCGCCCTCGTCGGAGGCCTCAAGAGCGCCCGGGTCGCAGGCGGAGACCTGCGGATCGCCGCCGTGCCCGACGCGGTGAAGACGGTCCTGCACCTCACCAACCTCGATCGCGTGCTTCGCGACTACCCCACGCCGGAATCGGCGTTCGATGGCAGCTGAACCGCCGGGCTTTCACATCGACGGGCGGGCAGAACTCGCCCTCGTCGACCGCGTCCTGGATGAGCTCGACCGGCTCTGGATACGCGCGCCCGGCGTCCCCGCCGAAGACCGCACCCTCTTCACGCTCGCGCTCAGCGAAGTCGCGACCAACATCGCACAGCACAGCCGGGGCATCGACGTGACGATGAGCGTGGATGTGCGCGCTTCCGACGGTGCGCTGCACGCTGAGGTCGTCGACTCGGCGGAACCGGCGACGATCGACTGGGACGGCGTCGTGATGCCCGAGCAGGCGAGCGAGAACGGACGCGGTCTTGCTCTGGCGCAGGCCGCTCTCGACGAGTTCAGCCATTCGGCGACAGCCCGCGGCAACACCTGGGGGCTGGTGCGTCGGCTGCAGGTGCATCCGAACGATCCGTCGATCTGACGGTCAGCGTCCGCCCACCTCGTGCAGCATGCGCTCGCGTGCACCGTCGAGGTGGGCGCTCAACACCTCGGCAGCAGCTTCCTGGGTACCGGTGCGCATGACCTCGAGCAGCTTCACATGATCGTCTGACGACTCATGGAGATCCTCGTCATGATTGATCGTGACCTCGAGCAGCGCCGTGAACGTCGGCAGGTACTGGTTCCACGCCCCCTCGAGGCGCGGGTGATCGGCGAGCGCGTAGATCTGCGAGTGGAACTCGAGGTCGGCGGTGACGAACGCCGCGTGGTCTCCGGCATCGGCGGCTTCGGCCATCCGCGCGACGGCGGCGGATATGGCCTCCCAGCGCTCGTCGTCGTCGACGCGCATCGCTCGAGAGAGGGCGAGCTGTTCGAGAGCGCCCCGCAGGCTGTACAGCTGATCGACGTCGTCGCGGGTGAGTCCGACGATGTAGACCCCACGCGGACGTTGCACCTCGACGAGCTTCTCGAAGCTCAGCTGCGTCAGGGCATCGCGCACCGGTCCCCGACTGACCGAGAACTCCTCGGCGAGCGCTTCTTCGGTGATGCGTGCGCCCGGGGCGAGTTCGCCGCGCACGATGCGCTGGCGGAGCACCCGCGCCACCTGGGCGCCGAGGGATTCTCCGCGCGTGACGGTCTGCGTCATGGTGACCTCCTGTTAACTGTTGACAGGATACACACCGCCCATCGCGAGTGACCTAGGCGCTCCCGCGCGGGTCCCAGAGCACGACCTCGGTCGAGCGCCGAAGGCGGCGACCGGTCGGCATGGGCACGACGCCCGCGGACCCGGCGGCGAACACGCGCACGCCCGGACGGCTCTCGCGCTCGGTGCGCAGCGCGCTCTCGAGCACGGTGATTCGATTACGCAGCGCCCTGTTCTCGTCTTCCAGGTCGAGCAGACGAGCGATCGCGGGAAGGCTCACCCCTTCGGAGGAGAGCTGAGCGACCTCGCGCAACTGCTCGATGTTGCGTGTCGAGTAGCGGCGCGAGCCCCCTGAGGTGCGCCCGGGGACGACGAGGCCGATGCGGTCGTACTGCCGCAGGGTCTGCGGATGGAGGCCGGAGAGTTCGGCGGCGGCGGCGATCGCGAACACCGGGGTGTCGGCATTCATCATGAACGCCTCCGCCCCCGGTGTCCGCTTCGACGACCGGTCATCGCCGCGCCTTCGCCATCAGCTCGGCCCGCGGGTTCTCCGTGGGCTCGAGTTCCTGGAACTTCTCCAGCGCTTCGCGTGCGGCCTCATCGAGGTGCGTGGGCACCGCGACCTGAAGCTCGGCGAGCAGGTCGCCCGTGCCCTTCGAGGTGGTGACACCGCGGCCCTTGACCCGCAGCACCCGCCCGGAGGGGGTGCCGGGTGCGACGCGGAGTTTCACCACGTCGCCGCCGAGGGTGGGCACCTCGATGGTCGCCCCGAGAGTGGCCTCGGTGAACGTCACCGGGACGACGACTCGCAGGTTGAGACCGTCGCGGGTGAAGACCGGATGCGGGCGCACCGCGATCTGCACCACGATGTCGCCGCTCTCTCCGCCATCGGGCGAGGGACGACCGCGCCCGCGCAGACGGATCTTCTGGCCGTCGGCGACACCCGCAGGGATCTTCACCTTGAACGGCTTGCCGTCTTCGCCCTGCAGCGAGATGGTCTCGCCCTGCACGGCGGTGATGAAGTCGAGCGTGGTGCGGGCCGTGACGTCGGCACCGCGCTGCGGACCACCGAAGCCGCGGTAACCGCCACTCGGCTGACCGAAGCGACCGTTGCCGAAGCTCGCGCCCTGCCCCTGGTTGAACATCGCGAAGATGTCCTCGAAGTCGGCGGTCTGCCCGCGGCCCTGCTGTCCGAAACGGCTGAACACGTCTTCGAAGCCGCCTGCGCCCTGGCCGCCCGCCGTGAAGCGAGCGCCGGAGCCCATGGCGCGGATCTCGTCGTATTCCTTGCGCTGTTCGGCGTCGGAGAGCACCGAGTAGGCCTCGCTGATCTCCTTGAACTTCGCCTCGGCCTTGGCATCACCCTGATTGGAGTCCGGGTGATACTTGCGCGCGAGCTTGCGATACGTCTTCTTCAGGTCCGCATCGCTGACGTCCTTGGAGACCCCGAGGGTCTTGTAGAAGTCCTTGTCGAACCAATCCTGGCTGGCCATCGATCACCTACCCTTCCGGGACGGCGACGACGACCTTCGCGGGGCGCAGCTCGACATCACCGAGGCGGTAGCCCACCTCGACGACCTCCAGCACGGTGGTCTTCTCGGCGCCGGGAGTCGGCTGCTGGAAGATGGCCTCGTGACGCTGGGGGTCGAATTCCTCGCCCTTCTCGCCGTACGCGACCACTCCGAGACGCTCCACGACCAGCCGCACCTTGTCGGCGATCACGGCGAAGGGAGTCCCCTCCACGAGATCGCCGTGCTGGGCGGCGCGGTCGAGGTCGTCGAGCACGGGGATGAGACCCTTGGCGGCCTCGCCCTTCGCGCGCTCGCTCTCGACCTGGCGCTGCTCCTCGGTGCGGCGACGATAGTTGGCGTACTCGGCCTGGAGGCGCTTGAGGTCGTTCAGCAGTGTGGATTCGAGGTCGGCGAGCACGGCGTCTTCCGCCGCGGCCTCGCCGGTCTGCGTGGCGCCGAGGATGTCGTCGACCGTGAGGTCGTCCGGCGCACCGTCGACGGGGGTCTCGTCCGACCCCTCGGCGGCTGCCGCTTCACGGGAGTCCTGGTGGTGCGGCGCGGGGCCGGATGCCTGAGCATCCGACCCCTCGCTGCGACCTTCGGCGGACTCAGGAAACTGGTTCTCGTCGAAGTTCTTGTCCGTCATGATTACTTCTTCTCGTCCTCGTCGTCGACGACCTCGGCATCGATGACGTCCTCATCGGAGGAGGGAGCGTCACCGGTCGGGGCCTCGCCGTCAGCCGAAGCGCCGGCAGCGGCATCCGCCTGCGAGGAGGCGTAGATGGCCTCGCCGAGCTTGGACTGCGACTGGTTGAGCTTGTCGAACGCGGTCTTCACAGCCTCGTCGTCTTCGCCGGCCAGCGCCGTCTTGAGCGCGTCGACGTCGGCCTTGACCTCGGTCTTCACGTCTTCGGGCAGCTTGTCGTCGTTCTCGGTGATCAGCTTGTCGATCGAGTACGCGAGGGTCTCGGCCTGGTTGCGGACCTCGGCGGCCTCACGGCGCGCCTTGTCCTCCGCTGCGTGCTCCTCAGCCTCGCGCACCATGCGCTCGATGTCTTCCTTCGACAGCGACGAGCCGCCGGAGATGACGATCGACTTCTCGGTACCGGTGCCCTTGTCCTTGGCGGACACGTGCACGATGCCGTTGGCGTCGATGTCGAAGGTGACCTCGATCTGCGGGATGCCACGGGGCGCCGGTGCGATACCCGTCAGCTCGAACGTGCCGAGCGGCTTGTTGTCGCGCGTGAAGTCACGCTCGCCCTGGAAGACCTGGATCGCGACGGACGGCTGGTTGTCGTCTGCCGTGGTGAAGGTCTCGCTGCGCTTGGTCGGAATGGCCGTGTTGCGCTCGATGAGCTTGGTCATCATGCCGCCCTTGGTCTCGATGCCGAGGCTCAGCGGGGTGACGTCGATGAGGAGAACGTCCTTGCGCTCACCCTTGAGGACACCGGCCTGGAGAGCCGCGCCGACGGCGACGACCTCGTCCGGGTTGACGCCCTTGTTCGCGTCCTTGCCGGTCTCGCGCTTGACGAGCTCGGCGACCGCAGGCATACGCGTCGATCCACCCACGAGCACGATGTGGTCGATCTCGGACACCTTGATGCCGGCTTCGCGGATGACGTCCTCGAACGGCTTCTTGGTGCGGTCGAGCAGGTCCTTCGTGAGGTCCTCGAACTTCGCGCGGGTGATGGTCTCGGACAGCGACACCGGGCCGGAGTCGGTCAGCGACAGGTACGGCAGGTTGATGCTGGTCGACGTGGAGGAGGAGAGTTCCTTCTTCGCCTGCTCCGCGGCCTCCTTGAGGCGCTGCAGGGCGATCTTGTCACCCGAGACGTCGACGCCCGTGGTCTCCTTGAACTGCTTGATCAGGTAGTCGACGAGACGCTGGTCCCAGTCGTCTCCACCGAGGCGGTTGTCGCCGGCGGTGGCGCGCACCTGGATCGTGGAGAAGTCGTCGTCCTTGCCCACTTCGAGCAGCGAGACGTCGAACGTTCCACCACCCAGGTCGAAGACCAGGATGAGCTCGTCTTCCTTGCCCTTGTCGAGGCCGTAGGCCAGCGCGGCCGCGGTCGGCTCGTTGATGATGCGCAGGACGTTGAGGCCCGAGATCTCGCCGGCCTCCTTGGTGGCCTGACGCTCGGCGTCGTTGAAGTACGCGGGGACGGTGATGACCGCGTCGGTCACCGTGTCGCCCAGGTACGCCTCGGCGTCGCGCTTGAGCTTCATGAGGATGCGCGCGGAGATCTCCTGCGGCGTCCACTTCTTGCCGTCGACGTCGAAGCTCCAGTCGGTGCCCATGTGGCGCTTGACGGAAGCGATCGTCCGGTCGACGTTGGTGACGGCCTGGCGCTTCGCGGTCTCACCGACGAGCACCTCCCCGTCCTTGGTGAAGGCCACGACCGAGGGGGTCGTGCGGAAGCCCTCGGCGTTGGCGATGACCTTGGGCTCGCCACCCTCGAGGACGCTGACGACGGAGTTGGTGGTTCCGAGGTCGATACCGACAGCACGTGCCATGTGTTCTCTCCTTTGTTGGAAGTTCGTTGTGGTTCGGAAATCTGCGGCGATCAGGAAAACCTGAGTCGCGATGACTCAAGTGTAACGAGAGGTCGCTCGAGTGTCAAATGAACTTGATATGAACGGGCTCAACTTTTAACCGAGGCCCTCCCGTGCACGTTCCCGCCGGTGGCACCCCTCGCTCAGAACGGCGGCACGACCGGGTCGTCGACGAAGGTGACCGTGTTCTGCGGCGGTGGCCGGTCGATGTAGACCTTGCCGGTCGGGCTCGTCCACGCATAGAGCCCCGCCCCCAGAGACTCGACCGCCCACGGCGAGTGATGTTTGAGCACGTGGTGGCGTCGGCACAGGTGGCCGAGGTTCGACTCGTCAGTGGAGCCCCCGAGCGCGGCATCCTGATGGTGATCGATGTCGCAGTCGACGGCCGCGTACCCACACGCGGGGAATCGACAGCGCTGATCCCTGGCGCTCAGATGCCGTTTCAGGTCGGAACTCGGACGATAACGGTCGACCGCGAGGAGCGCTCCGGAGATCGGGTGCGTGAGGATCCGGTCCCACCCGGATGCCGCACCGGCGAGACGGCGGGCGGTCGCGGGATCGATCGGGGTGCGGCCGTTCAGCTCAGCCGGCGTCGCATCGTCTCCGATCAGCGTCGTGACGGGAACGGTGACCGACACCGATCCGCGGATCGCCGCGAGAAGCCCCTCGTGCGCGTCGTGGCCGGCCGGAGCGCCTGTCAGGAGCAGGTCGAGGGCGAGATCGGCGCGGCGTTGCGCGATAGAGCGCCGGTCCGGCTCCGGAGATTCGGACTCGTGAGCGTCGACCCCCGGGGATTCGAGCTCGCGAACGGCCGTGTCCATCTGCGTCAGCCGCTCGAAGACACCGTGGACCAGCGCGGAGGGACCGAGCAGCCCGAGCTGCGTCATCCCATCCCCGACGTCTTTCACCCACACGGCCCTCTTCTCCCTCGCGTCGAGGTGCCGCTCCGCCATCGATCGCGCCTGGAACCGCTCGGCCACCCGCCGTGCCATCCGGCCCACTCGCGCCGGAGCCTCGGTCTCGGCGAAGGCGATCATCTGCGTCGCGTAGGCATCGCGACTCATCGGGTCGTCGAGGTGCTCGCCGGCCTCGCACACGACCCGGGCGTGCGCAGCACTGATGCGACCGACGCCCTGCGCTTCCCAGACCATCGGGAAGCGCTCCACGACCCACGCCGCATCCGCCATCCGGCGCTGGACGGTCCGATCGCTCACACGCAGCGCCGCGGCGAACTCCGCGGCCACGGTGCGCGCCGTCATCTCCCCATGATCGGGATGCTCCGCCTGCGCGGCGACGTCGAGCGCGAGCCGCGAGCCCACTGCGAGGATGCCGTCGCGCGCGGCCTGCAGACTGCTGATCGTGCGCTCGACCTCGACGAGCATCTCGGTGAGCGCGGCGAGCGCCCCCACCTGCTCGAGAGTCGCATCCGCCAGTGCCGTCATGCCTTCACTGAACCAGGGACCACCGACATTCAAAGGCCCCGATCAGCGCCTGAAAACGATATATCGGAATGCGGTCCGGAGCCGGAGAATGCGGCGTCAGGAGAGACCGCATCCGCGCCCGCCCCTCCCCTGACGTGATACTTGACCCTGACACAGTGGCAGACGGGAGAACTGAGACATGTTGTCCATCGGAGCGTTCGCGCAGGTCGGCCAGGTGACCCATCGGATGCTCCGGCATTGGGACACCGCCGGCCTGCTCGTGCCCGCCCATGTGGACGAGTTCAGCGGCTACCGCTCCTACGATCCCTCGCAGCTGGAACGGCTGCATCGGATCGTCGCCCTGCGCCAGCTGGGTTTCGGGCTCGACGACATCTCGACGATCCTCGAACGGGGTGTCGATGCCGAGCGCATCGCCGCCCTGCTGCGGATCCGTCGCGCAGAGGTCGAGCAGGAGCATCGGATCGCCGCGGAGAGACTCGTCGACGTGGAGAGGCGCCTCCACCTCATCGAAAGAGAGAATCACATGTCTCAGATCGAGATCGTCGACAAGCCCCTCCCCGCCGTCCGCCTCGCGGCCATCCGCACGATCGTCGCCGATCAGCCGGCGGTCGCGAGGGTGGTCGGACCCGCGTTCGACGCGGTGGCGGAGATCATCGGAGACCAGCACTCCCTGTCCACCCCGATCGCCGAGTACGAGACGCTCGACGACGGCCTGCAGGTCATCGCCGGATACGCCTACACCGGCCCCGCACAGGATGGGTTCGAGATCATCGAGCTCCCGGCGGCGGCGGGCGCCGTGTGCGGCATCCACCTCGGCTCGATGGATCGCATCGCCGAGAGCTGGCAGGCGATCCACACCGAGATCTTCGCCCGCGGTCTGGTCCACGACGGCCCCTGCCGCGAGCTGTACGTGCGCGCCGTCTCGGAAGACCAGTCCGACTGGGTCACCGAACTGCAGCAGCCCGTGCGGCGCGGGTAGGTCGGGCCGGAAGGCACCGACCCGGTCAGCCGAACAGTGGCAGGATGAAAGTAAGGCGCGCCTTACCGGCCGCCCGGCGGCGTCGCCTCGGCAGACGCCGAGCGATGGATCCGCCCCTTTCTCGGAAGGACCACGCGGATGACATCACTCACACCGAGAGCGGACGAGCCCGCCGACTACGACGTGCTCGTCGTGGGGGGCGGACCCGCCGGCCTCTCCGCTGCGCTCAACCTCGGCCGCGCCCTCGCGCGCGTGCTCGTGATCGACGCCGATCGTCCCCGCAACGCGGCCACGCTGCGATCGCACGGATTCCTGACCCGCGACGGCATCCCGCCTCAAGAACTGCGTCGCCTCGCCAGGGCAGAGCTCGCGGCCTACCCGAACGTCGAGGTGAGATCACGGACCCGCGTGGCCGCTCTCCGCCCCGCGGCCGGCGGGTTCGCGGCGGACATCGGACGGCGCGAGACCGAGGCGACCGTGACCGCCCGCACGACGCTGCTGGCCACCGGTCTGCGCGAGACGCTCCCGGATGTCCCGAACCTGCGCGGCTACTACGGCATGAGTCTGTTCAGCTGCGCCGCCTGCGATGCGTGGGAGCTGCAGGGACGCCGACTCGCCCTCATCGGCGAGACCGCGGACCTCGCGAATCGCGCGCGACTCATCGGCCGTTGGACCGAGAACCTCGCCGTCTTCACCCACGGCGCAGACTCCGTGACACCGGACGAGGAGGCTGCCCTCGCAGCCGTCGGGATCTCCGTGCATCGGGCTCCCATCGCCGAGCTCGTGGGCGACCGAGGCCAGCTCGAAGCCATCCGCCTCGCCGACGGCACCGCGGTCGGCGTCGACGGCGGTTTCGTGCGCCCCGAGTGGGACACCACGCTGGCTTTCCTCGACGGGATCACCCCGGCGACGGACGATGCCGGGCACCTGCTCACCGACCGCTCCGGTCGCACCGACGTGCCGGGACTCTATGCCGCAGGGGATGCCGCGGCACCGGGTCCGCAGCAGCTCATCGTGGCGGCAGGGGCCGGCGCTCGGGTCGCCGCGGTGATCGTGCACGACTCGATCGGCATCGCCACCGCCCACTGAGCGGGAGTCGAGGACGGCACGGGAGTCGAGGACGGGCGCGGGGCGCGGGGCGCGGGGCTAGGCTGGCCCGCATGACGCGCACCTCCTCCATCCCCCTGCGCCTGGCCGCCACCGCGATCGCTGTCACGGGAGTGCTCTCGCTGAGCGGATGCCTGTACGCGCAGATCCCCGCGACATCGCCGTCCGACGCCACCTCGCCGAGCACGGAGACCGATGCACCCGTCGACGAGGCGCCCGGTTCGACCCTGACCTTCGCCGAAGGCCTCGATCTCGCCGACGACACCTACATCGAATGGGGCGACGGGCTCATGGCCGACGACGGGTGGAAGACGGTCTCACCCGACGACGGCAACGGCGGCTGGACCTACGGCACGGTCGACGGCACCTGCACAGCACGGTTCTGGCAGGGGTACACGACCGACGTGCCCGTGGTCGCCGGGGACGACAGCGCGTCATCCGATGCGATCCTCGGTGTGCTGCTGCAGACTCCGACCAGCGAGGTCACCGCGCTCGCGACCACCGGCGAGTTCAGCTATATGGCCGGCGGGAGCGGGGGCGTCGAGATGCGCCAGGTGGTGGGCGTGGACGGCAGCCGCACCTGGCTCATGGCCGCGCGCGCATTCACTCAGACCGGAGTGGGCTTGTCGGTGATCGTGGACTGCACCGCCGCGGATGCGGAGGCGACGATGGCCGCGATCAACGAGGAGAACGCGGTCGTCGTCACTCCCTGAGCGCAGCGGCGGCGCGACCGCACGGACTCACTTGCCGCCCGGAGGGCCGATCAGCAACAGGATGACGTACAGCGCGACGATGCCGACGACCAGCAACAGCGCGAGCACCCATGGCCGCTGCAGGAACCAGCGCATCAGTCGGTCGTACCAGCGGCGATCCCGCGGGTCGTCCGTCGCATCGAGGCGCCAGTCGCCGGTGAGTCGACCGGTGCGATGCAGCCAGATCTCCATCGGGATCGTCGCGTAGGGGACGATGGCACTGGCCACGGCGAGCACGCCGACGCCGACGTGCCAGCGCTGGTTCAATGCGACCAGGATCGCCGTCGCCGCGTACGACAGGAACACGAACCCGTGGATGCCACCGCCCACGGTCACCACGATCCCCGGAGCGCCGACGGCGCGGGCGATGATCGCGGCGATCAGTATCGTCCAGGTGATCGCCTCCGCGATCGCGAGAACTCGGAACAGACGGTCGGGTGTGCGGAACACGGTACTCCTCGGGTGGGGTCCCTCCACCGTATCCGCCGGACATCTCGTTCGAATCAATCGAACGGTTGACCCCGCCGGCAGTGGAATAGCTCACCGCCTCGCGATGTTGCCGAAGGCATGGTGACAGTGGATGCGGACGCGCTCTCGAACGTGCTCGGCGCCGTCGACCTCCGCGTCGGCATCGGCCGGCGCACCTCTCTCGCTGCGGGAGCGCTGCTGCCGATCCCTACCGGTGCCATCACGCTGGTCTACGTCGTGGAGGGCGGAGTCCTGGGGCACCCTCCGCTCGGCGACGGCTGCCGACTCGACGTCGACCCGGACTCGAAGACGCGCCCCTCCACCCCGGAGAACCGGCATGACGTGCTGGTCGCGGGCGACGCCTTCCTGACCATCGGCCGCTCAGCGTTCGTCCTCGAGGCCGCGAGCACCACGAGCCTCATGATCGCCGATATCGAACTCGCGGATGCGGCGTCGCCGCTGCCCGCACTGCTGCCGCCCTTCCTCACCGTCACCGGGTTCGACACCGTGGAGCCGGCCGCCGCGGCCCTCGCCCTGAACATGGGCGTGATCGACCACACCCTGAAGCCCGCCCGCCAGGGCGATCCCATCATCTGCCGCATGATGGCGACGACGGTGCTGCTGTCGGTCATCCGCGCCTGGGCTGCGAACGGCTGCGCTCCCTCGGGCTGGCCGTCGCTGTCGAACGACCCCTTCCTCGACCGGGTCGTCGACGCCATCCGCGAGGAGCCCGGCCGCGACTGGACGGTCGAGCGCCTCGCCGGCATCGGAGCCATGTCGCGCTCCACGTTCGCCGAGCGGTTCCGCAGCGCCGTCGGTCGCTCGCCCGCCGACTACGTGACCGAAGTTCGCGTCGACGCGGCCAAGCGGATGCTCGACGCCGGACGGAGCGTCTCGGATGTCTCCCGCGAACTCGGCTACGCCTCGGATGAAGGGTTCAGTCGGGCGTTCCGACGCCGCACCGGACAGACCCCCTCCGCCTGGCGGCTCGCGAACCGCACTCCTGTCCCCGCCTGAAAGATCCCGCCGGAAAGATTCCGAACCCTCTCAGCCCCTGCTGCTGACGCGGTTCGAGGCGCCGAAGAGCACCGCGCCCGCGAGCAGCGAGATGGCGCCGATCACGTAGACCAGTTCGACGTTCAGCGTGTCGACGAGCAGTCCGCCGATGCCGGCCGCGAGCGTGATCGCCCCCTGGAAGCCCACCACGACGAGGCTGCCGCCGGCTTCGAGCCGATCGGGCATGCGGTGCCCGACCCAGGTGTTGGCGACGATCAGCCAGGACGAGAAGAAGAAGCCCCACACCAGCACGACGATGCCGACGCCGATGATCGACCCCGAGAACAGGATCATCGAGATGACGGACACCGCGATCACCAGCGGCGCGAACACCGCGAAGAAGGCGAACGTGCGGTCGATGACGAGGCCGATCGTGATGTTGCCGAGCAGGCCGCCGACGCCGAACAGCGCGAGCAGCACGACGATGGTCGAGGCGTCGACCTCCGGGATGCGCTCCAGCGCGAGACGCACGTACGTGTAGGCGAGGAAGTGTCCGAGCACGACGAGCACGTGCCCGACCATGCCGAGACCGATGCCGGGACGGCGCAGGGTGTCGACGAGCAGACGCAGGCTCGATGCCCGTTCCGCCGGCACCGACGGCAGCGCGAACCGCAGGACGACCGCGAGCACGACCATCAGCACACCCGCGATGGCGAAGACCATCCGCCAGTCGACGAGCTCGCTCAGCATGACGCCCAGCGGTACGCCGGCCACGGTCGCCAGCGAGACGCCGGCCGAGGTGAACATCACACCGCGGCCGAGGTTCGCCGGTCCCGCGAGACGTGCGGCGACCGTGATCGACATCGCCCAGAACGCGCTGATCGCCGCCCCGAGCAGGAAGCGCGCCAGCAGCACGATGATCAGATTCGGCGCGATCGCCACGATGAGGTTCGACACCGCGGCGGCGAGCGCCATCCACACCAGCAGCGACCGGCGGTCGAGGCGCGGGAAGATGAGTCCGACCGTCGGTGCGACCACGAGTCCGACCAGCGCGGTCACGGTCACGGTCTGTCCGGCTTGACCCGGGGTGACCCCGAGCCCGTCGGCCATCTCGGTGAGCACGCCGTTGGGCAGGAACTCGGCGGTGACCAGCAGGAAGCCCATCAGCATCAGCACGATGAGCCCGCCGTAGCGGATGCGGGGCGCTGCGGAGGACGGCAGGGTGGGAACGGGGGCGGTCGTGGTCATGGTTCCACGTTCGCAGGATCGGGACGGCGTCGCCCGACCGGTCGTCCGCGGCACCCGACCATTCGTCCGGGCGCGTCGGGCCGAACCCTCGACGGAACTACCGACGGGGCGAACGTCCGCGGGTCTGGACAAGCCCGCCGCGAACGCCCTAGGCTCGACGACGCACCGGGACGAGCCCGGGAAGCCCGAGCGGAAGGAGCCGAGGACATGAACACCGTCGTTGTCGCGCTCTCCGCCGACCATCTTCCCTTCGAGGCCGCCCGCTCCTGATCGTGGTGTGGCCTCCTGCTCCCGGAGCCACATCGTGTCTGATCTCTTCGCTTCCTCGGAAGCCGCGTCCTTCCACGCATCCCCGCTCGATTCCACCGCGTTCGATCCCGCCACGTTCGATCCCACCACGTTCGATCCCGCCGCCTTCGATTCCCTCGAAACCGAGCTCTCCTTCGCCGACGTCGATCCTGGCGAGGGCCAGCGCTGGTCCACGTGGCCGGCGATCACCCCCTCCGAACGCGGCCCCGAGCCGTGGCCCGCGTGGGTCGTGACCTCGGCGGGCGCACTCGACACCGAGCGCGGCATCCTCAAGACCGGCAAGGAGGCCGACGTGTTCCTGCTCGAACGTGCGGTGCCGGGCGATCCCTCGCAGCACACGCTGCTCGCGGCGAAGCGCTACCGCAGCGCAGAACACCGCAGCTTCCACCGGTCATCCGTCTACACCGAGGGTCGCGGCACCCGGAACACGCGCGATGCACGGGCCCTCGCCAAGAAGTCCGACCACGGTCGCGAGGTGGCCGCCGCGCAGTGGTCCTTCGCCGAGTTCGAGGCCCTCTGCCGCATGTGGGAGCTCGGCGCCCCGGTGCCGTACCCCGTGCAGGTGAACGGCACCGAGGTTCTGATGGAGTTCCTCG
The DNA here is from genome assembly GCF_004794435.1 of Microbacterium sp. K27. NCBI lineage: Bacteria > Bacillati > Actinomycetota > Actinomycetes > Micrococcales > Microbacteriaceae > Microbacterium > Microbacterium sp. K27. The sequence goes on from NZ_SSDK01000040.1 coordinate 81,974, forward strand.
GCGACGCCGACGGGACCGCCGCGCCCCGCCTGGCCCAGGTGCGCGCCGACCGCGCCGAGCTGCAGGGCTACTACGCGCAGGTCGTCGACCTGATGCGGATCTTCGCCGCAGCCGGCTTCGCCCACGGCGACCTCTCGGCCTACAACCTGCTCGTGCACGACGGGCGGGTGCGCGTGATCGACCTGCCGCAGATCGTCGACATCATCGCGAACCCGCAGGGGCTCGACCTGCTGCACCGCGACTGCGTGAACATCTGCGACTGGTTCACCCGCCGCCGGGTGGAGTGCGACCCCGAGGAGCTGTTCGCCGAGATGCTCGCCGCGTCGTACACGTGAGGTTCCGCATCCGGGAGGTTCCGCATCCGGGAGGTTCCGCATCCGGGAGGTTCCGGTCGCAGTTGTTGCCGCCCGGCGGCGTGCGGCGCGGTAGGAACTGCGACCGGAACCGGCGGGACGCGTGCGGCGCGGCAGGAACCGGCGGGACGGATGCGAGCGGCAGAAGCTGCGACGTCAGGCGGCGAGGCGGGCGGCCAGCAGCGTCACGAGCTCGTAGACGACGTGGCTCGCGGCGATGCCGGTCATCTGCGCATGGTCGTAGGCGGGCGAGACCTCGACCACGTCCGCCCCGACGATGTTCTGCGATTTCAGGGCGCGCAGGATCCGCAGCAGCTCGCGACTGGTGAGCCCACCGGCCTCGGGGGTGCCGGTACCGGGTGCGTGAGCGGGATCGAGCACGTCGATGTCGATCGACACGTACAGCGGCTTGTCGCCGATGCGCTGCAGGATGCGGGCGATGCCGGCCTCGACCCCGTGCTCCTCGATGTACTCGCTCGACACGATCGAGAAGCCCAGGCGCTCGTCGTCCTCGAGGTCCTGCTTCGAGTACAGGGGGCCGCGGGTACCCACGTGGCAGCTCGCGGTGAGGTCGATCAGACCCTCCTCGCTCGCCCGACGGAAGGGGGTGCCGTGCGTGATGGGAGCCCCGAAGTAGGTGTCCCACGTATCGAGGTGGGCATCGAAATGCAGGACCGCGACCGGACCGTGCTTCGCGGCGACCGCCCTCAGCAGCGGCAGCGCCACCGTGTGATCGCCGCCGATCGTGACGATGCGCTGCACCTGCTCGCCGAGGGCCAGCGCCGCACGCTCGACCTCGGTCACGGCCTCGGTCAGATCGAACGGGTTGACCGGGATGTCACCGGCATCCACGACCTGCGCGATGGCGAACGGCGACACATCCTGCGCGGGGTTGTACGGCCGCAGCAGGCGCGACGACTCGCGCACGTGAGACGGACCGAACCGCGTGCCCGGCCGGTAGCTGACGCCGGAGTCGAAGGGGATGCCGACGACCGCGATGTCGGCACGGGGCACGTCTTCGATGCGCGGCAGGCGCGCGAAGGTCGCGATGCCGGAGTAGCGGGGGTTCACGGACGCGTCGATGGGGCCCACGTTCTCGGTCATTGCTCGTTCCTGTTCGTCGGGGTGATCTGGAGGGTCAGTGGGGCTCAGAGGGCGTGCTGCGGGATGTGCACCAGCTGCACGCCCCCGGCGGTGATCGCGGCGCGGATGCTCGACGCGATGTCGTCGCGCCGTTCCACGCGGCGGCCGGTCGCCCCGAAGGCCGTCGCGAGCGCCGCCCAGTCGGGCTGCATCAGGTCGACGCCGATCGGGGCCATGCCGCGATCGACCTCGTTCTGCCGGATCTCGGCATACCCGCCGTTGTCGACGCACACGACCGTGACATCGAGGCGCTGCTCGACCGCGGTGACCAGCTCGTTCACGCAGAACATCAGGGCGCCGTCGCCGATCACGGTCACGACCGGGTGCTCGGTCTGCGCGACCCGTGCGCCGATCGCCGCGGGCAGGCCGTAGCCGAGGGTCGCGTAGGTGGGGGTGTAGAGCAGAGAGTGGGGATGGGCCGCCCGCAGCACGCTGCCCAGCGCCATGTAGACGATCTGGGACGAGTCGCCCGCGACGACCGCGTCGTCGGGCAGGGCGTCGGCGATGATCTCGGCGAGGGCGACCGTCTCGGGTGCGGTCTCCCGCATCTCGACGTCGATCGCCGCACGTTCGGCCGTGAGGTCGCGCGGCGGGCGGGTCTCGGCGGAGAGGGACGGCAGCAGCGCCTCCAGAACGGCTGCCGCATCGCCCGTGATCCCGACGGTCGCGGCGAGGTTCTTGTCGCGCTGCGCCGGCGAGATGTCGACGCGGATCACGGTTCCACGGGCTTCGAGTCGCGGCGCCCACAGCTCGGCCTCGCCGAGCTTCGAGCCGACCACGAGCAGCACGTCGGCGTCTTCCGCGACCGCACGGGCCGCGGCGAGACGCAGGTTCGAACCGAGCGAGAGCGCGTGCCGTTCATCGACCACACCCTTGCCGTTCAGCGTGGTCAGCACCGGGGCACCGAGTCGCTCGGCGAAGGTCGTGACCTCGTGCGCGGCATCCACCGCTCCCCCACCGGCGACGATCACCGGGGTCTTCGCGTCGACGAGCAGACGGGCCGCCTCGGCGAGCGCAGTCGGCTCCCCGGAGACCCGGGTCGGCACCGGGCGCGGTCGCCGCGCCTCGGCGGAGACATCGGCCGGAGCCTCCAGCACGTCGAGCGGGATCTCGATGTGCACGGGACGAGGACGACCGGTGCGGAACAGCGTGAAGGCGTCGTGCACGGCCTCGACGGCCTCGGCCGCGCTCGTCACGCGACGAGACCACTCGGCGATCGCGCCGACCATGGCCGTGGCGTCCTTCGTCTCGTGCAGGGTGCCCACGTCGGCGAACTCCGCCCCGAGGGGCACCCCCGGTGAGAGGACGATGAGCGGCCGTGATTCGCAGAACGCCGTGCCGATCGCACTCATGGCGTTCTGCAGGCCGGGGCCCGAGGTCGTGATGACGACGCCGGGGAGGCCGGTCTGCTGCGCCCAACCGTCGGCCCCGTAGCCCGACCCCTGCTCGTGGCGGTTCGTGACCGCGCGGATGCCGAGGTCGGCGAGCGGCCGGTAGAGCTCGAGGTTGTGGGTGCCGGGGATGCCGAAGATCGCGGTCACGCCGTAGGCGCGGATCGTCTCCAGCACGGCTCGCCCTGCGGTGTCGGCGTACTGCTCCGCCGTCGTGGTGTCGGTGCTCATCGTGTCATCCTCACACCTGGTGACGGCGCGTGCCGTCGACCCAGGTCTCGCGCACCGTGATCGCCGAGATCTCCTCGGCCGGCACGACCAGCGGGTCGCCGGAGAGCACCACGAAGTCGGCGTACTTGCCGACTTCGAGCGAACCCAGGTCGTCTTCGCGGCCGATCGATACGGCACCCTCGATCGTGTGGGCGCGGAGGGCTGCGAGCGCGGAGACGCGCAGGTCGTCCGGCCCGAGCTTGTGTCCGCGGCGGGTGACGCGGGTGACGGCGGTCTGGATGGCTTCGAGCGGGATCGGCTCGGCGACCGGAGCATCCGACGAGATGGTGAACGGCACACCCGCCCGCTCGAACTCTCCGAGCGGGTTGAAGCGCTCGCCCGGGGTGCCGATGGCCTCTTCCACGCCCTCACCCCAGTTGAAGTAGTGCTGGGTCTGGTTGACCGGACGGATTCCGGAGACGGCCATCCGCTCGATCTGCTCGGGCGTGGGCAGGCCGCAGTGCTCGATGCGGTGGCGGGCGTCGGCATCCGGATGCTCGGCGAGCGCGGCCTCGATCGCCGACACGACCATCTCGATCGCGGTAGGCGACTGGGCGTGCGTGGCGGTCTGCAGCCCCGCGGCGTGCGCTCTGCTGATGAGCCCCGCGTACTCGGCGGGCTCGTGGTAGAGCTGCCCGGTACGGCACGGGTCGCCGACGTAACCATCGGGGAAGTACGCGGTCCACCCACCGAGCGTGCCGTCGGCGTAGAACTTGATGCCGGCGAAGCTCAGATGTGCGTTGCCGAACTGCCCGACGAGCCCCATCTCGAGCGCCTCGTCGAGCAGGTGCGAGAGCAGGTACATCGACACCCGCAGCTCCAGGCGCCCGGCCTCGGCGAGGCGCAGGTACATGTCGAACTCGCGGCGCGTGACCTGCGCGTCGCCGATCGAGGTGACCCCGCCGGCGAGGAACCGCTGGGTCGCGGCGTCCAGCTGGCGCAGGTGCTCCTCGGGCTCGTCGGCGAGGTGGAAGTTCGGACCGTGGTGGCCGATCTTCACGCCATGCACTCCGGTGAGGATGTTGCACGCGGCATCCGACAGCTCGCCGGTCAGCTCGCCCTCGGCATCGCGGAAGAACTCACCGCCGTCGGGGTTCGGGGTGTCGCGGTCGACGCCGTTGATCGTGAGGGTGTGCGAGTTCACGACCCCACCGTGGCCGGAGGCGTTCATGAGGTACACCTCGCGGTCGGCGGCGACCTCGTCGAGCTCGAAGCGGGTGGGATGCCGCTTCTCGGCGAGGTTGCGCTGCTCGTAGCCGTAGCCGCGCACCGGGCGCCCCGCGGGCAGGTCGGCAGCCGCGGCCTTCAGCAGGGCCACGATCTCGGGGATGCTGCCGGCCTTCTCGGGCCCGCAGTCGACCCAGCTCATCATCTGCCCGAACATGAGCGGATGCGCGTGGGCGTCGACGAAGCCGGGGACCACGACCCCGTCACCGAGGTCGATGCGCTCCGGAGAGAGCCCACCCCGCTCGGCCGCGGCCTCGCAGTCGGCGAGGGTGCCGATCGCGAGGATCCGCCCGCGATCGGTCAGCATCGCCGTGGCGGTGGTGGCCGCGGCATCCGCCGTGTGGATCGCGTGCGCGGTCAGCAGGACGGGTGCCGTCTGGGCCGAGCGGTCGAAGGGGGTGAGCTTTCTCATGGGGAACCTGTTCGCGGTCGTGGCGTGCGGGAGGGGACGTCGTCGGGGTCGGTACGCCGTCAGGGCAGGCGGTTCGCCGTCGTGTCCGTGCGTGCGGTGAAGGACGCCGTCACGGGTGCCTCGTCGGAGTGCTGCGGCGCGAGCCGCGTGCAGATCCCGGCGATGAGCGCCATGCCGATGAACATCGCGATCACCGACCAGATGCTGCCGGTCCAGGCGATGAGCTGCGTCGCGAACCAGGGCGAGAAGCCAGCCCAGACAGCCGCGCCCACGCCGTACGACAGCGCGATCGAGGTGTAGCGGGCCTGCGGACGGAACATCTGCGAGAGCAGTGCGGCGATCGGCGCATAGGTCGCACTCATCGCGATGCGCACCAACGAGGCGAACAGGAAGATGAGCGGCTCGATGCGTCCGGGCAGGATCAGCAGGAACGGCACGAACGTGAGCACCGAGGTGATCAGGCCGATGTACATGACGTTCTTGCGGCCCCACTTGTCGCCCAGCCAGGCGACGGGGAGGGTAACGACGAACTCCACGAAGGACGCGATCGTCATGGCGTCGAGGATGACCTGCTCACTGATCGCGACCGTGTCGCCGGTGGCGTAGGCCGTGGCGAAGGTGGTGGCCAGGTAGTAGCCGCCGGTCGAGATCGGCAGGATGCCGATGCCGAGCAGGATCGGACGCCAGTTGGTGCGCAGGGCGAAGGCCAGCGGCATCGACTGCTTGCGTCCCTCGACCTTCGCCTCGAAGACCGGCGTCTCCTCGACGCGGTAGCGCACCCAGAAGCCGACGCCGACCAGCACGATCGACAGCAGGAACGGGATGCGCCAGCCTCCGTTGATGATGAAGTCGTCGCCCATGCGGGTCATGATCGCGAAGATGCCCGAGGCGAGAAGGGCACCGGCCGGGTTGCCGAGCTGCGTGAAGCCGCCGTAGAAGGTCTTGGACTTCTCGGGGGCGTGCTCGACGCTCATGAGCACCGCGCCGCCCCACTCGCCGCCGACGGCGAGGCCCTGCACCGCACGGAGCAGGATGAGGAGGATCGGGGCGAGGATGCCGATGTTCTCGTACGTGGGCAGGCAGCCCACGAGCACCGTGGCCGCGCCCATCATCAGCAGCGTGATCACGAGCGACGTGCGCCGGCCGAGCTTGTCGCCGATGTGCCCGAAGATGATGCCACCGAGCGGGCGGACGAGGAAGGCGACAGCGAAGGTCGCGAAGGCTGCTGCGGTCTCGGCCAGTCGGTCGCCGCTCGGGAAGAACAGCGGACCGAAGACGAGCGCCGCGGCGGTCGCGTAGACGTAGAAGTCGTACCACTCGATGGTGGTACCGACGAAGGCGGCGATGCCGGCGCGGCGCGCCCGGCTGTGGGTGCCGCTGGTGGGGGTAGTGGTCATGGGGGTGCCCGCTCCTTTGCGGAAGATGTCGGATAGCGAAGGATGCTACGGACGTGCAGCGCTGCCAGCAAGGGCAGAACTCCAGCGATAACGGGGATTCACTGGATATATGATCGCGCATCCGCACAATGCACGCCTTCCCGATGGCAAGCCTGCCTCCTACACTGAACTTGCGCACGACGAAGCGTGCGATCGCGGGAAACTGACGAAATGAGCGGAACCATGGATTTCGACGCCGAACTCATCCGCGCACTGCAGGAAGACGGCCGCGCCAGCATCCTCTCGCTCGCGCAACGGCTCGGGCAGTCCCGGGCCGCGGTCGCCGCCCGGCTGCGCACGATGCTCGCCGACCGCACCGTGCGGGTCGTGGCCGCCGTCGACCCGGTCTTCCTCGGCCAGCACGTGCTCGCCCACGTGTCGATTCGCACCGACGGGTCGGTCGAACTCGTGGCCGAGCACCTGCGCGACATGAGCGAGACCGTGCTGGTGTCGGCGGTGGGCGGGGCGCACGACGTGGTCACCGAGGTTCGCGTCGGCTCGATGTCGGAGCTGCACGACCTGTTGGCCCTGATCCGCGCGATCGACGGCGTCCTCGACATCAGCACGATCATCTACTCGACCGTGATCAAGGGCTTCTTCGTCTCGGAGTACCACGGCGGGGTCACGCTCGACACGATCGACGAGGCGCTGATCGAGCAGCTGCAGGCCGATGGGCGCAAGAGCTTCCGCGCGCTGGGTGAGGAGGTGCGCCTCTCCCCCTCGGCCGTCGCGACGAGGGTGCAGCGGATGATCGACGCCGGGGTGATCAAGATCAGCGCGGTGGAGGCTCGCGGGCTCGCGCACCGGCAGCTGTCGATGGGCGTCGGCATGACGCTCGGCGACGACGACGAAGCCGTGATCGACGAGCTGCGACGCGGGCGCGGTGTGGATTTCGCCGCGCGCACCCTCGGCCGGTTCGACGCCGTGGCCACGCTCGTCGAGCCATCGGCCGGAGCCCTGTACGCCAGTCTGGAGCGTCTGCGCGCGCTGCCGGGAGTCACGCGCATCGAGGCCTGGCTGCACCTCGCCGTACTCAAGGAGGACTACGCCCGCACGTTGCGCCCTCTCCGCACGGACTGAGTCGCATCCCCCACCGTCCCTCCGTTCCGGTCGCAGTTGCTGCCGCCTCCGGCGCGTTCGCGCGGCGGGAGCTGCGACCGGAACGAGCGTGACCCCGAATATCAGTGCGGCGCGCCGTCACCGGGCGTTCACCGGGGGCCGCCAGACTTCGAGAATGAGCGAAACCGAGGGGCACGGCGCCGTGCCCGAACCCGTGGCGACCGCGAACAGCGGCGCCGTGGCCGTCGTCGGCCTCGACCTGCGCGGCGAGACGCCGGCACCGAAGAAGCAGGTCTACTCCTGGGCGCTGTGGGATTGGGCGACGCAGCCCTTCAACACCGTCATCCTGACGTTCATCTTCACAGCGCTGTACCTGACGACCGACGCATTCCTCCCCGCCGACGTCGCCGCCCTCGACCCGAACAGCCGGGCGCACGAGGCGGCCATCGCCGATCTCACCTCAGGCCTGGGACTCGGCTCCACCATCGCGGCCTTCGCGATCCTGCTCCTCGCACCGGTGCTCGGTCAGCGCGCCGACGCGGCGGGACGGCAGAAGCTCTGGCTCGGCATCGGCACGGGCGCGCTCATCCTCTGCATGTTCGGGCTCTGGTTCGTCGAGCCCACCCCCACGCTCTTCTGGCTCGGCGTGGCGCTGATCTCGGCCGGCTCGGTGTTCGGCGAGATCGCGGCGGTCAACTCGAATGCCATGCTGATCGGCATCGCGAACCCCAAGACCGTGGGGCGCATCTCGGGACTCGGGTGGGGGTTCGGCTACCTCGGCGGCATCATCGCCCTGGTCATCGTGATCGTCTTCTACATGATGGACTGGTTCGGCCTCCCCTCGGACGGCGGGCTGCCGTTCCGCATCATCGCGGTCGGCTGCGCGGTCTGGGCGATCGTGTTCAGCATCCCGATCTTCTTGAACGTGCCGGAGCCCTCGCTCGGCCGCCCCGAGCGCAAGGTCGGCTTCTTCGCCTCCTACGGCCTGCTGGTCAAGGACGTCATCGGCCTCTACCGCTCCCCCGAGACGCGGCCGACGTTCTGGTTCCTGCTCGCGAGCGCCGTGTTCCGCGATGGGTTGGGCGGCGTCTTCGCGTTCGGCGCCGTGATCGGGTCGACGGTCTTCCACTTCGCCTTCCTCGACATCGTGATCTTCGGCATCGCCGCCAACCTCATCGCGGGCATCTCCACGATCATCGCCGGACGCTTCGACGACCGGTTCGGCCCCAAGCGGATCATCCTGCTGTCGCTCGGCTCGATGGTGGTCGCCGGTCTCGGCGTGTTCTTCCTGCGCGACGGCGGGACCATCGTCTTCTGGATCGGCGGACTCATCCTCTGCGCCTTCGTCGGTCCCGCACAGGCCTCCGCCCGCTCCTTCCTCGCGAGGGTCACCCCGGCCGGACGCGAGGGTGAGATCTTCGGGCTGTACGCCACGACCGGTCGGGCCGCGAGCTGGATGGCCTCCGGCGCCTGGACGCTCCTGATCGTGCTCACCGCCCAGACGGCGTTCGGCATCCTGGGCATCGTGATCGTCCTGATCGCGGGCTTCCTGCTCCTGCTGCCGGTGAAGGCGCCGCGCTGACGACCCCTGTCGCGCGGCGGGAGTAGCCTGACCGCGTGACCGTGTTCCTCGCCTTCCTCGCCAACATCCTCGTCGCGGTGGCGAAGACCGTCGCCGCGATCATCACCTCGTCGGCATCGATGGTCGCCGAGGCCGCGCACTCGTGGGCGGATGCCGGGAACGAGGTGTTCCTCCTCATCGCCGACCGCCGTGGGGCGAAGGCGAAGGATGCGCGGCATCCGCTCGGCTACGGGCGCAACGCTTTCGTATGGTCGTTGATCGCCGCGTTCGGGATCTTCACGGCCGGGTCGATCGTGTCGATCATGCACGGCATCCAGGAGCTCTCCGACACCGGTCCGGTGGAGAGCCCGATGGTGGCCTACATCGTGCTGGGGATCTCGTTCGTGCTCGAGGGTGCGTCGTTCACCCAGGCGATGGTGAAGTCCCGCCGACTCGCGAAGGAGCGCGGTTCGTCGACCTGGGACTTCGTGTTGGAGACGAGCGACACCACGCTGCGAGCCGTGTTCTTCGAGGATTCGGCGGCGCTCATCGGCCTGGTCCTGGCAGGAGGCGCCATCCTCCTGCACCAGATCACCGGCGTCGCCGCCTGGGATGCCATCGGCTCGATCCTGGTCGGTGTGCTCCTCGGCGTGGTGGCGATCATCCTCATCCGCCGGAACATCGCGTTCCTCGTGGGCGCGACGGCCGCACCCGAGCTGAGGGCGCGTGTGGGGAAGGCGCTGCTCGGCCTGCCGCAGATCGAGCGGGTGACCTACCTGCACATCGAATACGTGGGGCCGAACCGACTCTTCATCGTCGCCGAGGTCGACCTGGCCGGCGATGCGCGTGAGCACGATGTGGCGCGGCGACTGCGTGATCTGGAACAGCGGATCGAGGAGCACGAAGCCGTCGAGACCGCTGTGCTGTCGCTGTCGGTCGACGACGAGCCGTCGGCGGAGTTCGCTTCGGCTTAGGCAGACCCCGCAGCGCAGGCCGAGCCCTGTGCTCAGCGCTGCCAGTTGTCGGCGAGCTTGTTCAGCAGTCGGGCGAGCTCGATGCGCTCGTCGTCGGTGAACGAGGTGAGCGCGGTCGTCAGCATCTCGCGACGCTCCCCCCGCATGCCGCGAGCGAGGCGTCGGCCCTCGTCGGTCAGGGCGATGCGCGTGCGACGTGCGTCGTCGGGGTCGGCCTCGCGGCGCACGAACCCTCGCTCCACGCCCTGCTGCACCAGGCGGGAAGCGCGCGGCTGGTCGACGCCGATCGCCGCACCGAGGTCGCTCACGCTCAGCGGGGCGGATGCCGCGGCCAGCGCCTCCAGCATGCGCATGCGGGCCGGGCCGCCGAGCCGACCGGACGGGTCGGCCATCCACGGAGGCATCCCCGGGTGGCCGCGGTGATGCGCGAAGTGGTCGTGGGGATCGTCGCCGTCGTGCCCACCGTCACGGTCACCGTGCGGGCCGCCGTGCCAGCCGTGGGGGCCGCCGTGACCGCGACCGCGGCCGTCCACTCCTCTTCCCCCGGGGCCCCGCTCGCCGGGTCGCCGACCACGCAGGCGGGACAACGCCTGCGCGATGGCTTCGGCGGGATCCGGTGCGGCGTCGTTCGATTCGGCGTCGTTCGATTCGGTGGTCACCGTTCGATTTTACATGCGACTTGACATGCATTGAGAGTTCATGTCACACTACATGTACATGCACTGTGACATACACATGCACACTGACATCAAATCGACACCGACAAAAGGGACTTCCCATGAACACCTCTGAATCACAAAACGGGCCCGCACAGGGCCCCGAGAACACCGACCGCCCCTTCGGCTACTGGCTGAAGGCCGCCGACCGCCTCATGGCGGCCGAGTTCGCCACCGCCTTCGACAGCGAGCATGCGAGTCGTCGCGACTGGCGCCTCCTCAACATCGTCGACGGCACCGTCGCATCCGACCGTCCGCTGAGCGGCCACAAGATGCACCGACTCGTCGAGCGCGGCTGGGTCTCCCCCGAGGGAGACGGCTGGACGCTCACCGACGACGGCCGCGCAGCGAAGGAACGCCTCGGCGCCATCGTCGACGAGATCCGCGCGAAGGTCAGCGATGCCGTTTCCCCCGAGGAGATGGCCACCACGCTGGCGTCGCTCGAGAAGATCGCCCGCGCATTCGGATGGGACGAGGAGACCCCTCTCCCCCGCGGACGCCGACACGGCTTCCGCGGCCCGCGCCACGGACGCGGTTTCCCGCGCGGATTCGGACGCCCGTTCGGGCGCGGATTCGGCCCCGGACACGGCTTCGGCGCGGATGCGGATGCCGAGCACGGATGCCGCCACGGCGAGCCCGGCGCCGGTCACCGCGGTCGCGGACACGGACACCCGGGTCACGGCGACCACGGCGACCACGGACACCGCGGACACGGTCCGCACCGTGCGGAGCGCATCGCTCAGCACGCGTTCGAGCGCGGTTTCGACGCGGGCTTCACCCGCGGGCGCGACGCCTGACCGCGAGAAGAACGTCCGCGAAACGCCTCACCCGACCCATCGGGTGGGGCGTTTCGCGTCTTCAGAGCTCGAGCAGAGCGATGGCCGACTCGTCGGCACCCGCTGCGCGCAGCCGGGCACGCATCGCCGCGGCGGCGAGCGCATACGGTCGCGCGTCGTCCAACAGCAGTGAGCGCGAGTTGGCCTCTTCGTTCAGGGCGACCAGCTCGAACGCGAGCACCTCGGGGTCGGCGTCGACCTCTCCCGCGTCCGCCGCGTGACGCAGCTGCGCCTCGACATAGCCGTACCAGTCGACCAGCGCCGCGCGTACGGCATCGCTCACCGGTCCGGATTTCGAGTCGACGTCGGCGGCGGTCGCGGCGAAGAAGCACCCGCCGGTGAAGACACGGTCCTTCGAGTACGTCAGCGAGTTGCGCAGCAGCGCGGCGAGACGGTGCACCCCACGGGGGTATGCGCGCGCCGGCTCGACGATCCGGGCCGTGAAGATTTCGCGGGCAGCGGCGACCGTCGCCAGTTGCAGTCCCTCTTTGCTCTGGAAGAGCGTGGCGATACTGCTCTTGCTCGACCCCGAGGCCTCGGCGAGACGGCCGATCGTCAGCCCGTCGAGGCCCTCGACCGACGCGAGGTCGGTCGCGCTCTGCAACACGATGCGTCGCGACGCATCGCCGCGGGCTCTCCGCCCGTCCACGACCGCACTCTCCACCATCTGCCTAGTATACGAACGATCGTTCGCCTAATATACGTATGATCGTTCGTATTGTTCTGGCGAAGGAGCTCTCATGCCGTCCGTTCCCGCGCTGCTCGCCCGCAGCATCCATATCGCCGCCGCGGTCTCGCCCCGGATCGCGGGCGACATCGCCTACCGCCTGTTCTTCACGACGACTCCGCGGATGGCGGTGCGCGAGGCGGATGCCCCCACCCACGCCGACGCGCGCCGCGGAGGAATCACAGTGCGCGGCGTCGACGTCGCCACGTACGAATGGGGCGCCGGGCCACGAACCCTCCTGCTCCTGCACGGATGGCGCGGGCGGGCCTCGCAGTTCGCACCGCTCGTGCGAGAGCTCGTCGCCGAAGGGTTTCGTGTCATCGCGTTCGACGCCCCGGCCCACGGCGCCTCGCCCGGGCGGGGCACCGACATCCGGGACTGGATCGATGCCGCCGAGCAGCTGCAGACCGACCACGGACCGTTCGACGCGATCATCGGACACTCCTTCGGCGCATTGGCCGCACTGACCATCGCGCGGTCGACCGTTCCCACTCCGGCGGTCGTCGCGATCGCCGGAGCCGCGAGTCCCGACGCCTTCGTCGCCCGGTTCGCCGACGACCTCCGCCTCGACGACGCCACGACGGCACGCCTCTCGGAGCGGTTCCGTCGGAGGCTCGGCATGGATCGGTCCGAGGTGTCAGCGCGCTATGACGCCGCCCGTCATCCGCTCCCTGCCGGCACCGCACTCCTCGTCGTGCACGACCGTGACGACCGGCGCATGCCCGACCACGATTCCCTCCGGTTGCACGATGTCCACGGCGACCGCTCGCGCCTCGTCCGCACCGAGGGTCTCGGCCACACGCGGGTGCTGTCGGCGGATGCCACGCTCGATGCGGTCGTCGCCTTTGTCACGGGCGCATACCCCCTGACCGCGTCGAAGGATTCCGAGGGCGACGTAGGCTGGATCGGTGGCGGATTCCCGGGGAAGAGTGTGGACCGGCGTTCTGCGCGTCGAACCGCACCGCGGTGACCACCGGGTGGCGCTGCGCGCCGCGGTCAGTGTGGCGGTGCCGCTGCTCGTGCTGTGGATGCTGGGACGCCTCGACCTGAGCATCTACGCGAGCTTCGGGGCCTTCGCCGCGCTCTACGGGCGCCACGACGTGTTCCGTGATCGCATCCGGATGCAGGCCAGCGCGGGCGGTGTGATCCTCGCCTCGATGCTCATCGGCACCGCGCTGTCGGTGCTCGCCGCTCCCGCCGCGGTCAGCATCCTCGTCGTCGCGGTCATCGCCTCCGCCGTCACCCTGCTCGCCTACACGATGCGGTGGCATCCGCCGGGGCCGCTGTTCCCGGTGTTCGCGGTCGGGGCGTGCGCCACGATCCCAGCCACCGCCGCCTCGTTCGGCGACGTGCTCGTGGTCGGCGGACCGAGCGTGCTGTTCGGGCTGGCCATCACCGCGCTGGTCGGCATCTTCACGCGCAGCACCGGGGATGTGGCGCCGAAAGTCCGGCAGCCTGTCGGTCCCATCGCCGGGGAGATGGCGGTGTCGGTCGGCATCGCGATCGTGGGTGCGGGCTTCGCCGGTCTGCTGATCATGGATTCGCACTGGTACTGGGCGGCCGTCGGCGCGGTCGCCGCGGTCAGCGGGCCGCAGCTGAATGCCCGGGTGATCCGCGGCATCCAGCGCCTCGTCGGCACCCTGCTCGGCGTCCTAGTCGCAGCAGGCATCCTCGCCATCGACCTGCCGCCGCTCGCCGTCATCGCCCTCGTGGTCGTGCTGCAGGCCGCCGCCGAACTGTTCGTCGGCCGCAACTACGGCATCGCGATGGTGTTCATCACCCCGCTCGCACTGCTCATGGTGCACCTCGCCGCGCCGACACCGGTCGACATGCTGCTGCAGGACCGCGCGATCGAGACCGTGATCGGCGTGGCTGTGGGCACTCTGGTCGCCGTGGCGTCGGCGGCTCTCCGGCGCCGGCAGCTGCCGAGGCGGGCCTGAGCCTCAGCAATCCTGAGACTCAGCCGTCCAGACCCGCAGGCGACGCCTACGTGATCGACGCGAACGAGATCGATGCCGCGAGATCGACACCGGCGACGTCTGCGCCCGCGAACGGGAAGGTCGTGGTGTTCAGCAGGTATACGCCCACGATGATCGCGGCGACGAAGAGCAGGAACAGGAAGGCGAAGATCACGACGGTGAGCACGCGGTAGCCGCCCGATGTCGGAACCTCTGGCGCGACGGAGGGCAGCGCCCAGTCGTCGGCGACCGCGGCGGGCGGCTCCCCCTCGAGGATGGCGGGAGTCGGACGCGGACGGTCGGAACCACGACGCGTCGCGGGCGGAGGCGGCGGGATCACCGCGTCGGACGCGGATACGTCGGAGGGGATGTCCGCGGGTGGCGGGGTCAGCAGACCCTCCGGGATCGGGATCTCGGGTGGGGGCGGCGGGATGACGACGTCGGCGGGCGGGATCAGCGGCTCGTCCGGGAGGGCGCCCGGCTCGTCCGGGACGACCGGCTCTTCGGGCCGCGCGCCGCTGACATCGCTCATCTCAGCCTCCGACTGCTCCGACGTCGGTGGTGCCGACATCCGTCCGATGGAAGTTCTGGAACGACCGGGAGGCCGTCGGTCCGCGCTGACCCTGGTAGCGGTTGCCGTAGGGGCCGGATCCGTAGGGGTTCTCGGCGGGAGAGGTGAGCCGGAAGAAGCACAGCTGACCGATCTTCATGCCCGGCCACAGCTTGATCGGCAGAGTCGCGACGTTCGCGAGTTCGAGCGTGACGTGCCCTGTGAAGCCGGGATCGATGAAACCCGCGGTCGAGTGCGTGATGAGTCCGAGGCGTCCGAGCGACGACTTGCCCTCGAGACGTGCCGCGATGTCGTCGGGCAGCGTGACCTGCTCGAACGTCGCCCCGAGCGCGAACTCGCCGGGGTGCAGGATGAACGGCTCGTCGGGGTCGACCTCGATCAGGCGCGTGAGCTCCGGCTGGTCGACCGACGGATCGATGAACGGATACTTGTGGTTGTCGAACAGCCGGAAGTACCGGTCCAAGCGCACGTCGATGCTCGACGGCTGGATCATCCCGTCTTCGCGCGGTTCGAGGCCGATGCGGCCGGATGCGAGTTCTGCCTTGATGTCGCGGTCGCTGAGAAGCACGGGTTCAGCCTAGTTGCCGGGAGCTTCCGTCGTCGCGCCTGCTTTGGCCAACGGGCACCTGCCAGGTAGGCTGGCGTTCGCCCGCTCCTCGGATGCGGGTACGGGGCTGTAGTTCAATGGTAGAACTTCTGCTTCCCAAGCAGACAGCGCGGGTTCGATTCCCGTCAGCCCCTCCACCTGCCAGTTCGTCGTCGTGTGGTGGCCGGACTACGGCAACCTCCCCTGCCGGACATGCCGGAACTCATCGGGCCTTTCCGCAGCAACATGGCGGCCCTCGCCGTCCGCAACGGTATCCGCCAACAGCAGCGCCGCTCGGAGAAGAAGGCCCACGTCACCGTCATAAGTCCTGGACCGTGAGCAACATCGACGACATCGAACCGGAGGTCTTTCCAGAGGTCGCGCCCGATTCACCTCGACAAACGCTGCAGTCGCAGCGAACAACCTCCGCTACATCGGTGAGCACCAAGACAGCACCGGGGTCTACAAGCTCGGGGCGCGGTTCTATGACCCGGGCCAGGGCCGGTTCACCCAGATGGATCCCAGTGGCCAGGAACGAAGCCCGTACAGCTATGCCGCGTGCGACCCGGTGAACCTGTCCGACAGCACTGGCCTGGACGTCTCTGCAGACTGCTGGCGCCAAGCCGGAGCCCTCATCGGCCCGTGGATCGAGGCAATCGCGAACCCGCTTCCGTGGATGAAGGTGTACCACGTGGTCGAAGGCATCAACAACTTCAACGACGAGCCCAAGGAGGGTGCCTACTTCGTCTGCGACCAGTGAGCAGACGACAAAGAGAGGGCAGCTACGAGACTGTGGCTTCGGACCTGCACCGCACCGCATGGGCCGATTCGACCGCGGTGCAGGTCCGAAGCCCGGGATAGGGTGAGCGAATGACGGACCGTCCGGAGAATCAGCGACAACGACCCGCCGGGGACGAGGCGCAGGATCCTCGCGCCCGGTTGAACGAAGTGACTGCTGAACTCGAGGACATCTCTCGGCGACGGCTGCGGCGTCTACCGAACTCGTGGACTCCCGCTATAGAACGGCGATCCGAGCAGCTTGAAGAAGAGGCTGACCAGCTCCGGAACAGCCTTGGCGAGCCGCCAGCCACTGGACGCCCGCCGAAGAGAGCCTGGGTCGGGTGGGTGATTCTCGTCGGGGCGGTCATCCTCATAGCCGCCGCCGTCGCTGCATTCAACGGACTCTTCTAGGCCGCCGGGCGGACAGTCGCCCATTCAGCCGCTGACCGTGCGCCCGCACCGCGCACAGCCGCCATATGGCAGCCATCGTTACCCATTCCACCGATAGCCCGGGCGACTGTGCACTCAGTCCCAGGCAGCTAAGCAGGACGCGCGGCTCCGTTCTCGAGCAGGGGCGAGATCCAGATCTCCGATCTGATCTGATATTTTCTCTTGAGTTTGTCCGAAGTGGCTATGGAATGCGCACCTCACCAACTCCTCGAGTTCGGCGGAAACATCAGTCCGGAGAACACGTCGAAAGAGCCCCAGTAGTCCGAAATAGCTTTAGAAGTGACATCCATGAAACCCCCGGACTCCCCGGGGGTTTTCTCGTTCCCAGCCGGCTACGGCTCCGTCGTCTCGGTGCGGGTGGAACGATCGAGGTCTTGAGCCCGGAGGATTCTCGATGCGCGAAGGACTTCGATACCGAGGAGATGACCCTTCGCGTCGAAATCGAGGATGATCTCGCCCTCTCCGCGAGGGTCACGGATGCCGGCGACCTGGGCGGCGGCTTCGCCTGGGAGGAGTTCGCGCCCGATCGAGATGTAGGCGGCGTCCGCCTCCGGGTCGTACCTGACGCTCATCAACCGCCTCCTGCCGTTCCGACGACATGCCGTCTTCCACCACCGCGCTGTCCTCCGACGCGAGCCTTCAGATCATCCCATCCGAATCACCATCGGTTCCGAACAACGGTCGATGGGCGATATTCGTGCGCCCTCCGCACCGTATGCACGACCGAGAGAAGGCCCGATGATCGAATCGACGACACCGCCACTCGCCGCGCTCGACGGCTACCGCAACGTCACCGACCTGCTCGTGGCGCGCGCCGCTTCGGCTCCGGATCACGTCGCCTTCGAGGTCGAGGACGCGCGCTCCGGGTCGTGGCGGCCGATCACGACGCGCGCCTTCGAAGCCGAGGTGCGCGCGCTGGCGAAGGGCTTCATGGCCCAGGGCATCCGGGCGGGCGACCCGATCGCGATCATGGCGCCGACGCGCTACGAATGGGCCGTCGCCGACCTCGCCGCCTGGTTCGCCGGCGCCGTCGTCGTGCCGATCTACGACACGTCGTCGCCATCGCAGGTGGATGCCATCGTCGCCGATGCCGGTGTGCGCCTGGCGATCGGCGGTACCGCCGAGCACGCGGCACTCCTGCAGGACGCACTGGCGGTGTCGGACTCCGACACGATCGGGGCCTGGACGATGGATGCCGGGACATCCGCCGCCCTCGCCGCGCTGGTCGCGAGCGGCAGCGGCGTCACCGATGAGGAGCTCGAGGCCCGCAGGACGACCGCCACTCAGGACGACCCCGCGACGATCGTCTACACCTCGGGCACCACGGGCGAGCCCAAGGGCGTGGTCCTCACCCATCGGAACTTCCTCGGTCAGGTGCTGAACATCGCCGCGGCGTACAGCGAGATCGTGAACGAAGACGGCAACACCGTCATCTTCCTCCCGCTCGCCCACGTGCTGGCACGCGGCCTCCAGCTGATCTGCCTGGCCAGCGGCATGCGCATCGCGCACCTCTCCGACCCCTCGACGGTCGTCGCCACCCTCGACACGCTGCGCCCGACGTTCCTGGTCGTCGTGCCGCGAGTGCTGCAGAAGATCCAGGCGGCCGCCGCGGGCAAGGCCGCCGACAAAGGACTGGCGGGAGTCTGGGCGAAGGCCGAGTCGACGTCGATCGCCTGGGGTCGCCGCGCCGAGCGGGTCGATGCCGGCAGACGCGTCGCGAGGGACCGCGGCCTCCACGTGCGTCACCGCCTCTTCGACGCCCTCTTCTATCGGCGTCTGCGTGCCGTGATGGGCGGGCGCGTCGGCTACATCCTCTCGGGCGGAGCAGCCCTCGACACCGACCTCTCGCTCTTCTTCCGCGGCATCGGGGTCCCCGTAATCGAGGGCTACGGGCTCACCGAGACCACTGCACCGCTCACCGGCAACCTGCCGGGGCGTATCGCCTCGGGCAGCGTCGGCGCGCCCCTCCCCGGACTCACGGTGCGCATCAGCGACGAGGGCGAGGTGCTCGCTCGCGGCATCGGCGTGTTCGACGGCTACCGCAACCCGGCTCACGACGACGGCGCCTTCGTCGACGGCTTCTTCCGCACCGGCGACCTCGGTCGTCTCGATGCGCAGGGCCGGCTGATCCTCGAAGGGCGACTCAAAGACGTGATCGTGACCTCGAACGGCAAGACGATCGTGCCGACCCGCTGGGAGAGCGCGGTGGAGGCTCATCCACTCGTCTCGCATGCGGTGATGGTCGGCGAGGGGAAGCCGTACCTCTCGGCGCTGCTCGTGCTCGACCCGGAACAGGCCGCGGAATGGGCCGATTCCGAGGGGGTCAGCGTCAGCTCGAGGACGCCATCCGACATCCGCACGGTGGACGACCCGACGCTGCGCGCTCACCTGCAGCGCGCCGTCGACGCCGCCAACGCACTCGTGGCGCGCAGCGAGCAGGTCCGCCGGTTCAGCGTGGTCTTCGCCGACCTCGACGACCGCGGGCTCGTCACACCCACCATGAAGCTCAAGCGGAGCGTCGTGCTGGATCGCGCGGCCGTCACCGTCGAAGACCTGTACCTCTGAGAAACAGAAAGCACACCATGTCCTCCCCCACGCCCTCCGACGCCAAGTCATCCCGCTCCTCGGTCATCGCGATCCTCGCGGCCCTCGTGATCGGCGCGCTCGTCGCGGTCGCCGGCAGCCAGAACGGCGCGACGATCGGCGGCATCCCGCTGTTCGCCCTGGCCGTCGCGGCCGCGTTCGCGATCCAGGTCATCGCGTTCATCCCGGCGATGCTCCTGCAGACCGAGCGATTCTTCGACCTCACCGGCAGCCTCACCTTCTTCGCGATCTCTGCGGCGCTGGTCCTGCTGACGCCACAGCCCGACGCGCGCAGCTGGATCCTCGCGGGGATGGTGATGCTGTGGGCGGTGCGCCTCGGATCCTTCCTGGCCCTGCGCGTGCACAAGGCCGGCTCGGACGGACGCTTCGACCAGATCAAGGGCTCCCCATTGCGGTTCCTGCAGGTGTGGATCATCCAGGGCGCGTGGGTGTCGCTGACCGCGGCCGCGGCATGGATCGCGATCAGTGCGGACTCCGCCACCCGCGCACCCATCGGATGGCTGACCGTCGTCGGGATCGTCGTGTGGGTTCTCGGCATGGTGGTCGAGATCGTCGCCGACGCGCAGAAGTCGGCATTCCGTGCAGACCCGCGCAACCGGGACGAGTTCATCCGCACGGGACTGTGGTCGCGGTCGCGCCACCCGAACTACTTCGGCGAGATCGTGATCTGGGTGGGTGTGTTCGTCACCGCCGCCCCCGTGCTCGTCGGATGGCAGTGGATCGCGTTGCTCTCGCCGCTGTTCGTGATCCTGCTGCTCACCCGGGTCAGCGGCATCCCGCTGCTGGAAGCGCGCGCCGAGAAGAAGTGGGGCGATCGCGCCGACTACATCGCCTACCGCGAGAACACGCCGGTGTTGATCCCGAAGCTCACGCGGGGCGCGGTGCAGGAGACGGCGGCGTAGGAGCTACGGACGGGCGGGCGGAGGACGCAAGCGACTTGACGTGGGAGCCGAGCGCAGCACGCGAGCCCCTGACCGCAATCCGCGCGGTCAGGGGCTCGCCTGGGTCAGCGAACCACGAGCAGGTTATGGTCAACCGAGGCAGAGTTGATTGCTTGCCACGACGACGCTGCGCCGCTCGACATCCACCACTGTCCGACACCAATGTTGGGCCAGAAGACATCTGCCTTTCCATCACCCGTGAGGTCGGCAAGCTGAAGCTGTTCGCCCGGGACGTTGGCGCTCGTCAGGAGCGACCACGCGGTGGTGCCGCCGTAGGACACCTGCCAGTTTCCGGTGGCCGGATTCGGAAGCAGGACGTCATCCTTACCATCGCCATCGATGTCGCCGAACTTCAGAAGTGCGGCGCTAATGCCGGCAGTGTTGATGATCTGCCAGCTGCTCGCCCCACTCTCGGAGAGCCACCATTGTCCGTTCGGGTGGGCATAGAAGACATCGTCCTTGCCATCGCCGGTGAGATCAGCGATACGCAGGCTCGTTGCCGGAACCGACGTCGCCGTGATCGTCCAGGCGGAGTTTCCCCCGTAGGAGATCCACCATTGGTTCGTTCCCGCGTTCGCCCAGAACACGTCCGCTTTACCGTCGCCGTTGAAGTCACCCAGCTGCAGTTCGTGCCCGGGGATACCGTTTGCGGCCGAGAGGAGCGCCCACGCGGTGGTTCCCCCATAGGAGACATACCAGTTGCCCGTCGCCGGATCCGGCCAGAAGACGTCAGACTTTCCATCACCATCGAAGTCAGCGAACTGCAACACGCCCGGCGCTACCCCTCCCGTATTGATTGCGTTCCACGCGCTCGTTCCGTTCTCCGAGACCCACCACTGTCCGTTCGGGTGCGAGAAGAACACATCGGCGATACCGTCGCCCGTGAAATCGGTGTTGTTCGCAGATCGCGGAATGGGGCAGCCCTCGTAGAAGCTGACCCCCGGCGACGCCGGGCAGACGTCGATCACGTTGGGGATCCCATCGCCATCCGTGTCAACGGGCGGCGCCACCGCACCCCCTAGGCCCGGGAAGGTGCCCGGCATCCAGGTACCTCGCGTGACGTTCGACAGACATGTGAAGCTGTCATTGATCTGACCATAGAGCGCACCGTTCCGATAGACCTCGAAGTGCAGGTGGAGGGCCGGCGAGTTCCCTGTATTTCCCACGACCCCGATCGGAGTTCCTTGAGAGACGGGCGTACCCACCGCGAAGGGCGTCGCGGAAGCCATATGCGCGTAGCGCGTGACATAGCCCCCCGCGTGCTGAACTTCGACGAGGTTGCCGTAACTGCCACCCGAACTCTTGGACTTGATGGTGCCGTCCGCGGCAGCCACGATCGGGGTGCCACCTTGGCCCGAGATATCGATGCCGTCGTGCTTGCGGTAGTTGCCTCGGCAACCATCGCCCACCTTCGACTGAATGTTCCCGGACGCCGGGTAGACCATGGAGTCCGAAGGCGCAGCCGACGCCGCTTCGGGAGCAGCGGCCTGCGGATAGACGAGCGCGACCGCGACGACGAGCGCAACGAATCCGGCGCGCACCTTCCGCCCTCCTGCGATACGAGCCATTGACGATTTTGAGTTCATGCGTAAACCATAGGGAACTCATACCTTGGCCCGCTGTCCCCTCTTCGGCCTACAGACGCGCGCCCGGATGCATCGATAGTGTGAGAGACCCTCCTTTCGTGAGGACGAGCGCCTACTCATCGCGGCCGCTCGGACCCACCTATCGGACCGAAAAGTCGTCCGCGCGTCGACTTCGTCTGCCCGCACACATCGGGCCCCGACACTCGGTGCCCGCGGACATGACTTCGCCCGCCCGGCACGAGAGTGTGGAGACGAACCGGCGTTCTGCTTGAGAGCACCCGCCGCGAGAGCACGCCCGAACAAAGGAGTCTCCATGTCCAGCGAAACCCTGGTCGTGCCGCTCGTCGACCAGCTCGACGCATTCTTCGGTCAGTACACGGCTGCGGGTCAGTCGCCGGGGCTCGTGTACGGACTCGTCGGCACCGACGGACTGGAGCACACCCGGGGGTTCGGGACCGCCGACGACGACGGCACCGCCCCTGACGCCGACACGGTCTTCCCGATCGCCTCGATGACCAAGAGCTTCGTCGCACTCGGCGCCCTGCTCGCCCGAGACCGCGGGCTCCTCGACCTGGAAGCCCCCATCACCGACTTCTATCCGGAGTGGCACGGCACGGTGGGTGACGAACCGGCTGCCGCCCCGACGCTGCGGCAGCTGCTCAGCATGGGCGGCGGACTCACCGAGGACAACTCGTGGGTCGACCCGTTCCTGGGCCTCTCCGAGGCGGAGCTGGTCGAACGGATCAGACCCGGCTTCAACTACAGCACCCATCCGGGAAGCGCCTTCGAGTACTCGAACATCGGCTTCACGATGGCCGGTCTCGCCGTAGGCAAAGCCGTGAGCCGACGCGTGGAGGACTGGGTCACCGACGAGATCCTGCATCCGCTCGGGATGAACAGCACCTGGTTCGACAACCGCGCACCGGAAGAGGGATTCCGCCGAGCGGTCGGCTACTCGCTGAACACCGACGGCGACTGGGTGGGGTTCCCTCCCGCCGTGTCCGATGCCATGGCCGCCGCCGGCGGCATGGAGTCGACGATCA
The DNA here is from genome assembly GCF_004794435.1 of Microbacterium sp. K27. Taxonomy (NCBI): domain Bacteria; kingdom Bacillati; phylum Actinomycetota; class Actinomycetes; order Micrococcales; family Microbacteriaceae; genus Microbacterium; species Microbacterium sp. K27. The sequence goes on from NZ_SSDK01000040.1 coordinate 104,598, forward strand.
ACGACCTCAGCATCTGGGTGCGCTTCCTCGCCGCCGCCACACAGCCCGCGTCGACACCCGCGAGCAGTGACGATGCCGTCGTCAGCCGGGCGTCACGGCGCGAACTGCAGCGCATCCATCAGGTCGACATCCCGTCGCTCCAGGCACGCCCCGAAGGCACCTGGAAGTTCGTCACCGGGGGCTACGCGCTCGGACTCTTCGTGCGCGAAGACCTGCACCGCGGACGCATCGTCACGCACAGCGGCGGCCTTCCGGGATTCATCCTGAACATGGTGTGGCACGCAGGATCCGGGAAGGGCGTCGTCGTGTTCACCAACAGCCACCGGAGCAACCCGGTCGCCCTGTCGGAGGACGCCCTGTTCCGCGCCCTCGCCTTCCACGACACCCCCGCCCGCACCGTGCAGCCGTGGCCGGAGACGCATCGGCTGATGTCCGCCGCCGACGAGCTGATCCGCTCCTGGGACGACGGTACGGCCGCCGCGATCTTCGCCGACAACATCGACTTCGACCGCCCGCTCCCCCAGCGCCGAGCTGCGATCGACGAGCTCATCGCCCAGGTGGGCCCGCTGCTCCGCGACCGCGGCGCGCCCGAGGTCGTCTCCGCGGCGACCCCGGCAGACATCACCTGGTCGATCCCCGCCGAACGCGGCGAGCTGATCTGCATGATCCACCTCACCCCGGTGCGCCCCGCACAGATCCAGGAGTTCGAGGTGATCGCCGTGGAGCGGAGCGTTCCGCGTGCCGCACGACCGACCGACATCTCCGCCCGGCGCCGCGCCTACGCCCGACCGACCGTGAGCTCGCTGCCGAACACGCGCGTGCTCTGAGCCGCGGCCGCGTTCCCGACGTCGCGTCAGCCTCGCGGATCGAATCGGCGCACCGGGTGTGTCGCCGCGACGAGCGCGCGCAGCCCCTCCAGGTCGGCGGCAGCAGCGCCCAGGGCACGCGCCTGCACGAGCACGTTGCCGAGAGCGGTCGCCTCGACGGGACCGGCCAGCACCGGGAGCCCGGAGCGATCGGCGGTGGCCTGGCAGAGGAGCGCGTTGAGCGAGCCGCCCCCGACGAGGTGGATCACGTCGACGTCGCGGCCCGAGAGGGCGGACGCCGTCCGCACGGTCGCGGCGAAGGCCGCCGCGATGCTCTCCACGATGCTGCGCGCGAACGCCGCACGGCTCGTCGGAACAGAGGCCCCGTCCGCCTGGATCAGCGCGGCGATGCGGGCGGGCATGTCGCCGGGCGCGCTGAGCGAAGGATCGTTCGCATCGAACAGCGGCACCCCATCCGAGACCGCGGCTGCCGCAGCGAGCAGCTCCGCCAGATCGATCGACGCGCCGTCCTCCCCCTCCCACGCCCGCACGCTCTCGCTCAGCAGCCACAGACCGGTGACGTTGTGCAGAAAGCGGTATCGACCATCGACGCCGAGCTCATGGGTGAAGTTCGCCTCGCGCGCGGCGTCCGTCAGCACGGGTTCGGTCAGCTCCAGTCCGACGAGACCCCACGTGCCGCACGAGATGTACGCGGCGGAAGGCGACGTCATCGGCACGGCGACCACTGCCGAGGCGGTGTCGTGCGAACCGACTGCGATCACCGGGAGGTCGGCGCCGATCCGGGCGGCGAGATCCGGACGCAGCGACCCGATCACCGCGCCGGGGTCGATGAGCGGAGGGAGGATGCGCGACGGGATGCCGATGCGCGATGCGAGCTCGGTGTCCCACTCCCCGTCGTCCACTCCGAGCAACCCCGTCGTGGAGGCATTCGTCCGCTCCGCCGCGCTGACGCCCGTGAGCAGGAACGCGATCAGGTCGGGGATGAGCAGCGCCACGTCCGCGTCCGCGATCCGCTCGTCGACCCGGTACTGGTACAGGGTGTTGAAAGGCAGGAACTGCAGTCCGTCGCGGGCGTAGAGATCGGCGAACGGAACGATGTCGTGCACCTCTGCGACGCCCCGGGCGGTGCGGGAATCGCGGTAGTGGAACGGCTCGGCGAGAAGAGCGCCGTCCGCGAGCAGCCCGTAGTCGACGGCCCAGGAATCGATCCCGATGCTCTCGATCGCCGGTTCGCGCCGTACCGCCTCAGTCAGACCCGCCACGACGTGCTCGTACAGGGCCGAGAAGTCCCAGTGCAGACCGTCGTCGCGCTCCACAGGGCCATTGGGGAAGCGCGACACGAGCTCGAGCTCGAGCCTCCCCTCCCCGATCCGCCCGATCATCACACGGCCGCTGGTCGCCCCGAGATCGACGGCCGCGACCGCGCGCACGCTCATCGCAGGAACGCCGCGGCGACGCCGGAGTCGACGGGGATGTGCAGACCCGTGGTGCGGCTGAGCTCGGGACCGGTCAGCACGTAGACGGCGTCGGCCACGTTCTCGGGCACGACCTCGCGCTTGAGGATCGTGCGGTTCGCGTAGTACTGACCGAGGTCTTCTTCGGCGACGCCGTAGGTCGCGGCACGGTTCGCGCCCCAGCCCGAGGCGAAGATGCCGGAGCCGCGGACCACGCCGTCGGGGTTGATGCCGTTCACACGGATACCGTACTCGCCGAGCTCGACCGCGAGCAGTCGCACCTGGTGCGCCTGGTCGGCCTTGGTGGCGGAGTAGGCGATGTTGTTGGGGCCGGCGAAGACCGAGTTCTTGGACGAGATGTAGATGATGTCACCCCCGAGCTTCTGGTCGATGAGAACGCGGGCGGCGGCCTTGGACACGAGGAACGATCCCTTGGCCATCACGTCGTGCTGCAGATCCCAGTCCTTCTCGGTGGTCTCGAGCAGCGGCTTCGAGAGCGAGAGCCCGGCGTTGTTGACCACGAGGTCGACACCGCCGAACGCGAGCACCGCCTCGTTCAGGGCGGCCTGCACGGCCTCGGCGTCGGCGACGTTTGCCGCGATGCCGATCGCGACATCGGTGTTGCCGAGCTCGGCGGCCGCGGCCTGCGCCTTCGAGGCGTCGAGGTCGGCGACGACGACACAGGCGCCCTCGGCCGCGAGGCGGGTCGCGATGGCCTTGCCGATGCCGGATGCGGCGCCGGTGACGAAGGCGATACGGCCCTGGTGCGACTTCGGCTTCGGCATGCGCTGCAGCTTGGCCTCCTCCAGCGCCCAGTACTCGATGTCGAACTTCTCGGCGTCGGAGATCGGCGAATAGGTCGACAGGGCCTCGGCGCCACGCATCACGTTGATCGCGTTGACGTAGAACTCGCCGGCGACGCGGGCGGTCTGCTTGTTCGCACCGTAGGAGAACATGCCGACACCGGGGATCAGCACGATGAGCGGGTCGGCACCGCGGATGGCAGGAGACGTGGCCGTCGCGTGCGCGTCGTAGTACGCCTGGTAGTCGGTGCGGTACTGCTCGTGCAGCTCGTGCAGGCGCGCGATCTGCTCCTCGGCGGACGCCGTGGCCGGCAGGTCGAGGATCAGCGGCTTCACCTTGGTGCGCAGGAAGTGGTCGGGGCAGCTGGTGCCGAGCGCGGCGAGGGCGGGCGCCTGTTCCGACGCCAGGAAGTCGAGGACGACGTCGGCGTCGGTGAAGTGTCCGACCATCGGCTTGTCGGTCGAGGCGATGCCCCGGATGGTGCCGGCGAGGGCCGCAGCGCGCTCACGGCGCTCGGGCGCGGGGAGGGCCTCGAAGCCCGAGCGGACGCCGCCGAACGGGTCGGCCTTGCCGTGCTCGGCGATGTAGGCGGCGGCGGTGTCGATGATCCAGAGGGAGTTCGCCTCGGCCTCCTCCGACGTGTCGGCCCAGGCGGTGATGCCGTGCCCGCCGAGGATGCAACCGATCGCCTGAGGGTGCTGCTTCTTGATCTCGGCGATGTCGAGTCCGAGCTGGAAGCCGGGACGACGCCACGGCACCCAGACCACCTTGTCGCCGAAGATCTTCGTCGTCAGCGCTTCGCCGTCGGCCGCGGTGGCGATCGCGATGCCCGAATCGGGATGCAGGTGGTCGACGTGCGCGGCGTCGACCAGACCGTGCATGGCGGTGTCGATCGACGGGGCGGCACCCCCCTTGCCGTGCAGGCAGTAGTCGAAGGCGGCGACCATCTCGTCTTCGCGGTCGAGTCCGGGGTACACGTCGACGAGCGCGCGCATGCGGTCGAGGCGCAGCACGGCGAGACCGCTCTCGGTCAGGGTGCCGAGGTCGCCGCCAGAGCCCTTGACCCACATCAGCTCGACCGGCTGGCCCGTGACGGGATCGGTCTCGGTGCCCTTGGCCGAGGTGTTTCCTCCGGCGTAGTTGGTGTTCTTCGGGTCGGCGCCGAGGCGGTTCGACCGGGCGATCAGAGCGGCGGCGGTGGCGTTGGTCATCTCAATGTCTTTCGAAGGGATCACGGGAGGGGAACAGAGGACCTGCGGTCAGGCACCCCAGCCGGCCTGCACTCCGCCCACCCGCTCGGCGGCGATCCGCTCCTGGTAGCCGGAGGCGAGATAGGCGGCCATCGGATCGGCGGCGAGACCGCGCGACTCCCGCCATTCGGCCAGGGCGGGCCGCACGTCGGTGTAGAAGGCATCCATGAAGAGGGCGTTCGCGGCGAGCACGTCGCCCGACCTCTGGGCAACGGCGAGCGCGTCACGGTCGACGAGCAGCGCACGCGCCGTCATCTCCTGCACGTTGAGCACCGAGCGGATCTGGCCGGGGATCTTGTCCTCGACGTTGTGGCACTGGTCGAGCATGAACGCCACGTCGGGGTTGTTCAGGCCGCCCCCGCGGATCACCTCGAACAGGATGCGGAACAGCTGGAACGGGTCGGCCGCGCCCACGATCAGGTCGTCGTCGGCGTAGAAGCGCGAGTTGAAGTCGAACGAGCCGAGCTTGCCGAGGCGCAGCAGCTGCATCACGATGAACTCGATGTTCGTGCCCGGGGCGTGGTGGCCCGTGTCGAGGCACACCATCGCCTTGTCGCCGAGCGCGCTGACCTGCGCGTACGAAGTGCCCCAGTCCGGGACGTCGGTGTGATAGAACGCCGGCTCGAAGAACTTGTACTCGAGCACGAGGCGCTGGTCGTCGCCGAGGCGGTCGTAAATCTTCTGCAGCGAGTCCTGCAGGCGGTCCTGGCGCCCGCGCATGTCGGCCTGGCCGGGATAGTTCGACCCCTCGGCCAGCCAGATCTTGAGGTCGCGGCTGCCGGTCGCATCCATCACGTCGATGCAGGCCAGGTGGTGGTCGATCGCCTTCCGCCGGATCGCGGCGTCCTCGTGCGTGAGGGCGCCGAACTTGTAGTCATCGTCCTGGAACGTGTTGGAGTTGACCGTGCCGAGGGTGACTCCGTGATCCTCGGCGTGCGTGCGCAGATCGGAGTACGAGTCCACCACGTCCCACGGGATGTGCAGCGCCACCGCGGGAGCGAGTGCCGTGTAGCGGTTGACCTGGGCGGCGTCGGCGATCTTCTCCCACGGATCCCGCGGCGTGCCGGGGGTGCCGAACACCTTGAAACGCGTGCCGGAGTTGCCGAAGGCCCAGCTGGGGAGCTCGATGCCCTGCTTCTCGAGGATGGCGAGGTTCGAGGGGGTGAGGATGCTCACGATGCACTGCTTTCGTTCTGGAGACCGGAGGAGGAGAGCTGGTCTTCGAGGTGGAACACCTCGGGAAGTGTGGGGGCGGCCTGGTCCGGTCGGCCGTCGAGGCCGACGAAGAAGCGACTCATCTCGGCCTCCCAGCGCGCGGCGACGGGCGACGCGGCGAGATACGCCTGGGCCGCGGCGTCGTCATCGGTCTCGTAGTAGCCGATGAGCTCACCGTCGGGAGCGAGGAACAGCGAGTAGTTGCGGCGTCCGGCCGCCGCGATCTCGGCGAGCATCTCCGGCCACACGGGCGCGTGACGCTCGCGGTACTCGTCCAGGAGCTCCGGTCGCACCTGGAGCTTGACGCATACGCGGGTCATGAGGGCCTTTCTGCGAGCGCCCGGCCGACCACTGTGCCGGCCGGGCGCCCGGTGTCCATCAGAAGTCGAACTCGCCGATGTTGTCGGCGTTGAACACGAACGGGTCGCCGAGCAGCACGACGCCGTCGTCTCCGACCGTGTACTCGCCGAGGTCACCGGCGGTGAAGCTGTCGCCCTTCTTGCCCGTGATGTCGCCCTCGATGAGCGCCTGCGCCGCGAAGGCCGCGAGGTAGCCGAGGTCTTCCGGGTTCCACAGCGCGAACGACGTGACGGTGCCGTCCTCGACGTATTCGCGCATCTGGTTCGGGGTGCCGAGACCGGTGAGGGCGACCTTGCCCTTGTAGTCGGAGGTGGACAGGTAGCGGGCGGCTGCCGCGATGCCGACCGTCGTGGGCGAGATGATGCCCTTGAGGTCAGGGTGGGTCTGCAGCAGGGCCGCGGTCTTGTCGAACGACGTCTGGTCGTCGTCGTCGCCGTAGACGGTCTCGACGAGCGTGATGTCGGGGTAATCGCTGGCGAGGTACTCCTTCATCAGGTCGATCCAGGCGTTCTGGTTGGTCGCGTTGGCCGAGGCCGAGAGGATGGCGATCTCTCCGGCGCCGCCGATCTGCTCGGCGATCTGGTCGACCTGGACCTTCGCGATGCCCTCGGAGTCCGCCTGGTTGATGAAGACGTCGCGGCATTCCGGGTTGGTGTCAGAGTCGAAGGTGACGACCTTCACGCCGGCGTCGCGCGCTTCGTTCAGCGCGTCGCAGATCGCCTTCGGATCGTTCGCCGAGACGACGAGTGCTCCGACACCCTGCTGCGTGGCCGTGTTGATGTAGCTGACCTGCGCATCGGGGGTGGCTTCGGCCGGCCCGACCTCGGCGAACGTGCCGCCGAACTCCTCGACGGCCGCCTTGCCGCCCTTGCTCGACGTGTCGAAGTAGGGGTTTCCGAGGTTCTTGGGCAGGAAGGTGATGGCGAGGTTGCCGTCTCCGCCGCCGTCGCCGCCGTCTCCGCTGCCGGTGCTCGCGCATCCGGACAGGGCGACCGCTGCGGCCACCGCGATGGCGGCGAACGCGGTCACACGCTTGCGTGCAAACATCATTGTTCTGTTCCTTTCGTGAGGGGTGCCGCTATTGCGGCGTCGGCGTCATGAAGCTGTGGGTGCGGCGCCGGTGGTCGAACGTCCTGGTCTGCGCCGAGCCTTCTGCAGCCAGGCGAGGAAGCTGGCGGCGACCACCGAGACGATCAGCAGGGCGCCGGTGATGATGTTGATCACGTCGGAGGTCACGTTCATCAGTCGCAGCGCGCTGGCGAGTGAGCCGATGAGCAGGGCCGCGGCGACGACGCCGTAGAGCTTTCCCCGCCCGCCGAACACCGAGACCCCGCCGAGGACGACAGCGGCGATCACCTGCAGCTCGAGGCCGGTGGCGTTGTCACCTCGCGCGCTGCCGTAGCGGAGCGTGTAGAACACCCCGGCGAACGCGGCGACCACTCCGGAGAGCACGAAGAGGATGAACTTCGTCCGCTCCACGTGCACGCCCGAGAACCTGGCGGCGTCCTTCGACAGTCCGATCGCGTACACACCACGCCCGAACGGGGTGTAGTGCAGCAGGAGGATGAAGCCCACCAGCAGGAGTAGGAAGGGGATCATGACCACGGGGATCGTCGTGCCGGCGAGCTTCGCCTTGGCGAGGTCGGTCCAGAACTCGGGGAACTCCGTGACCGCCGCGGTGCCGAGCAGGCCGACCGCGAGGCCGCGGAACAGCGCGAGGGTTCCGATGGTCACCGCGAGCGAGGGCAGGCCGACGACGGTCACGAGGAACCCGTTGAAGGCACCGCCGACCAGACCGACGAGCAGCGCGGCGAGCGCGGCGACCTCGAAGGGGATCCCGCCCTGCACGAGCGCTCCGGTGACGACGCTGGAGAGCCCCACCATGCTGCCGACCGACAGGTCGATCTCGCCGGTGATCATGACGAGCGTCATCGGCAGGGCGATCAGGAGGATCGGGGCGATGTCGAGGAGCAGGTAGGTGAGCGTGATCGGCTGACCGAAGCCGCGCACCGTGCTCGCGGAGGCGATGACGACGAGGACGAGCAGGGCGACGATCGCCATCTCCCTCGTGAGGAGCACACGCCGCCAGAGCGGCTTGTCGAAGTCGCGGATCACCCGGGTGGTCGCGGTCGCGGTCGCGGCGGTCATGACTTGTCCCTCGCTTCGATGAGCCGTCGTTTCTGGCGGACGGCGAGGACACGGTCGAGCACGATCGCGCCGATGATCAGGAGGCCGACGACGGCGCGCTGCCAGAAGTCGGGGATGCCGAGGATGGGAAGGGCCCGGTTGATCGTGAGCAGCAGCACCGCACCGATCGCCGCCCCCCAGACCGAGCCGATGCCGCCGGTGATCGCGACGCCGCCGATCACGGCCGCGCCCACCGCGTCGAGCTCCCACCCGGCTCCGGCCTGCGAGTTGATGGTGCCGTAGCGGGCGGCGTAGAACACCCCGGCGAGACCGGCGAGCGCACCGGAGACGACGAAGGCGGTCAGCACGCGGCGCGTGACGCGGAGGCCGTAGAGCTCCGCGGCCGCGGGATCGGATCCGATCGCGTAGTACTCGCGGCCGCCACGGGTGTTCTTCATGTACCAGGCGGCTGCGGCGAGCACGATGAGTGCGACGATCGTGAGGATCGGGATGCCGATGAGCTGCCCGGTGCCGAGGGCGAGGAAGTCCTTCGGCATGTCGGAGGCGTTCACCCGGTCGCTGCCGGTCCACAGCACGTTGATGCCGCGGTAGGCGTAGAGCGTGCCGAGGGTGATCACCATGGCGGGCACTTTGGCGAAGGCGACCAGCGCCCCGTTGATGAGTCCGAGGAGGGCTCCGAACACGACGGCGGCCACCACCACGATCATGATCGGGATGCCGGGGACGTCGATGAACAGGCGACCGGTGAGGTAGGCGGTGAGCCCCATGACCGAGCCGACCGAGAGGTCGACGTTGCGGGTGATGAGGACGATGGCCTGTCCGACGGCGACGAGCACGAGGATCGAGGGCGTGAGGAGCAGGTCGCGCCAGCCGTCGGGGCTGAACAGGAAGTTGGAGTTGTTCGTCGTGGCGGCGATGATCACGAGCGCCAGGGCGAGGAGGATGCCGAACTCTCGCGCCCTGCCGAGGGCTGCGAACCTCTTCGTCATCGAGGAGACGGGGATGGCGGTGGTCACGAGGAGAGCTCCGATGCGTGCGTCGCGGCGTACATGACGTTCTCGGAAGTGGCCTCCGAGCGGGCGATCTCTGCGGTGATCCGCCCCTCGCGCATGACGAGGACGCGGTCGGCCATGCCGAGCACCTCCGGCAGTTCGGACGAGATCATGAGGATTCCCATGCCCTGCCCGGCGAGCTCGGAGAGCAGGCGGTGCACCTCGGACTTGGTGCCGACGTCGATGCCTCGGGTCGGCTCGTCGATGATGAGGACCTTCGGCTGCGTGGCGAGCCACTTGGCGAGGACGACCTTCTGCTGGTTGCCGCCGGAGAGCGTCGCGGCGACCGTGTCGAGGGCGTGCGTCTTGACCTCGAGCCGGGTGGCCCATTCCCGGGCGGCGCGGTTCTCGATCCCGGTGGTGAGGAAGCCCAGCTTCGCGAGCTGGCGGCGGATCGAGAGGGTGATGTTGCCGCCGACGCCCGATTCGATCACGAGTCCCTGCTTGCGGCGGTCTTCGGGAACGAGCGCGAGACCGGCCCGCATGGCATCGGTGGGGCGGTTGCGCGGGATGCGCGCGCCCTGCATCGTGACGGCGCCCTCGCGATAGGGGTCGACCCCGAACACGGCACGCGCGACTTCGCTGCGGCCGGCTCCGACGAGACCGGCAAGGCCCACGATCTCGCCCGCGCGCACGGTGAACGAGATGTCGTGGAAGACACCGGGGCTGGTGAGGTTCTCCACCTCGAGCAGCGGAGCGCCGACCGTGGTCTCCTGCTTGGGGAACAGCTCGGTCACCTCTCGACCGACCATCTGGTGCACGATCTCCTCGACCGAGGTGTCGGCGATCGCACTGGTGGCGATGTAGGCGCCGTCGCGCATGACGGTGACGGTGTCGCAGAGGGCGAAGACCTCGTCGAAGCGGTGCGAGATGAAGATGAGCGCGCGGCCCTCGTCGCGGAGGCTGCGGGCGATCGTGAACAGGCGCTCGACCTCGACGCCGGACAGAGCGGCGGTGGGCTCGTCCATGACGAGAAGGCTCGCGTCGAGCGAGACGGCCTTCGCGATCTCGATGACCTGCTGATCGGCGATCGAGAGGCCCTCCGCCGGACGGTCGGGGTCGATGGTCACGCCGAGCCGGGTGAACAGGCGCTCGACCTCGTGCCGCATGGCCTTGCGATCGATCCGTCCGAAGCGCCCCGTGGGCTGGCGGCCCATGAAGATGTTCTCGGTGACCGAGAGGTCGGGGAAGAGCGTCGGCTCCTGGTAGATCACGGCGACGCCCGCGCTCTTGGACTGTGCGGTCGAGGTGAAGTCCACGTCTTCGCCGTGGAACCGGAAAATCCCTTCGTCGCGCTGGTACAGGCCGGCGACGATCTTCACGAGGGTCGACTTGCCCGCCCCGTTCTCGCCGACCAGAGCGTGGATGGAACCGCCGTCGACCGACAGCGTCCCGGAACGGAGAGCGACCACCGCACCGAACGACTTTCGGATGTCGCGGAGCTCGAGCGCCGGTGGAGCACCGGGAGCCCCAGAGGGAATCGTCATTGATCGGACCTAAACTGCAGGATCATCCCTGCGGATTGAATCGTTTTAAAGAGTGGAGCATCTGTAAATTACGACCCTGGGTGGGCTGCTGTCAAGTCACGGAATGAGCAGTGGTACGTTTCAGGGAGAGGTTTCGCGGATCCCGCGGAAAGGAATACGTCGTGGTCGTCAGTGTTCGAGATGTCGCTCTCGCCGCATCCGTGTCTGTCGGGACCGTCTCGAACGTCCTGAACCATCCGGACAAGGTCTCTCCCGCCACGGTGGAACGTGTCACGGCCGCCATCGAGAAGCTCGGGTTCGTGCGCAACGATGCGGCCCGGCAGCTCCGGGCCGGCCAGAGCCGCTCGATCGGCCTCGTGGTGCTCGATGTGCGCAACCCGTTCTTCACCGATATCGCCCGCGGCGCGGAGGAACGCGCCGCCGAGGCCCGGATGACGGTGACCCTCGGCAACAGCGACGAGAAGGTCGAACGCGAACGCGCCTACATCGACCTGTTCGAGGAGCAGCGCATCGCCGGGCTGCTCATCTCCCCTCTCGCCGACGACCTCCCGCGTCTCCGCCGTCTCCGCGACCGCGGGACGACCGTGGTGCTCGTCGACCGTGAGGTCGCCGATGAGAGCTTCTCCTCGGTCTCGGTCGACGACGTGGGCGGCGGCTACCTCGCCGTGCAGCACCTCGCTGCCCAGGGGCGGCGCCGCATCGCTTTCGTCGGCGGGCCGATGGGCATCCGTCAGGTGGTCGACCGTCTCGAGGGTGCCAGCAAGGCGGCGAACGAGGCGGAGGTCTCCCTCGAGGTCATCCTGACCGACTCGCTGAGCGTGCTCGCCGGCCGCGCCGCCGGAGAGACCCTCAGCGCGCGGGCCCCGGAGGACCGGCCCGACGCCATCTTCGCCGCGAACGACCTGCTCGCCATGGGGGTTCTGCAGGCGCTCATGATGCGGGGCAGCATCCGGGTGCCGGACGAGATCGCGCTCATCGGCTACGACGACATCGACTTCGCCGCCGCGGCCGTCGTCCCGCTCTCGTCGATCCGTCAGCCCGCGGAACTCATCGGATACACGGCCGTCGATCTGATGCTGCGAGAGGCCGGCGGGCGGTCCGAGCGCGAGCGGGTGGTGTTCCAGCCGGAGCTCGTCGTGCGGGATTCGACGGCCCGCCCGGTCTGAGCGACGCCGACCAGCCGCACGTCAGCGGCGGAGGGCCTTGCGTACCTTCCTCGACGCCTTCTCGGCGGCCTTCTTGCGCCGCTTCCGCGCCCGGGGGTCGTTCCACAACCGCACCAGCTGGTGCCGGACCGACTCGCCCTTGTCGATCTGCACCGTCGCCGCACGACTGCCGAAGATGTAGGCGACGAAGGCGACGCCGACGATGAGGAGGATCTTGTTGCGCATGATGCCTGCTTTCTCAGGAGAGACGGCGCTGGTCGTGCGCGAGCCGGGCCCGGAGGCTCGTGTGGATCGAGACGAACGTCGCGGTGTCGCGTCCGGTGAGGACAGCGAGGTTGGCGAGCAGACGGTCGACATGGTCGACGAGCTCCCGCGGGTCGGTGTTCTGACGCGGCGTCACGGAGACGTGCAGCACCGGGCTGCGACGCACATCGTTGGCCGTCACCTGCGCCGAGAGGACCTCGTCGCGCGTCGTGAGGGAGTTCTTCACCGCGTCCGAGACGAACGACTCGTTGACCGTCACACGCCCCAGCGGGTTCTGCGCTCCCGTCGAGCGGAGCACGGTCTTCGAACGCCGTCCGGCGATGCTCGTGAGCGCGAGGATCAGCAGCACGATCACGACCACGATCGCGACGACCGCGCCGATGCCGATCCACGACAGTGCTCCTCCCGCGATGGCGGTCGCGGCGATCGCCTGGTCCAGCCAGGACCGCGCATCCCTGCCGCCTGCTGTCCAGATGTCGGACAGCGTCGGCCAGCTCATGATGGCGATGCCGAGGGCGCCGAGCGCGAGGAACAGCAGCCCGATGATCAGGAGCAGGGTGCGATTCAGCGCACGGTTGGTGTTGTTCACAGCTCGTCTTCCTTCTCGGTGGGGCGCTCGATGCGCACCCGCGTGCGAACCCTGTCGGTCAGCCGATACGACTGCAGCTCCGCCTCGGCGGCTGCCCGCACGTCGGATGCGTCGAGAGGCACGCCGATTCCCGGGCGCACGGTCACGTCGACGGTGCGGTGTCCGACACCGACGGTGATGCTGTCGCGGGTGAGACCCGTCTCCTCCGCGACATGCTGAGCCAACGCACTGGCGATCACGCCGTTGTCGACGACCACCGCGCGTCCGCCGGCATCCAGCACGTGCTTGGACAGTCGCCCCGGCGTGATGGCCAGCACCACGAAGGTCAGCCCGATGAGGGCGAGCACCACACTGCCGGCGATCACGAGCCCGGCGGGCTGTGCGGTGGGCAACCCGATGAGCCAGCCTCCCGCCGCGGCGGGACCGACCAGGAGTGCGGGCTGCGCGGCGAGGCTCAGCACGATCTCGAGCCCGATGTACGCGAGGGCGAGGATGAGCAGGATGACCGCGACGAACATCGCGACGGTGCGCGGCGAGTGCGTCTCGCGTCGGATGACACGGCGCAGAACCGGGGTGCTCATTGCACTCGTCTCCTTTCCGGGATGGTGGCACCGGTGACGGTGAGATTGATGCGGATGACGTTGCGTCCGAGGATCGTGCTCAGGCTCTGCTGCAGCTGCTCCTGCAGATCCCGCGCACGTTCGAGGACGGGCACGGTCTGCGCGATCGCGGCCGTGTCGTCCAGGCGGGGAACGGGAAGAGGCGTGGCGATCCGCACGCTGATCCCCCGCGGGTGCTCGGCGACATCGACCTTCACGTCGCTGCGAGGCACCCCGATCAACGTCGCAGACGCCTTCTCGGTGACGGTGCGGTAGACGCGATCCTTCACCTCGACGCGTCCGCGGACGGCGGCCCCGCCGGCGGCGGCTCCCGAGGGAGCGCCGCCGGCGATGTGCTGGTCGGCGCGCATCAGGAGGTGCGCCGCCCGGTGAAGACGTCCGCGAGACCGCGGACGTCGAGCTTGCCGGACGCGATCCGACCCACGAGCGCGCCGATGCCCGCGAAGACGGCCATGAGGAGGAATCCCCAGAAGCCGAACAGCAGAGCCGCGAGAGCGAGGAGAGCGCCGATCAGGGCGCCGACCGTTGTGGCACTCATGAGACTCGCGACTCTTCGCTCTCGTCGCTGTCGTCGCCGGGCACGTGCACGTCGTTGACCTCGACGTTGACCTCGACGACCTCGAGGCCGACCAGGCGGCTGATCGCGCCCGCGACAGCGGCACGGACGTTGTTCGCGACGTCCTGGATCGGCGCCGGGTACTCGACCACGATGGTCAGGTCGGCGGCGGCCTGCGTGTCGCCCACCTCGACCTTGACGCCCTGGGCGAGGTCGGTGGCGTTGATCACGTCGCGGATCGCACCGAAGGCACGTGCGCCGCCGCCGCCGAGCGCGTAGACGCCGGCGACCTCACGTGCGGCGATGCCGGCGACCTTGGCGACCACGCCGTCGGCGATGGTGGTCTTGCCCGCGGCATTGGCGTCCGTGGGGACGCGCGATGCGGAGAATCCGCTCGACCGGTCGACGCGCGATGCGCCGGTGGCGGCCTTCGGTGCGGCCTGGGCGAGCTCCTTCTCTGCCGGAGCGGGGGTGGTCTGGTCCTGGTTTGCCATGAGGTGTCCCATCTCGATCTGAAGACCGGTCGCGGGTCCCGTATGAGACTCCCGCCGGGAGCGAAACGCTCGCTCGGAGATAGGACGTGCGGAAGGGCCGAAACGTCACAAAGAAGTGCGGATCCCGCGCAGCGGCCCGCGGAACGGGACGTTCAGGAGGACGGAGTTCCGTACATCTCGCCCACCGGGACCGGCACCGGGAGCACGTTGCCCGGCTGCGCGAGCGGGCAGGCCCACGCCGGGTCGTACGCGCACGAAGGGTTGTAGGCGAAGTTGAAGTCGAGCACGATCGTGCCGCCGTCCGCATCCGACCCCAGGTCGGCACCCTTGATCGTGTCGATCAGGTAGCGCCCGCCGCCGTAGGTTCCGCCGGGACGACCGGCGAGCGCGTCGCGCAGCGGGATGAAGAGACCGCCGCCGTAGGACTTCAGCCGCCAGACGTCGAGCGACCCGGCGTCGGGGATCTCGACCCGACCGACGCGCTCGAACGGAACGATGCCGTCGGTGCCGGTCGCGAACTCGAAGCCTCCCTCATCGGCGGCGAGGACAGGCAGTTCGAATCGCCACTGCGGATCGTACGAGGCGATCGGGAGTCCTTCGAAGAGCGCCCGATCCTCCGACAGCAGCGGGGTGGCGGGATGGCGGAGCATCAGTTCGTCCCGTTCGATCCGCCAGAGCTCGTGCGCCTCCTCCGGGGAGTCGGCGATCCGAACGGCGTCGTACAGGGCGAAGACCCGACGCCGCCAGTCGACGACGTCGATGGCGGTGCGTGCGGCTGTGTTCGTCATGGCCCCAGGCTACGCGGCCGAGCCGGCGATCATCGCGACGTAACCCTCTCGATAGGTGGGGTAGTCGAGGCGGCCGAGCATGGACCGCAGGAGGGTGCCGTCATAGACGAACCCGCCCGGTTCCGCCGAGGCGATATCCGGCGGCACCTCGACCCCCAGCTCGCGTGCGATGAACGTGACGACGTCGCCGAGCGGAGCAGGGCTCTCGTCCACGGCGTGCAGGAGTCGTGGCGGCTCCGGCATCCGCAGCAGCATCTCGAGCGTGCGGACGAGGTCGGTCTCGTGGATGCGGTTGGTACGTCGCGCATGTTCCACCGCCACCCCCGCGCGCACCGTGCGCAGAAGGTACTCGCGTCCGGGTCCGTAGATTCCCGCCGGCCGCACGATCGTCGCGTCGAAGATCTCGACCGCTGCCCGCTCCCCGTCGAGAAGCCCTCGCGAGCGCATGCTCGTGGGCCCGGGCTGATCCCGCTCGGTGATCGGCCGCGCCGACCCCGAACCGTCGAAGACCCCGGTCGACGACACGAACACCGTGCGCGCGGGGATCGCCGGCAGGGCGGCGGCGAGATGCGTCAGCGCGGTGCGATAGGCGGCGGGGGTGTCACCGGGTGGGAGCGTGACGAGCATGCGGTCGACCGTGGGAAGCCGCGCGGCGAGCGGCGCCGCCAGGTCGGCGCGGATCCCGATCGCACCCGCAGGAGGAGGACTGTCGCTTCGACGCAGCGCGTACACCTCGCCGTTTTCGAGGAACTGTGGCGCCAGGCGCGCGGCGATCTTGCCGGAGCCGACGAGGAGGGTGCGGGAGGAGGGCGCAGCGGAGCCGTGCATGCGTCTCGATCAGCCCGCGGCGAGCGCCGGCAGCGCGACGCCGTGCAGCGCGTCGACGACGGGGGCGAGTTCCGGCTGCGCCGCGGCATCTTCGAGCACCTGCGCGAGGGCGGCGTCGTGGATGGGTCGAGCCCGCTCGTAGAGCTCACGCCCTGCGGGGGTGAGCTCGGTGTAGATGCCCCGACGATCGTCGGCGCAGAGGATCCGGGTGAGGAGTCCGCGGTCTTCCAGACGGTTGACCAGGCGTGTCGTGGCGCTGGGACTCAGGGCCGCGGCTCGGGCGAGCTGCTGCATGCGCATATGCCATCCGTCTTGACGGTCGAGCGCATCCAGCACCGTGTACTCGACCACCGAGAGCGAGGCGGCGTCGGCCAGGCTGCGCTCCAGGGCCGTCTCGATCAGGCCGTGCAGGGCGGCGAGCGTCCGCCACCCCTGCGCGCGCACCTCCACCGCGTCGTCACCGATACCCATGGCCATCCTCCGAGATAGTTGCTTGCGCCGGATACTTGCGTGTGCAATCATTGTCCTTCGATGCGCAATATGCCGCGTCTGCAAGTATCCCCACCAATGTACCAGGAGAATCGTCATGCCTCTAGGACTGATCGCCCTCGCCATCGGGGCGTTCGGCATCGGACTCACCGAGTTCGTCATCATGGGCCTGCTGCCCGAGGTCGCGCACGACTTCGGCGTCACCGAGTCCGCCGCCGGCTGGCTCATCTCCGGCTACGCGCTGGCCGTCGTGGTCGGTGCCCTCGTGCTCACCGCCGCGGCGACCCGACTGCCCAAGAAGCCCGTGCTGCTCGGCCTCATCGTGCTGTTCATCATCGGGAACGTTCTCACCGCACTCGCCGACGACTACGGCATCGCCATGCTCGGCCGCATCATCGCCGCCCTCTGCCACGGCGCGTTCTTCGGCATCGGCTCCGTCGTCGCGGCCGGCCTCGTCGCCCCCGAGAAGAAGGCGGGCGCCATCGCCATCATGTTCACCGGCCTCACCGCCGCGAACGTCTTCGGCGTGCCGTTCGGCACCTTCCTCGGCCAGGAGCTGGGCTGGCGCTCGACGTTCTGGGCGATCTCCGGCATCGGCGTGCTGGCCTTCGTCGGCATCGCGCTGCTGGTCCCCCGTCTCCCGCGGCCGACCGCACACGTCAGCCTGCGCAGCGAACTGTCCGCCTTCCGCTCCGGTCAGGTGTGGTTCTCGCTCGTCGTCACGATCCTCGCGTTCGGCGGGATGTTCGGAGCCTTCACCTACATCGCCTACACGCTCACCGAGGTGAGCGGCTTCGCGACCTCGACCGTGCCGTGGCTGCTCGTGCTCTTCGGCGCCGGCCTCGTGCTCGGCAACTGGCTGGGCGGACGACTCGCCGACCGTGCGATCGACCGCACCCTGGTCATCTTCATCGCCGCCCTCGTGATGGTGCTCGCCCTGTTCTCGGTCGCCGCGCAGTCGGGCATCGCCACGATCATCGCCCTGTTCCTGATGGGCGGGTTCGGGTTCGGCACGGTCCCCGGGCTGCAGAGCCGCGTCATGCAGTACGCCGGCGGAGCGCCCACCCTCGCCTCCGGCGCCAACATCGGCGCCTTCAACATCGGCAACGCGCTCGGTGCGTGGGCGGGCGGAATGGGCATCTCGGCAGGGCTCGGCTACACCTCGCCGATCTGGATGGGAGCGATCCTCACCGGCATCGCGCTCGTCGTGATGGTCGTGGCGGCGGCCCGTGCCCGCAGCGCTCTGTCTCGTGATGCACTGTCTCGCGATGCACTATCGCGCGATGCGGTGTCGTCGGGCACGGGTCCGACCGCCGTCGCCTCGGTCCCGGCCGGCTGACCCGACACTCGGTCACCCGTCGGACGGATTCACGGATGCAGGACGATTCGACACTCTTCTTGTCGACCTCCGTGCGTTCTCCCGACATGTGCACCCGGCGACGATCGCCGCACGCAGAAGCGCCGCACCCTCCGACGAGGATGCGGCGCTTCGTTCCCGCTGCGGGTTACTCCGCGGCGGCGATCTTCTTGGCGTCGTCCGTGTTGAGCACGCGGAACAGGATCGCGGCGATCACGGCGCCGACGACAGGGGCGACGATGTACAGCCACAGCGAGCTCCACGCGAAGTGACCGCTGACCGAGAGGCCGAGCGCGACGGCCGGGTTGAAGCCGCCGCCCGAGATCGATCCGACCGTGGCCGCACCGACGAAGACGGTCGCACCGATCGCGAGACCGTAGAAGGAGTTGCCCGCGGTGTCCTTCGAGGTGGCGGTGTTGAGCACGACCCACACCAGGATCAGCGTGAAGAGGGCCTCGACGAGGAACGCCGGCCCGACCTCGATGACCATGGCCTTGTCCCCGGCGGGCCACACGGCGAGCGCGACGAGCGCTGCCACGGCACCACCGACGAACTGGGCGATGAGGTAGGCGATGAAGTCGACGACGCTGAGGCCGCCGCGCAGGAACACACCGACCGAGACGGCCGGGTTCAGGTGTGCACCCGAGATGTGACCCGTCGAGTACACGAGCACCATCAGGGTGAAGCCGATCGCGAGCGGGGTCAGCGGGCTGCCGCTGTTGACCGCCGCGATGATCGCGAGGACGAAGAGGAAGGTGGCGATCGCTTCTGCGAGCGCCTTGCGTGCCGTACCAGTCATGAGAGAGCCCTTTGTCTTGGGGATTCGTGGGAGAGGAGGCTCGTTTGGCCGCTCACTCCGGTCGACGCCCCCCTCTTGCGGCACTGACGCTATCGCTGCGCCGACCGGAATATCGGGAGCCGCGCGGGCTTTCTGTGAATTCGCTGAACTACGCGCGAGCGGCGATCGCGGCGCTGTCCACGCCTCGGGGCAGCGCACCGAACAGGCCGGAACCGCCGTCGATGCGGGTGGCGATGAACCCGTCGGCGACCACGGCGGGCGCCGCGCGCAGCAGCTGTGCCGCCGACAGGGTCAGCGCGAGGGCCTCGACGAGCCTGCGCGCCGAGGCGTCCGGCATCGGATCCGCCGCCGCCTCTGCCACCAGACGCCTCGTGCGGTCCAGATGGGCGTCGAACCGGGAGTCCACACCCCGCACCGCCGACACCTCGGCGTCGAAGGCCTCGAGCGATTCGGGTTCTCGGGCGAGCGCCCGCAGCACGTCGAGCGCGATCACGTTGCCCGAGCCCTCCCAGATCGCCATCACCGGCTGCTCGCGGTACCGCATCTCGAGGGGCCAGTCCGTCGTGATGCCGTTGCCCCCGAGGCACTCCAGCGCCTCGGCGGCGTGGCCGGGCGCGCGCTTGCACACCCAGTACTTCATGACCGCCGTCGCCAGCCGGCGGAACGCCCGATCCTGTGCCGAGGCGTCATCGTCGTACGCACGGGCGAGCCGCATCGCGACCGCCGTCCCCGCCTCGACCTCGAGCTGCAGGTCGGCGATCACGGCCGTCATCGCGGGCTGATCGATGAGGGTGCGCCCGAACGCCGATCGATGCCGCACATGCCAGGCGGCCTCGGCGACCCCCTGGCGCATGCCGGCCAGCGAGCCGAGCATCGAGTCGAGCCGTGTGCGGGTGACCATGTCGATGATGGTGCGCACGCCGCGCCCCTCCTCCCCCACGAGGGTCGCCTCGGCCTGCTCGTACTCCACCTCGCTCGAGGCGTTCGACCGGTTGCCCAGCTTGTCCTTGAGTCTCTGGAAACGCAGCCGATTGCGCGTGCCGTCGTCGAGCAGCCGCGGCAGCAGGAAGCACGACAGCCCACCCGGCGCCTGCGCGAGCACCAGGAAGGCGTCCGACATCGGTGCGGAGCAGAACCACTTGTGGCCGGTCAGCGCATAGCGCCCGTCGCCCTGCGGCACGGCGGACGTGGTGTTCGCCCGCACATCGGACCCGCCCTGCTTCTCGGTCATGGCCATGCCGAACAGGGCGCCGGGCTTTCCGAGGCGCAGTCCGGGCTCGTACGAACGCGACAGCAGCCGGGGCATCCACTCCTCCGCGAGGCGCGGATGCGAGGCGATCACGGGAACGGCCGAATGCGTCATCGACACCGGACACGCATGACCGGGCTCGACCTGCGCGTAGAGCATGAACGTGGCGGCGCGAGCGGCGCCGGCCCCCGGACGGGGATCGGCGAATGCGGCGGTGTGCGCCCCGTCGGCGACGGCTGCGCCGATGACCCGGTGATAGGCGGGGTCGTACTCGACCTCGTCGATGCGCTCGCCCCAGCGGTCGTGCGTGCGCAGCACGGGCTCGTTCCGGTTCGCCCGCCGGGCGTCGTCCTGGAAGCCCGCCGACCCGACGCGACGACCGATGCCCCGCAACGCCTCGTCCGCCCACTCCGCGCCGTGCAGCCGCACCGCCTCGGTCAGCGCGATGTTCGCCGCGTACTCGTCGACATCGACGCGCGGCGGGGCCTGATTGAAGACGCTGTGTGTGCTCACGATGCCCCGATGGAATCACGGATACCGATCTCGGGGCAATGGCGGGGGCGAGCGATGTCAACCCCATGGCCGCTCTTCGCCCTTCCCCGTACCGTTCGAGGATGACCACGGAGACCGCGCCCGCCGCCGAGACCTCGACCCGGCTGCGGAGGGCGATCACCGGCCCCCTCCTGTTCGCGTTCATCCTCGGGGACGTGCTGGGCGCAGGCATCTACGCCCTGATGGGGGTGCTCTCCGAGAAGGTGGGCGGGATGCTGTGGGCGCCCCTGCTCCTGTCACTGCTGCTCGCCATGCTCACCGCGGGTTCCTATGCGGAACTCGTCACGAAGTATCCGCGCGCCGGAGGAGCCGCCGTCTTCGCGGAGCGGGCATTCCACAGTCCGCTGGTGTCGTTCCTGGTGGGATTCAGCATGCTCGCCGCAGGAGTCACGAGTGCGGCCGGCCTCGCCATCGCGTTCGCGGGCGACTACCTGGGCACGTTCCTCGATCTGCCGACGATCCCGGTCGCGATCGCCTTCCTCGCCCTGGTCGGCCTCCTGAACGCCCGCGGCATCCGCGAGTCCATGGGCGCGAACCTCGTGATGACCGCGATCGAGCTGAGCGGCCTGGTCATCGTGATCGCCGTGGTCGCGGTCTTCGTGGGCGGCGGAGGCGGCGACGTCTCCCGTGTCGCGGAGGCGCCGGAAGGGACGAGCGTCGCCGTCGCAGTGCTGTCCGGTGCCGTCATCGCCTACTACTCGTTCGTCGGGTTCGAGACGTCCGCGAACATGATCGAAGAGGTGAAGGATCCGCGCCGGACGTACCCTCGTGCCCTCTTCGGCGCCCTGTTCACGGCCGGAGCGGTCTACGTGCTCGTCGGTCTGGCGAGCTCGATCGCCCTCCCACCTGCCGAACTGCAGGATTCGAGCGGTCCCCTGCTCGCCGTGGTCGAGGCCACCGGCGTCAGCATCCCCTCCTGGCTGTTCAGCCTCATCGCGCTCGTCGCGGTCGCCAACGGCGCACTGCTGACGATGATCATGGTCAGCCGTCTCACCTACGGCATGGCCGAGCAGGGCCTGCTGCCCGCCGCCCTCGGCCGCGTGCTCCCGAAGCGGAAGACCCCCTGGGTCGCGATCCTCACCACCACCCTCGTGGCGATGGGGCTGACGCTCGTCGGCGATCTGGCGACGCTCGCCGAGACGGTGGTCCTGCTCCTCCTCGTCGTCTTCCTCAGCGTCAACGTGTCCGTGCTGGTGCTGCGCCGAGACCGCGTCGACAACGATCACTTCCGCGTGTGGACCTTCGTCCCCGTGCTCGGCGTCGGCTCCTGCATCCTGCTCCTCACCCAGCAGCGACCGGCCGTCTGGCTGTTCGGCGCGATACTGCTCGCCGTCGGAGGCGTGCTGTACGCGCTGGCGCGCTGGGGCAGGAAGCACTCCGAGAAGAAGAACGCCCGCCCCGACGGCGAGCCCGTCCACGACCAGAAGGAGAACCATGAGCACGCCTGAGCACACGTCCGCCGACGAGATGACGAGCGCGGAGAAGCGGCACGATCAGCTGACGTCCGCACCGGACGCCACCGAGGCCGACGCCGCCCCCCCGCGTCGAGGTCAGCGAGCACGAAGGCAACACCCGCATCGACATCGCCCCGGGGGCACCGGTGCGTCCGGGGCCCGGTCCCGGAATGCCCGAGGCCGATTCCGAGGCCGATTCCGAGGACTGACGCGCGGCCCGGCTCTAGAGCCAGCCCTTGCGCTTGAAGGCCGCGTAGAGCCCGAAGCCCAGCGCGATCATCATCCCGACCGCCATCGGGTAACCGAGGAGCCAGTGCAGCTCGGGCATGTGATCGAAGTTCATGCCGTAGATCGTGCCGACGAGCGTCGGGGCGAACAGGATCGCCGCCCATCCCGAGATCTTCTTGACCTCGTCGTTCTGACGGATGCTGAGCTCCGTCATCCGCCGCATCTCCTCGTTCTGGCGACGCGCGACGATCGTCGACTCGACGGTGAGCGCGTTGTCGAGGACGGTGCGGAACGTCGTGGCGCGGTCACTGACGCGCAGGGTGTGATCCAGCACGTCGCGGAGATACCGCTGCAGCTCTTCGGTCACCTGGTACTTGTCCGACCCGCGCAGCAGGGCCTCCAGCATGCCCGACAGCGGCTGCGTGGCCCGCTGGAAGTCGATGACCTCCCGCCCCAGGTCGTAGATGCGCTGGGTGGCGTCGGTGTTCTCCTCGAACAGCTGGCTCTCGATCTCGTCGATGTCGTTCTCGAGCCCGGCGAGGACGGGCGTGTACTCGTCGACGACCTCATCGAGGATCGCGTACATCACGGCCTCGGGACCACGGGCGAGGAGGGCGGGGTCGGCCTCCAGCCGTCGGCGGACGCGCGCGAGGTCCGGTGACTCCGCATGCCTGATCGTCACGACGAAGTCGGGGCCGACGAGCACGTGCACCTCGCCGAACTCGACCTCCTCGACGTCGTCGAGATAACGCGCCGGCCTCAGCACCATGAACAGCACCTCGCCGTAGCGTTCGAGCTTGGCGCGCTGGTGACCGGAGAGGGCGTCCTCCACGACGAGCGCATGGATGCCGAACTCGTCCGCGACCGCGCGGATCTCCTCCTCGCTCGGCCGATAGAGGCCGATCCACCCCATGCCGCCACGCTCCCGCATGCGCTCGAAGGTCTCGCTGAGGGTCACCGGATTCTCGGTGCGGACGCCATCCACGTAGATCGCATTGTCGATGATCGCCATCGTCGCCCCTTCGCGTTCCTGTCGGTCAGAGCGGGATCACTCCGCAGCGGGCGGGGCCACGCAGGGGATCGCGGTATCGGCGATCGCCTGGTGGTACTGCTCGGCCGTGAACGGAAGGCCGAACTCGGGCGCGGTCTGCCCCGCAGCGGCCGGGGCTTTGGAGGCGATGGCGGCGAGTTCCCACGAGAGCTGCTGGGCGAACTGCGCCCCGGCCGTCGAGTCGTTGAGCACGACGGCCACGGTGAACCCGGTGGCAGGGTCGGAGTACGCCGCCGTGGCGTATCCGGGCGTCCAGCCGTGCTGACCGATCATCGATCCCACGAGGTAGGCACCACCCGTGGCCTGGAACCAGGAGTCGGCTCCGTCGGCAGCCGGGAGCGGCTCACCGAAGCGGTCCGGCTTCTCCTTGGTGCGCAGCGCCTGCTGCGCCTCCGCCTGTGCGTAGCGACCCAGGTCGGTGATGGTCGACACGACACCGGAGTCGGTGAAGCCCGAGCTGGAAGACAGCTTCGTGATGTCGACGGGGGCGGCGCAGTCGAACCCGCCTTCGACGGCGTTGAGGAAATGACCGTTCAGTACCGCTCCGGTTCCCGGCGGCGCAGGGGTCGGGCTCGGCAGCGAAGTGTCCGGGAGCCCGAGGGGCTCGGTGACGTATTCGGCGATCAGCTCGGAGGCGGTCATCCCCGAGGCGCGTTCGAGGGCTAGCCCCAGCAGGAGGTAGCCGGCATCCGAGTCGCGGAAGGTGGTGTGCGGGGCGACGCGCTCACGCGCCAGGCCGAAACCGGCCAGCTCCAGAGGAGACCAGACCCGGTCGGGGGTGTTCAGCCACGCCGACTTGACGGTTCCCTCGGAGGATCCCGCCCCACTGGTGCCGTTGCAGAGGTCGAGGAGGGTGATGCCCTCGTCTCGCATGTCGGCGACACCCGAGACGTAGTCCGCGACGTTCGCATCGAGTTCGACCACATCGCGGTCGGCGAGGGCATAGAGCACGTCGCAGGTCATCAGACGGGTCACGTCGGCGATGCGGAAAGACATGTCGGTCGACACCTCGGCTCCGCCCTCGCGGTCCTGCGTGCCGATGCCGGCCACCCAGCTCCCGCTCCACGGCGCCCAGACACCGACGATCGCGCCCGTCGCACCGGACGCGACGAGGGCGTTGTCGACGGCGGCCTGCATCGCGGCGACCGTGTCATCGGGGAGCGCCCCGTCGACCTGAGCGGGGGGCGTGTACGAGAAGGACTCCTCGGAAGAGCATCCGGTGAGAGCGAGAGCGAGCACAGCCGCCGTGGCCGTTGCGGCGCGCCACCGGCGCGACGAGAGAAGCTGCATGGAAAGAACCCCCGAAGACGTGTCTCCCGAGTCTAGAGCGCCGATGCTGAAAGTCGGCCCCGGAGCAGACGTCGAGCCCCGCATAAGGTTGTCGTCATGCCCCACACCTTCGATGCCGACGTGATCACCGCCGTCCTCCGCCACATGAACGGCGACCACACCGATGACAACATCCTCATCGCCCGGGCGTTCGCGGAGCCGTCGGATGCGGAGATCACCGCATCGATCATGACCGGCTTCGACGGGGACGGCGGGCTGTGGGAGATCACACACGACGGCGCCGTCACCGAGTTGCGCGTGCCGTGGCCCGGCGGCCCGATCGACGACCGCCCCTCGGTGCGCCGTGAGGTCGTGGCGCTGTACGACGCCGCCTGCGCCCGGCTCGGCGTCGAACCTCGCCCGCACGCCTGACGGATCCGGCTTCCCTCCGGGGTTAGGTAACCCTTACACTGGCCTCATGCCCGAGATCCTCTCCTTCTCCGCCGCCCTGCGCGAGCGTTCGTCCGGATCGCACTCCCGCAGCGAAACCGCCGGCTTCATGTCCGACCTCCTGAAGGGCGAGGGATCGCGCGAGGACTACATCTCCCTCGTCGCACAGCACTACTTCATCTACGAGGCCCTCGAGGGCGCCGGCGAGCGCATGCGCCAGGATCCGGTCGCCTCGGTCTTCATCACCGACAAACTCACGCGTCTACCCGCGCTCGAAGCCGACCTCGAGTTCCTGCTCGGTGCCGACTGGCGTGAGCGGATCGTCGCGCTGCCCACCACGCAGCGTTACGTCGACCGCATCCGTCAGGTGGGCGCCACGTGGGCCGGCGGTTTCGTCGCCCACCACTACACCCGCTACCTCGGCGACCTCTCCGGAGGCATCTTCATCGGACGCGTGATGGCACGCCGCTTCGGCTTCGAGACCAACGGCATCGGCTTCTACCTGTTCGACGACATCGCGGATCCGGCCGCCTTCAAGGACGTGTACCGCGAGCAGCTCGACGCCGCTCCCTGGGACGATGCCGAGCGCGAGCGCGTGATCGACGAGGTGCTCCTCGCCTACCGTTTCAACACCGAGCTGTTCGAAGACCTCGACCGCGCGCGCGCCGCTGCCTGAACCGCTGCGAGAGCCGGAGCCGCTGCCGGAGCCTGAGCCAGGGTCGGGCCTTCAGCTCTTCGGCAGCTCCGGGGTCGATGCCGCGAGCCAGGCGTCGCGCATGAACCGGCGCACGTCTTCGTCGACCCGGATGTCACGGGGTCGCAGCGCACGCGACAGGTAGAGCCCGTCGAGCGAGGTCAGCCGGCTGAGCGCGACGTAGGTCTGCCCCGGTGCGAACGCCCCGGAGCCGAGGTCGATGATCGCCCGCTCGTAGGTCTTGCCCTGCGACTTGTGGATCGTGACCGCCCACGCCAAGCGCAACGGGAACTGGGTGAACTCCGCGACCACGTCACGGGAGAGCTTCTTGGTGTTCTGGTCGTACGCGTAGCGGAACCGTTCCCACACGGCCGGTTCGACGTCGACCTCCTCGCCGTCGATGTCGACACGCACAGCGCTGCCGAGGATGCGTACGACCGTGCCGATGGTGCCGTTGACCCACCGCGGCGGCTCCCCCGACATCGCGGTGTCGTTGCGCAGGAACATGACCTGCGCTCCGACCTTCAGCTTCAGCTCCGACTCGGCGGGGAGCGCGGCCTCGCCCCGCCCGAAGTCTCCGCTCACCTCGGCACGTGCGGTCTGCTCCTTGCCCGGCAATGCGGCCAGGTGACGACTGTTGATGCTGTTCACGATGTCGTTGCGGGTCGCGAGCGTGATCATCGGCACCTCCCCCGGCTCCGGGTCCGGTGGGGTCCGCGCTCCCTGGGCGTTCAGCACCCCGGCGATCTCGGCGGTGACCCGTCCGTAGCGCACGGCGTTCAGCATGGCCTTGAACCCGTCGTCGGACTGGCGGTGGATCTGCACGAGTTCGCGTACGTGCAGTTCGGCCCGCGAGTCGACCGCGAAGAGTCCGTCCTGATCGGACTCGCCGGTACCGCCGCCGGTCCCTGCCCACACCTTCGCATCGAAGAACCAGAACGAGCGGTAGTGGTCCTGCACGTAGCGGGCCTCATCACCGCGGGGCGGCACGGGCGCCAGCTGGTACGGGTCTCCGAACATGACGACCTGCACGCCGCCGAACGGCTCGCCCCTGCGCCCCCGCGCCTGGCGCAGGGAGCGGTCGATCGCATCCATAAGATCCGCGTTGACCATCGAGATCTCATCGATCACGAGCGTCTCGATGGCGTTCAGGATGCGACGGGTCGCGTCGTTCTGATCGATGTCGGCGTCCCCGATCAGACCGATCGGCAGGCGGAACAGCGAGTGGATCGTCTGCCCCTCGACGTTGAGCGCCGCCACGCCCGTGGGCGCGCAGATGGCGATCTGCTTCTTCGTGTTCCACGCGAAATGCTGCAGGAGGGTCGACTTGCCGGTCCCGGCTCGACCGGTGATGAAGACGTGCTCGCCGGTGTCCTCGATGAGGCGGAACAGCTCTTGCTGCTCCTCGGACAGGGCGGGAAGGGACACGGTTCTCACAGGGGCAGCGGGCGGACAGGGCGCTCGTCCATGCTACGGCCCGGCATCCGCGCACGCCCGCCGACGCTCGGCGTCCCCCCAGGACACCCTCCTAGACTGACGCCATGGACCGGGCACGTGCGAGCGCGCCCCGGCGCGCGCGCCTGGGGGTCGACCTGGCGATGCTCGCTGTCGTCGGCATGATGCTCGTCGCCGCACTCGGAGCCGGCGGCGTCACGCTGTATCAGCAGTTCTACGGACCGTCGGCGTTCGTGGTCCGCTACCTCGACCTGCTCTCCTCCGGTCGCGCCGCTGACGCGCTGCGTGTTCCCGGGGTCGCGATCGACCGCGAGACACTCGATGCCGCGGGCATCGACCCCGCGGCATCCGAGGCGATGCTCCGCCGCGCCGCGCTCGCGCCTCTGACCGACGTGACGGTGACGTCGGAGAAACCCGCAGACGGCGGCACCGCCGTCACCGTCAGCTACCAGGCGAGCGGCCACCCCGGGACCAGTACGTTCCTGATCGAACAGGACGGATGGGCGGGAGTCACCCCCCATTGGCGTTTCACGACGAGCCCCCTGGCCGTCGTGGATCTCACGGTTCGCGGTGCGGACAAGTTCGCCGTGAACGGGTTCGAGGTCGATCGGCGTCAGGTGTCGATCGACGGCGCCGATGCCGTCCCCCTCGACCCGCTGCCGCTGCTGGTGTTCACCCCCGGACTGTATGCGATCACGGTGGACACCCCCATATCGACGGCCTCCGGCCACGGAGTGCTCGCCGACACCCCCCTCGCCGTCACGCCGCTCGATGTGCAGACCGAGCCGACCGACGAGTTCATCGACGTGGTGCAGGAGCGCGTCGAGGCTTTCCTCACCGAGTGCACGACGCAGGAGGTGCTGCAGCCGACGGCCTGCCCGTTCGGCCTGCGGGTCACGAACCGCCTCGCCTCGGCCCCGAAGTGGTCGATCGCGACCCAGCCACGGGTCACGGTCACCCCCGACGGCGGGCAGTGGCAGATCCCGACGACGGATGCGGTCGCTCACGTCGACGTCGACATCAAGTCGCTGTTCGACGGCAAGACCCAGCCGCTGTCGGAAGACGTCCCCTTCCAGCTCACGGGAACGATCGCGATCCTTCCCGACGGCACCGCGTCGATCAGGATCGGCTCCCCCGGAGAGCAGCCCGTCGGCTGACGCCCGAGCGAGCCGGCCTCAGCGGCCTGCGCGCTGCTCCCGCTCGTCGCGCTCGGCGAGGGCAGCCAGCTTGGCGTTGTACTCCTCGAGCTCGGCGTCTCCCGTGCGATCGGCGTGCCGGTCCGCGCGGCGCTGCAGCTTGGTGTCGCTGCGACTCCACTGGATCGCGACCGTGATCGCGAGGATGAGCGTGGGGATCTCGCCGATCGACCAGGCGATGCCGCCACCCACGTACTGATCCTGCAGCGGGTCCACGCCCCAGTCACGGCCCATCGACCCGAACC
Organism: Microbacterium sp. K27; assembly: GCF_004794435.1. Classification (NCBI taxonomy): domain Bacteria; kingdom Bacillati; phylum Actinomycetota; class Actinomycetes; order Micrococcales; family Microbacteriaceae; genus Microbacterium; species Microbacterium sp. K27. Next base: position 132,988 of record NZ_SSDK01000040.1, read on the forward strand.
AGTCGGCCACCATGAGGCCCTCCTGCATCATGATCGCGATGCCGAAGAAGGCGTGCATCGCCATCACCGCGATCAGGGTGATCAGACGACCGGGGTAGGGCAGACGGTAGGGCACCGGGTCGGCGCCGATCAGGCTCATCACGAAGAGGTAGCCCGAGATCAGGAAGTGGATGACCATCCACTCATGGCCGAGGTGCTCGTACATCGACCAGCGCACGAGGTCGGTGAAGTAGAACGCCCAGAGCGACAGGATGAAGATCGCCGCCGCCACGAACGGGTGCGTCACGACGCGGGCGAAGGGCGAGTGCACGGCCCACATGATCCACTCGCGACCGCCTCGGGTGCCGTCGTCGCGTTTGTGGATCGCACGCAGAGCGAGGGTGATGGGGGCACCGGACACCATCAGCAGCGGGATCGCCATCGACAGCATCATGTGGCCCATCATGTGGATGCTGAAGAGGTATTCCTGGTAGGCGTTGAGCGGTCCGCTGGTCACCCAGACGAGCATCAGCATGCCGAGCACCCAGAACACGGTGCGATGGATCGGCCAGCGGTCGCCGCGCAGTCGCAGCCGCCGCACTCCTGCCAGGTAGAGGAACAGTCCGAAGCCGGCGGCGACGAGCCAGAGCACGTCGAAGTCCCAGGCGGTGAACCAGCGCTCGATCGTCAGTTCCGGCGGCAGCGTCGAGCCGGTGAGGATCTGCGCGGGGGTCTGGGCGAACGCGGCGACCTCCCCGGTGGGGGGAGGTGTGCGTGCGAGTGCGGCGGCAGCACCCGAGGCGAGACCCATCAGCGCGACCTCGCACAGCACGAGGAGCCAGAACCAGCCGGCCGCGCGCTGACCGGAGAGCTTGGGGATCAGGCGGGCGCGGTACCAGGCCCCCAGCAGCCCCATTCCTCCCAGAAGTGCGACCTTGGCCAGCACGATCCAGCCGTAGGGCGTCGCCCACAGCGCATCCCAGCTGCCGACGGCGACGATGGACCGGGTGACGCCCGACACGGCGACCACGGCGAAAGCGGCGATCGCGAGCGACGAGTAGCGCCCGACGAGTTGCGCGGTGTCGACATCGGCTCGTCCGCGCAGCAGGACCAGGAGCAGGAGACCGCCGAGCCAGACGGCGGCGCCGATCGTGTGCAACAGGATCGAGTTGACGGCCATGTTGTGCCCGGCGAGGTCGCCGGCATGGCCCTGAGTCGCGAGCGGGAGGAAGGATGCGGCGGCGAGGAGGGCCGTGATCAGTGTGGGTGTCCACGAACGCCACGCGAACGCCAGCACCGTGATGATCGCACCGAAGATGGTGGTGATGAGCCAGGACTGCCCCAGCGGCAGCTCCAGCAGGAATCGACCGAGCTGCGTGCCGAACTCGCGCTCGATGCTGAGCTTCGGGTTGAAGGCGGCCATGAAGGCGAGGAAGCCGGCGAGACCCGCGGAGACCGTGAACACGGCCGCTCCCACCGAGGCGATGTTCAGGGCGGCATCGAATGATCGGTCCCCCGCGCGCAGTCCGAACAGCGCGAGCACGAGCGAGCCGAGCATGACCGCGCCCGAGATGTTCATGACGAGCTTGGCGATCGGCGTGCCCCAGAGCACGAACGGCCCCGGATCCTGCAGGAGCGGCGGCTTGGCGCCTCCGCCGACGAGCAGCGCCAGCACGAGGGCTGCCATCGCGGCGAGCAGGAGGATGACGATTCCCGCGATTCGATACGCCGAAATCCGACTCGTCGACTCGCTGCGGGAACTCACCCCTCCAGCCTAGGCGCGACCGGCGGTGAGAAAGCACGAAGGCCGCTCCCGTCGGAACGGGAGCGGCCTTCGAAGAGGTGCGGTCGAATTACTTGACGGCAGCCTTGAGCTTGGAACCAGCGGTCACCTTGACGCGCTTGCCGGCCGGGATCTTGATCTCGGCGCCGGTCTGCGGGTTGCGGCCCGTGCGAGCAGCGGTGTCGACCTGCTCGAAGGAGATCCAGCCCGGGATGGAGACCTTGCTGCCCTTGGCAACAGCGTCGGAGACCGTGGCGAACAGCGAGTCGAGGACACCGGAGACGGTGGCCTGGCTCTGGCCCGTGGCGCTTGCGATGCTCGCGACGAGCTCGGTCTTGGTGATGGACTTGTCAGCCATGTCATCCTCCAGCGACGAGATCCCGTCGCATCGTTGTGGGTATCGGAGCGGGTGCTCCTGGTCTAGCGACCGCCTCGAATGTACCAACCACCACCCTCATTTCCGCGTCATTTCGCGGGTTTTGGGCAATTACTGGGCGTGTCGCGTCACTTTTGTCACTCCAGTCACAGAAACCAAGGCCCTCAACGGGGCCAGTGCGCCTTGATCACGGCGCTGGACGTGCGCGCGAAAGCCGGCGCGACGCGGTCCTCCCCGTCCCCCACACCCCCACCCCCCACACCTCCACACCCCGTGTGGGGAGGAGTTCTCGCCGATGGGCGGAGGATGTTCCCGAGAGGCTCCGCCCGACGGGGAGTTCTCCGCCCGTCGCGGAGTGCAGAGGTGCGGGGATCAGCGCGCAAGATGGAGGCGCTGAGCGATCGCAGCCAGGATCAGGCTCTGCACGTCCGCCCAGTGGTTCATGAGCTGGTCGTAGCCGATGCGGATCACGTGATAGCCGCGGAGCATCAGCTCGGCGTCGTGCGCGATATCGCTCGTGCGTTGGGTTCCGACATGATGCCCACCGTCGATCTGCACGACGAGTCGTTCGCCGATCAAGAAGTCCACTCGGTGCCCGATGATCCAGACCTGCGGCGTGATCGGCAGGTCCAGCCATGCCATCCGCGTGCGGAAGATGGTCTCCGTCCCCGCGTCGGCGAAGGGACGGGCGTCGCCCAGGAGCCGTCTCGCCGCCGGCGGCGGGGGTGCCCGTTCGAGCACGTCGGGGTCCACGGCCCCTGCCCGCATCGCGGACTCCCAGGTCGCGAGCGCATCTTCATATGGCTGACAGCGCGCCACGAGCACGAGCGCGTTCTCGATCGAGTCCTCGAGCAGATCCGGATCTCGAGGGAAGATCGGCCGGCTCCAGTGCACGACCCCACGAGCATCCTTCGCGTGACCGGACTTCGGGGGTGCCGCCAGGTGCGGTCGCGATACGGCCGTCACCCACAGATCCTTCCGCGCGGCAACGGTGACGCAACTGAGCACGACTCCTCGCTTCGCCGCCGCGACGAGCATCGGGTCCGCACCGGGGAGCCCCACCCACCCCCGGCACACCGAGACCACCGCCCCTGCGCGCACCGCTTGGCGCAGCGCGTGCTCGGTGACCCCCGCTCGGCGCATGGTGACGACCCGCGCGATCCCGTTCCTGGCTGTGAGGGCGCGCACGACATCCATGCCTCGAGCCTGCCGCGCCTCGACGGCCCCGCAGCGCCACAGATCCGCCCTCTGTTCACTCCTTAGCAGTGGCTACTCGCTGTGCAGGGGCAGTCTTCGGGCGGACTTCCTCGTGATGGGCGGCGAACCCCATCACCGAAGTCCGCCTATCAGCGAGAAGTCCGCCCTTCGCGTGGCGCTTCAGGAGACAGAGACAGGAGACAGGAGACAGGAGACAGGAGACAGAGGAGACAGAGGCGCGGAGCGAACGTGAGGGTGGGGACGCGAAAAGGGGCGAGGATCCGAAGATCCTCGCCCCATTCGACTGTCTGCTGAGACTTACCAGCTCGACTTGGTCACGCCGGGCAGCTCGCCACGGTGTGCCATGTCACGGAAGCGGACACGCGAGATGCCGAACTTCGTGAGGACACCGCGGGGGCGGCCGTCGATGACGTCGCGCGAACGCACGCGAGCCGGCGACGCGTTGCGCGGCAGCTTCTGCAGGCCGACGCGAGCGGCCTCGCGGGCCTCGTCGGTGGCGTTCGGGTCGACCAGGGTCTTCTTCAGCTCGGCGCGACGCTCGGCGTAACGCTCGACGATGACCTTGCGCTGCTCGTTGCGAGCGATCTTGCTCTTCTTAGCCATTGATCAACGCTCCTCTCGGAATTCGACGTGCTGACGGATGACCGGGTCGTACTTCTTGAGCACGAGGCGGTCGGGGGTGTTGCGGCGGTTCTTCTTGGTCACGTACGTGTATCCCGTACCTGCCGTCGAACGCAGCTTGATGATCGGACGTACGTCCTGAGCCTTCTTGGCCATTAGAGCTTCACACCCTTCGCCTGGAGGTCCTTGACCACGTTCTCGATGCCACGGACGTCGATCACCTTGATGCCCTTGGCGGACACGTTGAGCGTGATCTTACGACCGAGCGAGGGAACGAAATACGTCTTCTTCTGCACGTTCGGGTCGAAGCGGCGCTTCGTCCGGCGGTGCGAGTGCGAGACATTGTGTCCGAAGCCGGGAACAGCTCCGGTCACCTGGCACACTGCTGCCATGATGTGACTCCTTCTATACCGTGAGGCCGGACGGCCCCACCCAAGATCCCTTGTCTGCACGCAACCACGACCCGCCGATCTCTCGGCCGCAGAAGGGGAAGCACGCGAACTGCGCACAGGAGTGTGCGCAGACAAAGAGTCAGTTTAGCACGGGTGCCGACGCGGTCGATCCCGGCTCCCCCGAAGCGAGTTCGGCAGCAGCCTCGGCCGCGCCCCTGCCCCATCGGAACGGCGACACCGTCGGGTCCGCGTCGATCCAGAAGCGCCACGGGAAAGCCGCGGTCCCGGCGACGCCGGCGACACCGACGCGCGGACCGCTGGCCACGTCGTCCCGCTGCGGACCCAGCCACAGCTCGGCTCGTGCTCCGCGACGCTCCCCACCCGTGATCGCGTCGATCCCGTCGTGCACGGGATGCCGCAATCCCACCGCCTGTCCGAGACGACCCGGCCCGCGGGCGAGGTCCCGCAGCGTCGTGCGCCGAAGGGGAAGCGCGACGCCACGTCGGAGGGCCGCCGCCTCCGTGCCGCTCACGATCTCGCCCGCCCGGAGCAGCACGCCGTCGCCCTGCCCTTCAGGGCCGCACACGACGTTCACGCACGAGTGGATGCCGTGGCTCAGGTACACGTACAGGTGGCCCGGCTCGCCCCACATCGTGGAGTTGCGGGCCGTGCGCCCCATGCGCGCATGAGAACCCGGATCGGGGATCTCGCCCGTGCCCTGCCCGTGGTATGCCTCGACCTCCGTGATGCGCAACCGCACCTCGACGGGAACGGAGTCGTTCCCGATCGTGACGACCGTGCGCAGCTCGCCTCCGAGCAGGCGCGGTGCGACGTCGACCGCAGAGGCGCTCAGGTCTGCACGGACGGCACGGCGCAGGCTTTCGTGCGGCAGGTCGACGCCGCGGAGGAGGTCGGGACCGTCCGTCATCTCAGAAGCGCGGAGCCGTCTGGCACCACGAGGCGTCGAAGCCGGTGAGGGCGACGATCTCCTTGCCGGAAGCCATGTCGATCAGGTGGGTCTCGACGTTCTCGGGCAGCGGCAGCAGCATCCCGTCGTAGGCGTTGTTCGCCAGGTCGGGAGCGACGACGACGGCGGCGTACTGGCCGCTCGGCGACGCGCAGGCCTGCAGGATCGAGTCCGTGGATCCGACCTCGACCAGCGGGGTCGCCGCGCCGTCGTCGTCGACGCGCACGACCACCTGTCCGATCGGCAGCCCCTCGTCGTCGCGAGCGATCACGTGGCGCAACGTGCCACCGGGATACGGCGTGATCGAGCTCGCCGTCCCGTAGTCGGGATCGGATGCCGCGAGCGGCTGCTCCGACCCGTCTGCGAGATTGAGTTCGACCACGGCCCCGTCGAGCCGTTCGACGATCGCCGTGTAGGTGCCGCGGGAGATCCCCTGGATGGTGGCCGCGAGGCCGAGGGACTGCACACCCGTGTCGGTCGAACGGTCGACGAGCGAGAGGGCTCCGTCGAAGTCGATGAACAGCACGGCTGCGCTGTCGGGCACGAACTGCCAGACGAAGACGCTCGCCTCGGCGCCGGCGACCTCGATGATCTGCGGGTCGTCATCGCCGCTCAGCGACTGGGTGACCAGCACGCTCGCACGCCCCTCGGTGTCGCTGAGCTCCTTGTCGGAGTAGCTGTAGCCGACGAGGCCGCCGCGTTCGGAGACCTGGATCGCGCCCACGTATCCCTCACCGGGAAGAGTGAGCTCGCGCTGGTTCTTGCCGTCGCGGTCCATCACGAGCAGGCGGGACCCGTCGTCCTCCTCGACCGACACCACGAGCTGCGTGGAGGTCGCGCGGAAGTCGTTGATCTTGTCGTGCTCGAAGACCGGGACGGCCTTCTCGCCGCTGAGGTCGGTGAGGAAGATCTTGTCCTTGCCCGCGACATCGCGACGCAGCAGGAAGATGTTCGACGGCGGCGTCGTGAAGCTCGTGGTCAGCGTCGTCTTCGGGCCACCGCCGGCACCGACCACATCGGCGACACGGACCGTGTACTCGGTCGAGTCGTCGAGCGGGACCGTGAATCGCACGCCCACGCCGCGCCCCGAGGCATCCACCGTGAAGGGCACCTCCGGCTCGACCGTGACCTGCGCCGGGTCGATGTCGGCGAGTGCCTGGTTCGCAGTGAGGATCACGCGGCTGCCGGACGATTCGATCGCCTGTGCCGCATCGACCTGCACATCGCTGATGCGCGGGCCCTGAAGGAGGCTGGCGATGCCCAACCCCGTCCCGACGACGACGAGCACCCCGAGGACCGCGGCAACCGTGAGCACGAACCGGCGTCGGCTCCCCGGCGGGGGCGGGACCCGGCGCTCGGCGGCGGCGCGGGGGATCGGCGGCGCATACGGGTCCGCTGTCGCGTCCTGTGCCGCCGCACCGGCCGCTGCACCGGCCACCGCGCTCTCGACGACGGGTTCCGGTGCGGCGCCGACGAACACGGGTTCGGTCGCGAGGGGGACGGGCGGAAGAGCGGTCGCCTCCGCATCCTCGCGCGCCGCAGCCTCGAAGGCGGCCATCTTGCGGGCGGCGGCCTCCTGCTCCGCGACCTCACGGTCACCTGCCTCACGGACCGCGGCTTCACGAGCAGCGGCTTCACGCGCAGCCGCCTCGCGCGCAGCCGCTTCGTCTGCACCGGCAGGTTGCTGATCGCCCGGCCGATCGGCCGGGGTGGGCTGGTCGGCGGGCGGTGCGACATGGTCGGCAGACGCCACCGCGCGGTCGATCCGCTCGGCCTCCGCCGCTTCGGCAGCTTCTCGCGCTGCACGCATCTCCGCGCGGGTGCGCGGGACGGCGGGCACCTCTGGGCGCTCATCGTCAGTACTCATAGGGGTCTCCCGGCTCATCGATCGCGACGACATCGGTCGGCTCGATGCGGAGCTTGCCGTCGGCATCCGCGCGCACGGTGCCGGTGATCTCGACCCATTGGCCGGTCGCGTACTCGTCGGGCTTCACATCGACGGGCAGAACGGCGGTCTGCGCATCGATCACGCAATGCGTGATGACCAGACGGGTCAGGTTCACACCGTCGTCTCCCGACGCGCCCGGCGTCACGAAGCCCGTGAGCTTCACCGCGGCGCCGTCGTAGGCGGCCGTGTTCGTCGCCGCCGTGAAGACACTCGCCCAGTCGCCGACGCCGAACGTCGACGTGTCGGCCACGCCGAGAGCGACCGAGTCCGCGCCGGCGAACAATGCGCTCTGCTCTCCCGCGCGCGACATCGCGAGCTCGACCGACAGGGAGGCCGGCGGCAGGACGAGACCCGCCACGACGACACCCGAGGCGATGACTCCGCCGGCGACGGCCGCGACTCCGGCGAGCGCGCGGCGAGAGGAGGCCGGGGCACCATCGTGATCAGCACCGTCGTGATCCGCACCGTCGTGATCCGCACCGTCGTGATCCGCACCGTCGTGATCACCGTGGACTGCGGGAGCGGGCACAGGCCCGTGGTCGTGGCCGTGGTCGCTCTCCTCCCCCAACGGGAGGGTGCACGACCAGATCGCTCCGGCCAGGGTCACGACCGCGGCGGTGCAGGCGAACCACACCGACTCCGGGCTGATGTAGAGGTTGAGACGCCCCGTGAGACCGAGGCCGAGGGTGACGACCGAGATGACGGTCGCGAGCCCCACACCCAGCCAGCGGGTGCCGAGTGCACGTATGCGGGTGGCGGTCTGCTCGGACCGCGCCGTCTGCTCAGACAAGGACGTTCACCCCGATACCGATCGCGAAAGCCGAGGCGAGCACGATGCCGACGATCCCGACGAGCGTGCGCGCGGTGAACGTGGTGCGCATGAGCGCCAGCATCTTGATGTCGACGAGTGGACCGACGAGCAGGAAGGCGACGAGGGCGCCGGACGAGAACGTCGAGGCGAACGAGAGCGCGAAGAACGCATCGACGTTCGAGCAGATGGCCACCGTCATCGCGAGCGCCATCATGGCGACGATCGACAGCACCGGGTTCGACCCGATCGCGAGCAGCCACTCGCGCGGGATCAGTACCTGCACGGCCCCGGCGAGCGCCGAGCCGATCACGAGTGCAGGCATGACGGCGCGCAGCTCGATCAGGAACTGGGTGAGACTGCGGCGCACCGGCGTGCCCGGTTCGTGGGTGACCAGCTCGCAGGTGTCGACGAAGCGCTGGGTGAGCATGCCGTCCGGGTCGGGGTGGCGGCTGTAGATCCAGCCGATGAGGTTCGCGATGAGGTAGCCGCCCACGAGCCGGGCGACGAGGATCCCACCGTCCCAGCCGAAAGCGGCGTGCGTGGTGAGGATCACGATCGGGTTCACGATCGGCGCGGCGATGAGGAACGTCATCGCTTCGGCCGGCGCGAGGCCGCGCATCATGAGGCCACGGGCGAAGGGCACGTTGCCGCACTCGCACACCGGGATCAGCATGCCCAGCAGTGACAGCACCGCACGGCGGGCCCACGCGCGCTTCGGCAGCCAGCGGTGGATCGCATCGGCCGGGAGCCACACCTGCACCACGATCGAGAGCAGCACGCCGAGGATCACGAACGGCAGGGCTTCGATGAGCACACTCAGCGCGAGGGTGAGCCCGTCCTGCGCGCGGGTGGGCAGCGAGGCGGGGAACAGCGTCGGCAGGAAGGCATCGATCAGGAAGAGCGCGGCGATGATGGCAGCGCCCAGGCCGACGCCGATCCATGCCGATCGCGGCGAGGGCGCCGGGCGATGGGAGTGGCCGTGACGGGTCGCCGTTGCTGCCGAGGAGCTCACGCGGACGCGGCCCTCTCGGCGTCGCGCTTGTTCGCACACGGGGTGCACAGCCCGAAGATGTCGACCACGTGGGCGGCCTCGGTGAAGCCGTGCAGTGCCGCGGTGCGGTGCGCCCACTGCTCGACGTCCTTGGCCTCGATCTCGACGGTCAGACCGCAGGATCGGCAGATGAGGTGGTGATGGTGGCCCTGCGTGGTGCAGGCGCGGTACAGCGCCTCGCCCTCGGGACTCTGCAGCGAATCGGCGTCTCCGGAGGCGGCGAGTCCGGCCAGCGCACGGTAGACGGTGGCGAGGCCGATGCCGGTGTTGTCGTCGCGCAGCGCGGCGTGCAGGCTCTGCGCGCTCACGAATCCGCGCGCGTCGGCGAGTGCTTCGCGCACACGTTCGCGCTGCCAGGTGTTCCGCTGAGCCATATGAAGAGTCTAGGCCGCGGGGGTTGGCGAGGGCTGGGAGAGGATCTCAGGCCCGCACACGGCGCACTCGGGCCCGCGCCTTCTGCACGATCCAGCACACCACGTAGATCGTGAACGACAGGGTTGTGATGTACGGGCTCACCGGGAGCGTGCCGGCGAGGGCCAGCAGGATGCCGCCGACCGCGGACACGAAGCCGAACAGCGCGGCCAGCAACGGCACGGCGATGGGGCCTGCGGTGACGCGCATCGCGGCGGCCGCGGGGGTGACCAGCAACGCCATCACCAGGAGCGCACCGATGATGTGCACGCTCACCGCGACGATCAGGCCGAGCAGCACCATGAACAGCAGGCTGACGGCACGGGTCGGCACGCCGCGGGCCGCGGCCGATTCCGGGTCGAGCGAGTCGAACCGCAGCGGGTTCCACATCACCAGCAGCGCGATCAGCACGACCATGCTGATGCCGATGAGCCAGCCGAGGTCGGGGCTCGAGACCGACACGATCTGGCCGGTGAGCAGGCTGAAGCGGTTGGCGCTGCGGCCGTCGTAGAGCGAGAGGAACAGGATGCCGAGGCCCAGGCCGAACGGCATGAGCACACCCACGATGGAGTTGCGGTCCCTGGCCTTGGCCCCGAGGACCCCGATCAGGATGGCGGCGACGAGCGCTCCGCCGAGAGACCCGGCCACCACGCTTCCGCCGAAGAGCAGGGCGGCAGCCGCTCCCGCGAATGACAGCTCGCTCACGCCGTGCACCGCGAAAGCCAGGTCGCGCTGCATCACGAAGACGCCGATGAGTCCGCCGACGATGCCGAGCACCGCGCCGGCGATGATCGAGTTCGCGAGCAGGGTGACGAGCTCGCCGTAGTCCTGGAACGAGAAGACGTCGCTCCAATCGACCAGCGGCACGATGCCCAGCGCGACGCTCATGCCGCTCCTCCGTGCTCGTGGTGTCCGTGCTCGTGGTCGCCGTGGTCGTGGTGGGGCTCGGCGTCCGGCACGCCCACGACCACCAGCCGGTCGCCCGCGCGGAGCACGAACACTGGAGTGCCGTAGAGGTCGGTGAGCACGCGCGTCTGCAGCACCTCGTCGGGAGTTCCGAGCAGGAACCGTCCGCCGGCGATGTAGAGGATGCGGTCGACCCGGCCGAGGATCGGATTGATGTCATGGGTGACGAACAGCACCGCCGCCTCGCGCTCACGGCGCTGACGATCGATGATGTCCGTCACGGCGACCTGGTTCGCGAGGTCGAGATTCGACAGCGGCTCGTCGCACAGCAGCAGGGCCGGCTCATCGGCGAGGGCCTGACCGACCCGCAGTCGCTGCTGCTCGCCGCCGGAGAGCAGTCCGACCCGGCGATCGGCGAAGTGCGAGGCGCCGACCGCCTCGAGCAGGTGGTCGACCTTGGCGCGGTCGCCACGGTGCGGGATCGGGAAGCCGAAGCGGCTCCCCTGCACGCCGAGGGCGACGAGGTCGCGGGCTCGCATGCTCGTGTCGGGGGCGAGCGAGCGCTGCTGCGGGATGTACCCGATACGGGAGTTACCGCGGTGCACGGGCTCACCCGCGACGCGGATCGTGCCCGAAGACAGCGGTTGCAAGCCCAGGATGCTCCGCAGCAGGGTGGTCTTGCCCGACCCGGAGGGGCCGAGCACCGCGATGAACTCCCCCGGCTCGACCGTGAGGTCGAGGCCCGTCCAGAGTTCGCGATCACCGCGCTGCAGCGACGCGTCGGAGATCTCGAGGACCGGATTCCCGCGCTGTGCGGCGCCGCTCACGACTTGACGGCGGCGGCGAGGCTCTGGATCGCGTCACTCATCCACTCAGAGTACGACGATCCGTCCTCGAGCAGCTCCGTGAAGGCGACGACGGGGATGCCGGCGTCCTTCGCCGCGGTTTCGACGCGCTGGGTCTCGGACCCGCCGGTCTGCGCGTTGGTCAGCAGTGCCGTCACCTGACCGCTGCCGATCACGTCGAGCGCCTGCAGCAGCACGGCCGGGGCGACGTCGGTGCCTTCTTCGACCGACTCGGCGAATCCGTCGGGGGTGACATCGGTGAATCCGGCGGCTGCGGCGAGGTAGCCGGGCAGCGGCTCGGTGATGAAGACGTCGACGTCGGGCGCCTCCGTCTTGAGGGTCGCCAGCTCGGTCTCGAAGCCTTCGAGGTCGGCGGTGAGGGTGGCCGCGTTCGCGGCGAACTCCTTCGCACCGTCGGGGTCGAGCTCGGTCAGCTCATCGGCGATGGCCTCGACGACGTGGATCATGGTGTGCGGGTCGAACCAGACGTGCTCGTTGAAGCCCTCGATGTGGTCGTGGCCCTCGTGCCCGGCCTCGTCGTCGGCGTGATCGTGCGCCTCGTCCTCGGGCGCGTCGCTCTCCTCGGGGGCAGCGCTCGCCGACTCGTCGGCGTGGTCGTGGCCCGCCTCGTCGTGACCCTCGTTCCCGGGGAAGTCGTGCGAGTACTCGACGGCTGTGACCACATGCGGGTCCTTCGCGTCCTGCAGCAGCGTGTCGATGAAGGCGTCGTAGCCGCCGCCGTTCTCGATCACGAGGTCGGCCTTCTGCACCGTGAGCCGGTCGCGGGCGCTCGCCTCGTAGGAGTGCGGGTCCTGCGAGGCGGAGGTGATGATCGACTGCACGTCGACGCGATCGCCGCCGATCGTCGCGGCGATGTCGCCGTAGACGTTGGTGCTCGCGACGACCGTGATGGTGCCGTCGTCGCCCTCCCCCGCCGAGGGGGTGGAGCATCCGGCCAGCGTGAGAGCGGCGACGGATGCGAGGGCGAGGGCGACGACGGGCTTCTTCATGCCTTCACTCTAAACGCTAATGAGAACCATTATCAAATCCTTCGCCCTGCCTGCCCGCCCCGCTGCCTGCCTGCCTGCCCGCCCGCCAAAACGGAGACGATTGGACGTTCACGCGGGGTGTCTGTGATCAACACCCCGCGCGTGACGCGGATCGTCTCTTTTTTCGCAGCTGCGGGAGCTCAGGCGCGCAGCTCGGCCGGCGCGATCCAGACCGTGGCCTCGCCGGGAAGCGTCGAGCCCTCGAGCAGAGCACTCGCGAGCACGACGTCGGCGGCATCCGCACCGAGGTCGACGGGCGCGGCGCCGAAGTTCGACACCACCTGCCAGCCGTTCGGGCGGGCGAAGCGCAGCACATCGTCGCGGCCGGTCTCGATCCACTCCAGGGTCTCGCCGGTCTGCAGCAGGTGCCGCAGGCGCAGGGCCTCCCGGTACAGCGAGAGCGTCGACGACGGGTCCGCCGCCTCGACGTCGACCGCATACTGCGCGAACCACTCCGGCTGCGGAAGGTGCGCGCCTGCGGCCCCGAATCCGTACGAGGACCCCGCAGCGGTCCACGGCAGCGGCACGCGGCATCCGTCCCGACCGAGGCCGTCGAACTCGGCACCACGGAAGAAGCCCGGATCCTGACGCTGCTCCGGCGTGATCTGCGCGACCTCGTGGAGACCGAGCTCCTCCCCCTGATAGAGATAGGTGCTGCCAGGCAGGCCGAGCAGCAGCAGGGTAGCCGCGTGCGCCCGGCGGAGCCCGCCCTCACGGTCGAGTGCGTCCGCCGGACCGCCGGCCTTCACCCACTCGGTGCCCTGCTTGACCGGACGGCCGTTCAGTGCCGGGAGCCCATAGCGGGTGGCATGGCGGGTGACGTCATGGTTCGACAGCACCCAGGTGGTCGACGATCCGGTCGCCGCCGCCTGCTGCAGGTTGTCGGCGATGATGCTGCGGAACTGCGCGGCGTCGAAGTCGGCGACCAGCAGATCGAAGTTGAACGCCTGCCCGAGCCCCTCGGCCGACGCATACTTCGCCCGGCGCTCCGGCGTCTCCACCCAGGCCTCGGCGACGGCGGTGCGCGGCGGGTCGTACTCGTCGAACACCGCACGCCAATCGGCGTAGATCTCGTGCACGTCGTCACGGTCGACCATCGGGTGCGTGCCCGAGGTGCGGTCCATCGCGTCGAGCTCGGCACGCGAGGGCAGCGGTTCGCTGAGGTCCTTCGTGAGCATGTGGGCGACGTCGATGCGGAATCCGTCGACACCGCGGTCCGACCAGAAGCGCAGCGTCTTCAGGAAGTCGGCGCGCACCTCGGGGTGGTCCCAGTTCAGGTCGGGCTGCTCCACGGCGAAGTTGTGCAGATACCACTGCCCGTCTTCCACGCGCTCCCAGGCACTGCCGCCGAACACCGAGTCCCAGTCGGTCGGCGGCTCGGAGCCGTCGGGTCCGGTGCCCTCGCGGAAGATGTAGCGGTCGCGCGCCGCCGAGCCGCGCCCCGCAGCGAGCGCCTCCTGGAACCACTCGTGCTGGTCGGACGAGTGGTTCGGGACGATGTCGACGATCACGCGGATGCCACGGGAGTGCAGCGCCTCGACCATGTCGTCGAAGTCGGCGAGGGAGCCCAGCCGCGGGTCGACGTCACGGTAGTCGGCGACGTCGTATCCGCCGTCGGCGAGCGCGGACGGATAGAACGGGCTGAGCCAGACCGCATCGATACCGAGGCCCTGCAGGTAGTCGGCCCGGGAGACGATGCCCGGGATATCACCGATGCCGTCGCCGTTCGCGTCGGCGAAGCTGCGCGGGTAGATCTGGTAGACGGCGGCCTGACGCCACCACGCGGCGTCTTCGGCGGTGCGGGTCTCGGCGAGAAGCGCGTCGGTCATGAGGGGAGGACTCCTTCTGTGTTTCCGGTGATTCGGTGGCTTCGAGTGATTCGGGTTCTTCGGTGGCTTCGAGCGGTTCGAGCGGTGCGGCGGTCAGCCCTTGACGGCGCCCTGGGTGACGCCCTCCATGACCCACCGCTGCGTGAACAGGTAGGCCACGATCGCGGGCGCCATCGCCATGAGGTACGAGGCGAAGGCGACGTTGTAGTTGTTGCTGAACTGGTTCTGGAACAGGTTCTGCCGCACCGGCAGCGTCTGCAGCGCCGGATCGGCGATGATGAGCGACGGCATCATGAAGTCGTTCCAGGCGTAGAGGAAGGCGAAGATGCCGACCGTCGCACTCATCGGGGCGAGCAGCGGGAAGATGAGCTTCCAGAACGTCTGCCAGGTCGTGGCTCCGTCGATGCGCGCGCTCTCCTCGAGCTCGATCGGTATCGAGCGCAGGAACGCGGTGAACAGCAGCACGCTGAAGCTCAGCTGGAACATGGTCGCGAGGATGATCACACCGAACGGGTTGTCGAGCCCGACGCGTCCGGTGAGCTGGATCTGCGGCAGAGCCACGACCGGGAACGGGATGAACATCGCCGCGAGCAGGTAGAAGAACGAGTAGCGGAACAGCCGACGGTCCCAGTTGCGCACGATGGCGTAAGAGGCGAAGGCCGCCAGCACGATCGTCGCGATCACGGTGCCGGCGGTGACCAGCAGCGAGATGCCCGCACCGACGGGGAACTTCGTCAGCGTCCACGCCTCGACGAAACCGTCGACGCTGAACGGGGCCGGCAGCGAGAAGGCATTGCCGTCGACCGCCTGACCCGTGGTCTTGAGCGCCATCGAGATGGTCACGTACAGCGGCAGGAGCACGGTCACGGCGCACAGGATCAGGATGATCGTGCCCGACCAGTTGACGCGCTCCATGCGCACGCGCGGCTTCTTGCCCGAGGTGGGGACAGTGGTGAGTGTCTGCGTCGACATCAGAGTGCGTTCCTTCCGCGCGTCAGCGACAGCTGGAGGAGGGAGATGAGCACGGCGACGATGAAGAAGATGGTCGCGTTGGCCATCTGATAGGCGTAGTCGCCGCCGTTGAAGCCCGCGATGATCGTCATCGCGACGCTGCGGGTGGAGGTTCCGGGGCCTCCGTTGGTGAGGCCGACGATGATGTCGTAGGCGTTCAGGAACCCCTTGAATCCGAGGATCACGTTGATCACCACATAGCCCGCGACGAGCGGGAGCGTGATGCGGGTGAGCTGCTGCGCCTTGCTGGCGCCATCGATGCTCGCCGCCTCGTACACCTCGCCGGGAACCGAGAGAAGGCCGGCGATGTAGATCAGCAGGGTGCCGGGCACGGCCTGCCAGGCGGTGACGATGACGATGGCGATCCAGGCGAGGTCGGGGTTGGCGAGCAGGCTCGTCTCGAGCCACGGGATGCCGGCCGCCGCGCCAGCCGCGGGGATCGAGTTCGAGAACAGGAAGTTGAAGACGTAGGCGATGATGATGCCCGAGATCACCATCGGGATCACGAAGATCGTGCGCAGGCCCGTCTTGAAGCGGATGCGCGAGGTGAGCCCGACCGCCAGCAGGAACGCGACCACGTTGACGACGATCACCGTAGCGATCGAGAACCCGAAGGTGAACAGGTAGCTCTGCAGGATCGACGGATCGCTGAACAGCGCGATGTAGTTCGTCAGTCCGTTGAAGCTCCACTCCCCGATGCCGATCGAGTCGGTGAAGCTGAAGAAGATGCCGATGACTCCCGGAACCGTGATCGCGAGCGTGAAGAGCACCAGCGTCGGCAGCAGGAACAGGTAGTAGATCGGCTCGACGCGACGCGTGTGCCGCCGGAGCTTCCGGTCGCCGCCGGTGACGATGAGGGTCGTGCTGTCACCGGGCGCGGTGGGCGTGGTGGGGGTGGTGGTGCTCATGGCGCGGACTCCTCTGTCTCGCCGGAAGCGGATGGGGCGCCGGAAGCGGACGCGGCGTCCTTCGTCGACGGGATCGGCGCGCGGAAGGCGATGCGGGCCCAGTCCGCGTCCATCGTGCGCAGGATGGAGGTCGGAGAGGCGCCGAGCACCATCGCCTGCGCGTAGTTCATGATCGGAAGCGTCTTGGGCACGAGCACCGACGGGCCCTGGTAGATCTGCCCGTTGTCGTAGTACTCGACCATTCCCTCGATGCGGGGGTCGTCGGGGGCGGGAGCACCCTTCGTCGGGGTGAAGCCGAGCTGCGAGGCGTTGTACTCCTCGATGTTCTGCGGCTCGTAGAGGAACTCGAGGAAGTCGCGGGCGGCCTCCTGATGGCGAGAACCCTCGGGGATCATCGCGGCCAGGTCCATGTTGACGCGCACGCCGAGGTCGGCCGGGTCGTCGGTCATCGGCAGCGGGAAGGTGCCCAGCTGCAGGTCGGGTGCGGTCTTCGCGATCTCGCTGAAGGCCCACGGGCCCTGCAGGTACATCGCGGCCTCGCCCTTGCCGAAAGCGAGGTTGCCGTCGCCGTAGCCGCGGCTCGGCGCATCCGCGTTGGTGTAGTCGTTCGCGAGCTGCATCATCTTGTCCATCGGCTCGGCGAAGTCCTTCGAGAACGAGACCGCGGAGTCGGGACCGACGTCCGCGCCCTCATCGGCGAGGGCATCGAAGAAATCGATCACGTCCACCGAGCCGCCGTCGGTGTAGTCGTACCACCCCTGGCCCACGGTCCAGTCGTCCTTGAACGTGCCGTAGAACGGATCGATGCCGGCGGCCTTGAGCTGGTCGCACACCGCGAGCAGCTCGTCCCAGGTCTGCGGGACCTCGAGGCCCTGCGCCTGGAAGATCTCCTTGTTGTAGATGACGGACGCGGCCATCACCGAGTACGGGAGGGCGCTGGTGCGGCCCTCGCAGGACCCGTACTGGTCCATCAGCGGCTGCAGATCGTCGCGGATGCCCGCGGCGGCGTCGGTGCCTGCGAGATCGGTGAGCGCGCAGCGCTGCACGAACCGGGCGATCTCGTAGTTGTAGTTGGCGAGCATGATGTCGGGCGGGTTGCCCCGCACGAAACTCGCCGAGACGACATCGACGCCCGAGGTGTCGATCTCGACCTTCACGTCGCTCTGCGAGGAGTTGTACTCGGCGACGAGGGCGGTCATGAACTCGATCGCCTCGCGCTTGCTGAAGGTGAAGCGGATGGTCTCCGCTCCCGTGTCGGCGGCGCAACCCGCGAGGGCTGTGCCGACCAGGGTGACCCCCAGGGCCGCGGCCGCCGCTCGCACCGCGCGTGTTCGTCTCTCAGACACCGTCGTCCTTCCGTCATATAAATTCATACACTAAATCTAGTGAGCGAATTTACTCTATCGAACGGTACTCTCTCATTGGAGGACAGGGAGGTCAAGGGCCATGACAGAAGTCTCCGCAGACCTGGGAACCGGACGCGCGAGCGTCGGTGCCGTCCTCGACTTCGCCTGGACCGCCGGCGAGTTCACCGCGACCGAGGCGATGGCCGGCACCTCCCTGACCCGTTCCACCGCGATCGACGCCATCGACACGCTGGTCGGGGCCGAGGTGCTGCGCGAGCTGCCGAACGCCCGCGCCGCGGGCACCTACCGCTCCGGCCGCCCCTCGCGTCGCTTCGTCCTCGCCCCCGATCTCGGGGTCGTGATCGGTGTCGACGCGGGAGACACCCACCTCGCCGTGACCGTGGCCGACCCCCTCGATCGGACCCTCGTGCATCACCGCGTGGAGTTCGAGCCGGGGCAGTCGGCGCCCGAGCGGCGCACGGCGATACTGGAGCGCCTGGACGATGCGCTCGCCGAGGCCGAGGTGACGCGCGACCAGGTGCTCGCGCTGTGCGTCGGCGTCGCGGCGCCCGTGAACCGCGACGGCATCTCCCCACCTCACCCGGACGGCTTCTGGGAACGGACCAACCCTGGACTCGCCGAGGCACTGAGCGACTGGGCCCCGGTCGTGCAGATCAAGAACGACGCGCAACTCGCCGCCATCGCCGAGGGCGCTGAGGGCGCGGCGATCGGATGCCGCGACTACGTGGCGCTGCTCGCGAGCGAACGGTTCGGCGGCGGCGTGGTGGTCGACGGCCATGTGCTGCACGGTGCGCACGGCGGTGTCGGCGAGGGCGTCGTCTTCGACCACATCGTGGGTGTGGGTTCGGCGTTCGGGCTCCGCTACGCCGTGCAGGATCAGGTGCGTGCAGCTGTGGATTCCGGGGAGATCGCCGGCGACAGCACCGTCGGCCGGCTCGTCGAGGCCGACCGCATCGACCCCCGGCTCGTCCTGACCCTCGCGGCCTCAGGCGACCCGGACGCCGTGCTGGTCACCTCGCGCGTCGGGGCCACCGTCGCCCGCATCGTCGGCGTGCTCGGCAGCATGTACGACCCGGCGCGCGTCATCGTGTGCGGAGCGGTCGCCGAGAGCATCGAACCCGTGCTGACCGCCGCCCGTCGCATCCTGCCCGAGGAACTGCACCTGCCGGCACCGGAGATCCTGGCGTCGACGCTGGGGGCCGAGGTCGTGTCACGGGGTGCCGTGGCGACCGCCCGGAAGGCGGCAAGGGAACACGCGGTGCCGCGTCTGGCGGAGGAGCGCCTCCGCGCGAGCGCCTGACGCGGGATCCGGCGCCGCCCTGCGCGCCCCAGCCTCGACATCAGGCCATCTTGCGAGAACCGGCAACTTGCCGCCGGATCGGCATGATCCGGCGCGTTCGCCTGATCTGACGCTGACCGACGCGGGGTCAGTCCACGAGCAGCGCGGGCTCCTCGAGCACGGAGGCGACGTCGGCGATGAAGCGGCTCATGCCGTCGCCGTCGATCACGCGGTGGTCGAAGGAGCCTGCGACCGTGGTCACCCAACGAGGACGCACCTCGCCGTCGACGACCCACGGTTTCTGACTGATGGTGCCCATCGCCACGATGCCCGCCTCGCCGGGGTTGATGATCGGCGTCCCGGCATCCATCCCGAACACACCGATGTTCGTGATCGTGATCGTGCCGCCCTGCTGATCGGCCGGTGGAGTCTTGCCCTCGCGCGCCGTGAGCGTCAGACGGTTCAGAGCCCGCGCCAGGTCCTTCATGCCGAGGTCCTGCGCGTCCTTGATGTTCGGCACCAGCAGGCCGCGCGGGGTGGCGGCGGCGATCCCGAGGTTCACGTAGTGGCGCACGGCGATCTCCGCACCGGCTTCGGTCTCTATCCAGGCCGCGTTCACCATCGGCGTGCGACGGGCGGCCCAGATCACGGCGCGAGCCATGATCAGCAGCGGCGAGACGCGGATATCGGCGTAGTCGGGCGAGGCCTTCAGACGCTTCACGAGCTCCATCGTGCGGCTGGCGTCGATCTCCTTCCACACCGTCACATGCGGGGCCGAGTATGCGCTCTGCACCATCGCCGAAGACGTGGCCTTGCGCACACCCTTGACCGGGATCGACTCGGTGCGGTCGTCGCCGGCGGCCGAAGGCTGGGTCGGAGTGAGTCCGCGTGCGAGCCCTGCCGGTGCAGCCTGCGGTGCGGGCACGGTCTCCTCGCGCACGGCTCCCCACTCGGGAGTCTCGATGTTGCGGAAGACGCTCGCCTGCGACGCGTGCTTCATGACGTCGTCTCGGGTGACCTCGCCGTCGGCGCCGGTCGCTGCGACCGTGGTGAGGTCGACGCCGAGGTCGCGCGCGAGCTTGCGGATCGGCGGCTTCGCGATCACGCCCACCGACGAGCGCACCAGACGCTCGGCCGGGCGCTTGCGACGCGAAGTGGCGCCGCCTCCCGTGCCGTAGCCGACCAGCACCGATCCGCCGCCCTCTTCTGCGGCGGGAGCCACGGCAACGGGAGCGGCCGTTGCACCCGCAGCAGGCTCGGTCACGAAGGTGATGATGGGCGTGCCGACCTCGACCGTCGTTCCCTCCTCGACCAGCAGCTCGCCCACCACACCCGCGTGCGGCGACGGCAGCTCGACGAGCGACTTGGCCGTCTCGATCTCGCAGAGCACGTCGTTGATCGCGACCGTGTCGCCGGGGGCGACCTTCCAGGCCACGATCTCGGCCTCGGTCAGGCCTTCCCCGACGTCGGGGAGGGTGAAGTTCTGCGTGCTCATGACGAGTCCTTTCGGCCGAGCGGGGATGTCAGTAGGCGAGTGAGCGATCGACGGCCTCGAGGATGCGGTCGGCATCCGGGAGGTACGCGCCTTCGAGCTTCGCGGGCGGGAACGGGGTGTCGTAGCCGGAGACGCGCAGCACTGGAGCTTCGAGCGCATAGAACGCGCGCTCCATCACGGTCGCCGCGATCTCCCCGCCGATGCTTCCGAAGCCCTGGGCCTCCTGCGCGTAGACCATGCGTCCGGTCTTGCGCACCGAGTCGAGGATGGGCTCGTAGTCGACCGGCGACAGCGAGCGCACGTCGACGACCTCGCAGCTCGTGCCCTCGGCTTCGGCGAGCGCCGCGGCCTGCAGGAGGGTGGTGACCATCGCGCCGTGGCCGACGAGGGTCACGTCACTGCCCGTGCGCACGACACGTGAGGAGTGCAGCGGCACGGCGGAGGAATCGAGCTCGACCTCGCCCTTCTGCCAGTAGCGGCTCTTCGGCTCCATGAAGATCACCGGGTCGTTCGAGGCGATCGCCTCCTGGATCATCCAGTACGCGTCGTTCGGCGTCGACGGCGAGACCACCCGCAGACCCGGGGTGTGCGCGAAATACGCCTCGGGGCTCTCCTGGTGGTGTTCGACCGCGCCGATGTGCCCGCCGTAGGGAATCCGGATCACGATCGGCATGCTGATGGCGCCCTCGTGCCGGTTGGTGAGCTTCGCGAGCTGGGTGGTGATCTGGTCGAACGCGGGGAACACGAAGCCGTCGAACTGGATCTCGATGACCGGACGGAAACCGACCATCGCCATGCCGATCGCGGTCCCGACGATGCCCGACTCGGCCAGCGGGGTGTCCAGCACCCGGCGGTCGCCGAAGTCGCGCTGCAGGTGCTCCGTCACACGGAAGACGCCGCCGAGCTTGCCGATGTCCTCGCCCATGAGCAGGACCTTCGGGTCGTTCTCCATCGCCTTGCGCATACCCGCGTTCAGCGCCTTGCTGAGCGGCATCGTCTCGAGAGTCACCGGGCTCCTCCTTCGAGCGACGCGTCTTCGAACGACGCCTCGTACTGCGCGCGCCAGGCCTTCTGCTGGTCGATCAGCGGATGCGGCTCGCTGTACACGTGGTCGAACATCTTGTCCGGGCTGGGCGGCCCCAGCTCGACCGTGCGGGCGCGCAGATCCTCCGCGGCATCCGCCGCCTCGGCCTCGACGTCGGCGAAGAGCTGCGCCGAGGCACCGCGTCCTTCGAGGAACGCGCGCATCCGGACGATGGGGTCGCGACCGGCCCAGTACTGCTCCTCGTCGCTGCCGCGGTACTTCGTCGGGTCGTCGCTGGTGGTGTGCGCGCCGAGCCGGTAGGTGACGGCCTCGATCGCCTGCGGGCCGTTGCCGGCACGGGCCTCGTCGAGAGCCGTGCGCGAGACCGCATAGCTGGCGAGCACGTCGTTGCCGTCGACCCGGACGCTCGGGATGCCGTAGCCGGCGCTGCGCTGCACCAGCGGCACACGCGACTGCGTGGAGACGGGCACGGAGATCGCCCAGTGGTTGTTCTGGAGGAAGAAGACGGTCGGCGCCTGGTAGCTCGCGGCGAAGACCATCGCCTCGTGCACGTCTCCCTGGCTGGACGCGCCGTCGCCGTAGTAGACGATGACCGCTTCGTCGCGGTCCGGGTCGCCTGTACCGGTGCGGCCGTCGAACGCGAGACCCATCCCGTAGCCGGCCGCGTGCAGCACCTGCGACCCGAGCACCAGGGTGTACAGCCGGGTGTTGCCGTTCTTGGGGTCGGTGGGGTCCCACCCGCCGTGCGAGACACCGCGCATCAGCTTGATGATGTCGACCGGGTCGACGCCGCGGATGCGGGTCACCGCGTGCTCGCGGTACGAAGGGAAGATCGTGTCCTGCGCACGGGCCGCACGACCGGAGCCGACCTGCGCCGCCTCCTGCCCCCGGCTCGGCGGCCACAGCGCGAGCTGCCCCTGCCTCTGCAGGTTCGTCGCCTGGGTGTCGATCGCGCGGATGACGACCATGTCCCGGTAGAACTGCTCGAGTTCGGCGTCGCCGATCGCTTCGATCAGGGGAAGGTACCGTTCTGCGGCGGCGGACGGGGCGTACCGTCCGGTCTCGTCCAGAACGCTCACAAGGGGTGTCTCGGAGGTGGTCACGCTCTCACGCTACCCGCGCCCGCATGCGTCATCACGCATACCTAGGACGCCCTTGTAACTGCCCGGAACCCGGAGAAAACCGCGGAAAACCGCCCCGGGCCGGTGCGGCGACGGCTCAGCGGACCGAAGCCGCCACCTCGAGCACGCGGTCGATGGAGCCCTCCTCGCCCACCGAGATGCGGATGCCGTCCCCCGAGAACGGCCGGACGATGAGGTCGTTCTCGACGAAGGCCGCAGCGACCTCGTCGGTGCGCTCTCCTGCGGGCAGCCAGACGAAGTTGGACTGGGAGTCGGGGACGTCCCAGCCCTGTGCGCGGAGGCCCTCGACCAGGCGGGCGCGTCGCTCGACGATCACGGCGACACGCTCCAGCAGCTCGGGCTCGGCGTCGAGGCTCGCGATCGCGGCGTTCTCGGCGGCGGACGTGACCGAGAGGGGGATGCCGGTGGTGCGCGCGGCGTCGAGCACCTTCTCGTGACCGATCGCGTAGCCGACGCGGAGGCCGGCGAGGCCGTAGGCCTTCGAGAAGGTGCGCAGCACCACGACGTTCGGGTGCTGCTCGAACACGCGCTCGGCGAGACCGTCGACCGCGTCGGGTGCCGTGACGAACTCGGCGTACGCCTCGTCGAGGATGATCAGGACATCGTTCGGGACGCGCTCGACGAAGGCGGTGAACTCGGCCGACGTGATGATCGGACCGGTCGGGTTGTTGGGCGTGCACAGGATGATCGCACGGGTGCGGTCGGTCACGGCGTCCGCCATCGCGTCGAGGTCGTGGCGGGAGTCGGCGGTGAGCGGAACCTGCACCCCGGTCGCGCCCGCCACGAGCGGCAGGCTCGGGTAGGCCTCGAAGGAACGCCAGGCGTAGATGACCTCATCGCCGACCGATGCGGTCGCGAGGATCAGCTGGTGCAGGATCGACACGCTGCCGGAAGCGACGTGCACCTGGTCGGGCTCGACCCCGTAACGGGCTCCGAGACGCGCGCGCAGGCGGCCGGCGGTGGCATCCGGGTAGCGGTTGATCGGCGTCGTGCTCTGCAGGGCTTCGAGCACCGAGGGCAGCGGATCGAAGGGGTTCTCGTTGCTCGACAGCTTGAACGCGTCGGGCCCTGCCTGCTTGCCCTGACGGTACGGCGCGAGAGCGGCGATGGCGGGACGGATGCGGGGCAGGATCGGCTCGGTCACGAGGTCGAGTCTACGAGGGCAGCAGGCTCTTCCCCGGCGGCTTCTCCCCTGTCGACGACCGATTCGCGGTGGTACCATTCTGGTATGGCGATGACGGTGCGACTTCCGGAAGAACTCGATGCGCAGCTCGAGGCGATCGCACGTGCCCGGCACACCTCGAAGCACGCGGTGATCATCGAGGCGGCGACGCGCTTCGCGAACAGCGAGTCGAAGACTGATCGCGTGCTCTCCATCGCGGACGAGATCACCGAGCGCTACGCCGACACGCTCAAGCGCCTCGAAGATGCCTGAGCGATGGCGATCGAGTACGTCGAGCCGGAACAGGCCCTCGCCCTGATCGCGAAGCTCGGCCTGCACGTCCGCGACGAAGGACTGCTCTTCTCCGCGCTCGCTCGACCATCCGCAGGGATGTTCGGCGCCGACGCGTACCCGACGTTCGAAGAGAAGGCCGCCGCGCTGATCAGTTCGGTAGCTCAGAACCACGCGCTGTTCGATGGCAACAAGCGCATCTCGCTCTACCTCACCTTCATCTTCATCCGACTCAACGGCTACGAGCCGACGTTCACGAACGACGAGGCATTCGACCTCGTCCTCGACGTCGCACAGAGTCAGTTGGACTTGAAGCAGATCGCGCAGGTCATTGCCGCCCATATCCGGGAAGACACGGCGCGCTGACATCTCGCGGGCGTCCGTGGGACACTGGTCGGACTATGCGCTTCATCATCCGCGTCGTCGTCAACGCCTTCGCCCTCTGGGTCGTCACGCTCATCCCCGCCCTGCAGGTCGTGATCACCGCCTTCCCACCCGGCGAGACGCTGCAGCTGGTGCTGACCCTGCTCGCGGTGGCCGCGATCTTCGCCCTCGTGAACACGATCATCGGCACCGTGGTGAAGATCGTCGCGTTCCCGCTCTACATCATCACGTTCGGGCTGATCGGGTTCCTGATCAACGGCTTCCTGCTGTGGCTGACGGCCTGGATCACGAGTGGCTTCGGCTGGGGCCTGACGGTCGGCGACTTCTGGTGGGGCGTGGTGGCCGCGCTCATCATCTCGATCATCAACGGCATCTTCGGCTTCATCCTGCGCCCGCAGAGCAAGAGCCGCCGCGACTGAGAAAGCGCGCTCCTCCCGCCGCTCGAAAAGCAGCCGGCTGATCTCGAAGTCGGTCATCACCCCTTTCGCTCGGCGTGGTACTCGGTCCGCTCGACCTCGACCGCCTGGCCGAGCTCGTCCCAGTAGTCGTCGAGAGCCTCGGCGCGGGGATCGCCCGACGCATCCACCATCTCCGCTGTCTCGATGTAGGTCTCGAGATGGTGGGTCTGCAACTGCAGATCCTGCATCCCGTCGTGCGGATCCCCTTCGCGCGAGGCCGTGAAGCTGTCGGGGGATCCCGTGCCGGCCGCGGAGCCCCCGGCGGCGAGCGCCGAGACGACGTCGTCGGTGTGGCGGAGCTGGACCAGGGTCTGATCCTCTCCGAGCGTCGGTTCGGTCGGGCTCCCCGCGGTCAGCTGCATCGACACCTCGAAATCGCTCTCCATCGCGAGATGGGCGGCGATCATCCCGCCCTGCGAATGCGCGACCACGTCGACCTGATCCCCCGGCCTCGCCCCCGCCGCGCCCAACGCGTCGACCGTGGCCTGATACGACGCCGATGCGCGGCCCTGATAGAGCTCGATGTTCGACTTCATGTCCCACGGCTCGGACTTCCCCGACCGCCACGGCAGGGACTCCTGAGTCCCGGCGACGTAGGCCACATACCGGGTCGCCCCACCGACCATCGTGTATTTCTCGACCGCGACCTGCGAGGCCGCTCCCGGTATGCGACGGAATGCCGCAGCGAGGCCGGCAGGCGCATTCGGAGCCGACGTCTTCACGGGCATCACCTGCACGGGATCGGCCTTCCCCGCCAGCGTCATCCCCGGCCGGACCGTGCCGAGCCCGGATGCGACGCCCACCATCGCCCCGGCGAGGAACAGCGGCGGGAGCGCCCCCGCCAGGTCGTACTGCTCGCCCAGTCCCTCGAATCGCCGCTCCTTCCAGCCGGCCACCAGCCACTCGGCCATGGTCCCGATCCGTTCGTCATCGGCGACGAGCCGGTCGGCGCGCGCCTGCACGGCGCTCGCCGCCGCGGCATCGGTGAGGGCGAGCGCCTCCGCCTGCGCGCGCAGCTCGACCACCTCGAACGCGTCAGCCATCACCAGGGTTCCCGTGCAGGCGTTCTCGATCTCGACGCACAGTTCATCGATCCGCTCGACACTCCGTTGCAGTGCACCGACATCGACTCCCGAACCGGTCTCCGGCGCCGAGGAGATGAGCGCGTGTGCCCGGCGGACCGCGGCGCGTGCGTGTTCGTACTCCGACGCCACCGATCGCATCCGTGCCCCGAGATCGCGCAGCTGCTCGGTGTCGACGGCGATCGCCCCGCCGTGATCGATGCTCAATCCCCCGCCATCCGCCGACGGTTCCCTGCCTGCGACCATGCTCATTCCGCCGCCCTCATTCCGCCGCTCATACCGCCCCGCCGAGTTCCCATCTCCGCACCGTGAGGTGTCCGATCTCGACTCCGGTGTCGTCGCGCAGCCGTTCGAGCAAAGCGTTCAGCGCGCGGAACCCCTCGGACTGCCAGTCGGAGCGATCGGTGAGCACGACCAGAGTCGCCCCGGCCTCTTCGAGCGTGGAGATCGCCTCTCCGATCTCCTGGGAGGCGAGAAGCAGGTCGCCGAGGTGCACGGAGCCGACATCGAGGATGTTGACGAACGAGTACATGGCCCCAGCTTCCGGGATCACGGGCTTCTCGCCCTGCCCGATCGCCGCGAACGGTGGAGAGATGGATGCCCGGTCAGGGTGTGCAGAGGATCGCGCGAGGCGGTGCGCGCTGTGCAGGAGGCCCGCGACCGGGCAGAATGTAGGTGTGACATCCCCGGATCCCTTCCGCGTGATCTTCGTCTGCACGGGGAACATCTGCCGCTCTCCCATGGCCGAGGTCGTCTTCCGCGACCTCGCCGAGCGGCAGGGACTCGGCCCGCGCATCGTCTCGCGCAGCGCCGGAACAGGCGACTGGCATCTCGGCGAGCGCGCCGACCACCGCACGATCGATTCCCTGGCCCGTCGCGGTTACGACGGCTCCCAGCACCGCGCCCGCCAGTTCACCGCCGCGGCCTTCGCGGACAACGACCTCGTCGTGGCCCTCGATCGCACGCACGAGCGCATCCTGCGGGAATGGGCGCACGACGAGGACGAGGAGGGGAAGGTCACCCTGCTTCTCGCCTTCGACCCGAACGCCACGACCCATGACGTGCCCGACCCCTACTACGCGGGCGCGGAGATGTTCGATTCCGTGCTCGGTATGATTGAGGCGGCGACTCGGGGCCTGTTCCGCCAGCTCGAACCCGCTCTGCGTCTCCCCCGCACGCCCCGCATCTGAGGGGCCCGATCAGGAGGACTCCCCTGACTTTCCAGCCTTCGCTCCCGCCGCAGCCCCTGAGCCCGCTCGACGGTCGCTACCGCGGCGCCGTCACCGGTCTCGCCGACTTCCTGTCCGAGGCCGGCCTGAACCGGGCGCGCGTCGAGGTCGAGGTCGAGTGGCTGATCGCCCTCACCGACCGCTCGCTGTTCGAGACCTCGCCGCTGCCGGAGTCGGACAAGGAGCGCTTGCGCGCCCTCTACCGCGACTTCGGTCAGGCCGAGATCGACTGGCTCGCCGAGAAGGAAGCCGTCACCCAGCACGACGTGAAGGCGATCGAGTACCTCGTGCGCGATCGACTCTCGACGCTCGGACTCGACGGCATCGCCGAACTCACGCACTTCGCGGCCACGAGTGAAGACATCAACTCCGCCTCCTACGCCCTCACCGTGAAGCGCGCTGTCGAGGAGGTCTGGCTCCCGGCCCTCGACACCGTGATCGCGAAGCTCCGCGAGCTCGCCGTCGAGCACGCCGACGCCGCGATGCTCTCGCGCACGCACGGCCAGCCCGCGACGCCCTCGACGATGGGCAAGGAGCTCGCGGTGTTCGCCTGGCGCCTCGAACGGGTGCGCGGTCAGATCGCCGCCTCCGACTACCTGGCCAAGTTCTCCGGCGCGACCGGCACCTGGTCTGCGCACCTGGCCGCAGACCCCGACGCCGACTGGCCGACCATCGCCCGCGAGTACATCGAGGGCCTGGGGCTCGGCTTCAACATCCTCACCACCCAGATCGAGTCGCACGACTGGCAGGTCGAGCTGTACGACCGCGTGCGTCACGCCGGCGGCATCCTGCACAACCTCGCCACCGACATCTGGACCTACATCTCGCTCGGCTATTTCGCGCAGATCCCGGTCGCCGGGGCCACCGGTTCGTCGACGATGCCGCACAAGATCAACCCGATCCGCTTCGAGAACGCCGAGGCGAACCTCGAGATCTCGGGCGCCCTGCTCGCATCGCTCGGCCAGACGCTGGTCACCAGCCGCCTGCAGCGCGACCTGACCGACTCGACCACGCAGCGCAACATCGGCGTGGCTTTCGGGCACTCGCTGCTCGCGCTCGACAACCTGCGCCGCGGCCTGAACGCGATCTCGCTCTCGCGTGACGTGCTGCTCGCCGACCTCGACGTGAACTGGGAGGTGCTGGCCGAGGCCATCCAGACCGTCATCCGCGCCGAGGTCGTCGCCGGACGCTCCACGATCACCGACCCGTACGCACTCCTCAAGGAGCTGACGCGCGGCCACAGGGTGGGCGCGGCCGACCTCGCCGAGTTCGTGCAGGGTCTCGAGATCGGCGACGCCGCCAAGCAGCGCCTGCTCGCGCTGACCCCGGCGACGTACACGGGTATCGCAGAGAAGCTCGCGCAGTAGCCGCGAGGCTGAGCCCGACTCCTCCCCCAGTCGCCGTCACGATCGACGAGTGCACGCGCGCAGGAAGGCACGCGGGCTAGGGGGCCGACTCTCCGGAGTGCTCCTCGACACTGTCCTTCGGCATGAAGACGGCGGCGAGCAGGGTGAGCACCGCGGTCACGGCGACCGCGACGAACACCCACACCGACGCATGGATGATCGTGCCGGGATCGTCGGGACCGACGCCCTGCGCGATCACGGCATTGGAGATCGCCCCGAACACGGCCACGCCGACGGCGCTCCCGGCCGAACGCGCGAACGCGTTCATACCCGTCACCGCCCCGCGCTCGCCCCAGCCGACCGAGGCCTGCGCGGCGATCAGCGTCGGCGCCGCACTCCATCCGAGCCCGAAGCCGAAGAGGAACGCGATGCCGGCGATCACGAACGGATTCGGCCACGAGGCGACGGAGGCCAGGGCGATGGCGGCGACCGTCGTGATGCTCATGCCGATCAACGTGGTGCGGCGGAAGCCGATGCGCAGGTACAGGCGTCCCGCGTTCGCGGCGGCGAGCGGCCAGCCGAGGGTCAGAGCGGCGACCGCGAGACCGGAGAGCAACGGGGCGATGCCGGTGGACCCTTCGAGGTAGGCCGGAGCGAAGCTGGTGACACCGAGCATCAGTGCGCCGACACCGAGCGACACGATCGTGGTGGTGAGGATGAGCCGTCGACCCGCGAGGCGCAGGTCGACGATCGGCTCTGCGACGCGGCGCTCGACGAACCCGAAGGCGATCAGCGCGATCACTCCCAGACCGAAGCAGAGGGCGCTCTGCACCGACAGCCACGCCCAGGCGTTCCCGCCCTCGAGCATGCCGAGGATGAGCGCGGTCAGCCCGATCGTGAGCAGCACCGCTCCCCCGTAATCGATGCTGTGCTTCTGGGTCTGTTTCTGCTCCTTGTAGTTGCGCAGCAGCATCCATCCGGCGATCAGACAGAGCGGGATGTTGATCCAGAAGATCCACCGCCAGGCGTCGAACTGCGCGAAGATCCCCCCGAGCGCCGGGCCGACGACCGACGAGATCGCCCAGACGCTCGCGACGTATCCCTGCACCTTGGCACGTTCGGCGACGGTGTAGATGTCGCCGACGATGGTCATCGACATCGGTGCCACGGCACCGGCGCCGATGCCCTGGATGATGCGGAACACGATCAGCGCGGGCATGCTCCACGCGAATCCGCAGAGGATGGAGCCGAGCAGGAACAGGGCGATGCCGAGCAGGATGATCGGCTTGCGTCCGACGGTGTCCGCGAAGCGGGAGTAGATGGGGACGCTCACGGCCTGTGCCAGGAGGTACACCGAGAACAGCCACGGGAACTGCTGGTAACTGCCGAGGTCGCGGACGATGCTGGGCACGGCGGTCGCGAGGATCGTGGCGTCGATCGCGATCAGGCCGGTGGCCAGCATGAGCGCACCGAGAATGGGGCCCCGCTCCGACCGGAGTCCGATGGAGGCGCGGTCGACGGAGGCAGTCACTACAGGAACAAGCCGATCCACCGCAGCGGTATTCCGGATTCATGCGGGATGGCGGCACCGACGTCGCCCTCCGACGTCGGTGCCGCCGGGGTCAGTGCGCCGGGCCGAGGTCGCGCATGGGCTTGCCGTTCTTCGGGTTGCCCGGCTTCACCTTGCGACGTTCTCCGTTCACGACCACGATCACGTTGCTCATGTTCGGTGCCCGATCGGCGACGACGTCGTAGGCGACGACCTTCCCGTCCCGCCACGTGCAGTCCACCCGGTATCCGCCCCGTGCGCGGAGCCCGGCGAACGATCCGCTCACCGCCCAGTCCGCGGGGACGG
Source organism: Microbacterium sp. K27 (assembly GCF_004794435.1). Lineage (NCBI taxonomy): Bacteria > Bacillati > Actinomycetota > Actinomycetes > Micrococcales > Microbacteriaceae > Microbacterium > Microbacterium sp. K27. The sequence continues at coordinate 163,228 of NZ_SSDK01000040.1, forward strand.
CGGGCAGCAGCCGGATGACGTCGCCATGACTCTGCACGAGCATCTCCGCGATCGCGCCGACGATGCCGTAGTTGCCGTCGAGCTGGAACGGCGGGTGGTTCGCCCACAGGTTCTGCAGGATGTTGTACGTGAGCAGGCCGCGGACCATGATGCCTGCCCGCTCGGCGTCGCCCAGGCGCGCGAAGAGTCCCGCGCGCCACGGCCAGGTCCAGGAACGGCGACTGTCGCCCGAGACTGTGGCAGCGGTGAACGGCACGCCCTCCTTCTCTCCGCAACGCGCCTTGAGTGAGACCAGTGCCGCCGCCGAGAGCTCCGGAGTATCCGGGGTGATCTGGCGTCCCGGGTACACGGCGAACAGGTGCGAGGTGTGCCGATGGATGTCGTTCGGGTCGTCGCGGTCGGTCTGCCACTCCTGGAGCTGCCCCCAGCGGCCGATCTTGTTCGGGGCCAGGCGCTGCTGCATGTCGGCGATCGTCCCCTGGTACTTCTTGTCGACGCCGAGGGCCTTCGCGCATTCGAGGTAGTTCTGGAAGAGGTCCCAGATGATCTGCTGATCGTGCATCACCCCGTCTTCGCGCGGGCCGTGCTCGGGAGACCAGCCCATCGGCGCGACCAGGGTGCCGTCGGGGAGCTCTTTGAGCTGGTCCTCCCAGAACTGGCAGATCTCCTTGATCAGCGGGTAGGCCAGATCGCGCAGGTACTTCTTGTCCTGCGTGAACGCCCAGTGCTCGTAGAGGTGCTGCGCATACCAGGCGCTGGCGATCGTGTTCCACTCCCACGCGTTGCCGCCGAAGATGCTCTGCGAGGTGCGGGCGGTCCACCCGCGCACGTCGGCGCCGAACGCGTTCCGCGTGGCGATTCTGCTGGGCACGGCCACCTCACGGATGAAGGTCGCGAGGGCCTCGTGCGACTCCGGGAGGTCGGCGGTCTCGGCCCCCCAGTAGTTCATCTGGATGTTGATGTTCGTGTGGTAGTCGCTGGCCCACGCCGGCTGATTGCTGTTGTTCCACAGTCCCTGGAGGTTGGCGGGCAGCCCGCCGGGCTTCGACGAGCTGAGCAGCAGATAGCGCCCGTAGGCGTAGAGCGTCTGCTCCAGCGTCGGGTCGGCCTCGCCCGTGCCGTAACGGAGCAGTCGACGGTCGGTGGGCATCGCCATCACGGCGCCCTCGGTGACCCCCCATTCGACCTTCGCGCGCTGCATGAGCTCGGAGACCTGCGCGGTGTGCGCCGAGCGGAGGCTCTTCCACGAACGGGAGGCCGCCGTGTTCAGGGCCTTCTCTATCGCCGGCTGCGGCGCCGCACCGCGCCATCCGTGTGCGGCGCTCAGGCGGTAGTCGGTGCGGGCGTCGAGCAGCAGGGTGATGCTCGCGGCGCCGGAGACGCGCAGTCCGCCCTCGGCGGCGACCACCTCTCCGTCGGTCTCCGCGATGCGCACCGCGGCCGCGTGCGTGAGGTTGTTGGCCATGGTTCCGGCGAAGCCCATTCGGCGGCCGCCCGCGTCGACTGTCGTCGCGACGCCGTCCTGCTTCGAGACCAGGGTGATGAGAGCGGTGAGCGCACCGGGGCGGTCGGCGGTGAACCGCACCGCGATCACGTCGGCATCCCGACTGGCGAACGCCTCACGCAGCACCGTGCCCTGTGCGGTGGCGAAGTGGGTGCTGTGGGTGCCGTCCGCGATGTCGAGCGCACGTCGGTAATCGACGACGGCGCGGGCTCCGGCGGTGCTGAAGCCACCGCCGGTGAAGGCGATGCCGCCGAGACGGAGCGCGCCGGGTGCGGAGAACGAGATGCGGTACATCGTGTAGGCGGTGGTGTTCGCGAACGAGAAGACCCGCCCGGGGCCGCGCTCCGGGAACGTCTCCCCGGTGCGCGTGTCGAGCGTCTTCCAGCCGAGCCCGTCGTCCGAGCCGGAGACCGTCCAGTCCCGCGGATCCTGTTCCGGCGCGTCGGGAGCACTCGTGAGCACGTAGCCGTTCAGGGCGAGCTTGGCGCTGAGCTCGACCTGCCAGACCGCCCCTGACCCGGTCGACGGAACCGCCCAGACGGTCGCGGGGTCGGCGTCCACGGTGCCGACGAGGGAGTCGGCGTGGCCGCTGGGCGACGACACGTAGACGGCGCTCCCCTGTGCGAGGTCGACCCCACCGAGCGCGACCTCGGCGACCTGGAAGTGACTGACCCCCGCCTTCGGCGTGAAGACGAAGCGGTAGTGCGCGTACGCCGTCGTGTTCGCGAACGAGAAGCTCCTGGTCTGGAGCCGCTGCGGGAACGGCGCTTCAGCCCGCGTGTCGAGCGCGACCCAGGCCGCTCCATCGGCAGACCCTTCGAACCGCCAGTCCTGCGGATCGCGGGCGGGGACGTCGTTCGCGCTCGTGAGCGTGTAGGAGGAGACGGCGACCGGCTCCGCGAGATCGGCCTGCCAGATCACCTCGGCGGGCGGCGCGATCAGACACCACTTCGTGGCCGGATTCCCGTCGAAGGTCTTCTCGACGCTCTCGCCACCCGATACCTCGTACGGGCCTCCCGGCGAGCTCACGACGGTGCGTGCGCCGAACGCGACGGTCACCTCGCCGAAGTCGCGGAACGAACCGAAACCGGTGACGCTGGTGTCGTACGCTCCGTCGGGCTGGCCGGCGAGCGCGTTGTCATAGTCGTTGACGCCGCCCCACAGGCTCTGCTCGCTGAACTGGATCACTTCGGCGTCCGGGTTCCCGAACAACTTCGCGCCGAGGCGCGCGTTGCCGATGGGGAGCGCCTGCGTCTCCCAGCTCGTCGCCGGGGTCGCGTACCAGAGGGCGTACGGCGAGAGCTGCGGACGCGGGATCGCACCGGCGGGGACGGCGCGCAGAGCGGCGTCCACCGAGAATGCGTTCGCAGCCGCAGGCCGAGCGGCCAGGAATTGAGGGACGAGCGGGGCGAGGAGGGCGAGGCCGCCCACCTGCAGCGCCTGTCGGCGGGAAATGGGGTCCATCATCACAGCAAACCTCCGGAGCATCGTTGATCATCTGGGGCCGTGCGGTCTCGCAACCGGTCGTGGATGCGGGGCGCGTCAGAAGTCAGTGTCCGACACGAGACATCGGATGTCTAGAGACGATTGTCCAGAGGGTACGCCGAAAGTACCGGAGATCCGCGCGATTCAGAACGCCTGACGCGCTCTTTAATCGGATGTTAGATGGTCCCGTCGACGAGCAGATCTGCCGCTCCTGCGGAGCGCGTCAGGAGGACGCCGGGCGGCCGGAAGCCTCGGAGTCAGGGCTCTCCCCGTCGGGCTCCGGGTCGTACAGCACCGGACGATCGATCGTCTTGGTGACGTCGGAGGGATCGACGGCGAGGATGAGCATCGCCAGGATCAGCAGCGTCACGATGAACGCCCCACCGCCGACGACGAGCCCCAGCGCGATCGGGGTCAGCCCGTCGTAGGTGCCGTCGGCGATCGACGCGTTCACGCGTGCGGTGAAGGCTCCGGTCGAGACCAGGGTGACGACCATGGCGAAGACGCCGCAGCCGAGCGCGATGAGGAGCAGGTGCAGGGGCCGCAGAATGTCCCGGCGGGTGGGCTTCTCGTCGCTCATCGCTCTCCTCCATGCTCCGCGGGGGCGGCGCTGTCGTTCGATTCGGACACCGTGGCGACGGCATCGACCTGCTTCGGCGTGAGGCCGGCGATGCCGAGGAAGACCGCGACGATCGCCGCATAGCCGCCGAACATGCCGACGCCGAGGATGATCCCGGAGAGGACGAACGTGCCGGCCTTGTCGATCGTGTACTCCTGCAGGAACCCGGCCGGGATCAGCAGCAGGGCCACGCCGAGCAGAACACCCAGGCCCCCGACGGTGATCGCATCGCGCGACAGCATGCCGCCGGTGCGCCGGGAGCGGATGCCGGCGAGCAGCTCGATGCCGCCGCTGACGATGGCCCAGGAGGAGACGATGATGAAGAACAGGTCGTCGGAACGCCACACCGGGATTCCGCTCACCATGCCGGCGACGACGCCGACCGCGGCGAGCAGGACGTACGACCAGCGTGAGCCGGCGGGGAGCACCAGCCAGGCGGCGAGCACCTGGACGAGAGCGGTGATGAAGACGAAGCCGCTGAACACGGACAGGCCGACGGCGGCGGAGTGATCAGACGAGAACGTGATCATCAGTGCAGCGACTGCGGCGAACAGGGCGCGCAGCAATTGCACGTGGCGCATGGTGAATGCGCGAGCAGGGGCAGACATGACGGTCCAGAGTCCTCCGGGGTGTTGCTCCCAGTCTACGCGGGGCGGCGGAGCCGCAACGCCGGGGGCCCTGCGGAGGGAGGATTCGTGAAGCCCGGCTGATCTCCCCAGATCGATTGCCGGGCTTCACGACATACGCAGCAAGGGGGGCATCACTGCGTCAGGCCGGTGATCGCAGGGTCGGGCACCCTGCCTGCGAAGACGGCCAAGTGACCCCACATGCCCACCCGGTCCCCTGAGGTACGCGCGTGCGGTCGTATGCTCACTCTAAGGCGCTGATCTTCACATACCGGAGGGGATCTGTGATGAGTTTCGAAGATGACGCGCGCAGAGCCGAACCCGATGACTTCGCGAACGCCCTGCGCGACGCGATAAACGCGAAGCCGGTGACGCTGTCGTGGCTGCAGCGTCAGCTCAAGGCGCGCGGGAACCGCGTGTCCATGGCCACGCTGAGCTACTGGCGATCCGGCGCGCGACGGCCGGAGGGGGCGCAGTCGCTCGCCGCGCTCAGCGACATCGAGGAACTCCTCGGACTCGACACGGGGGCGCTGAGCAGACTGCTCCGATCGACGAACCGCACAGGTCCGCTCGGACCCAACCAGTTCCCGATCGACGAGGAAGAGCTCGAGTTGGCGGTGATCGACGCCTTCCGCGCGCTCGGCGCCTCCTACCCCGACACCTCCCGCGAGCTCACGACGCATTCGGTGACCGATGTCGGCGCGGACGGCAACGTCGCATTCAGCATCACGCGCAGCATCGTGCAGTCCACGGTCGGCACGATCACGGCGATCCCCTTCCTCGAGATCACCCCCGGGGTGCGCACCCCCGCACCTCTGCTGAAGGCGGTGGCAGGGGGCCGGATCGCCGCGCGCTACTCCCACCCCGACGGCGAGGTGCACGGGGTGCTGTTCGAGCTCGATGTGCCGCTGACCGCGCCGGAGACGGCGATGGTGGAGTGGTCGGTGGAGTACCCGCCCGACTACCCCGCGACGCGCGACACCGGCCACGCCCTGGCGCAGAAGGCCAGAGAGCTGCTGGTGTGGACACGCTTCCATCCGGACGCGATCCCTGACTGGTGCGAGGAGCACCTCGAGACACCGGACGGCGTCATCATGACGCCGCTGCCGCCGCCCCGGGGAACGTCGGTGCATCTGGTGCGCCGGGCTTTCGGCCCCGGCGCCCTCGGACTGCACTGGGGCTATGGCCCCCGGGAGGATCAGCCAGGCTGATCTCCGGTCGCGACCGGTCGGCCGGGGGTGTTCGACCACTGGCTCCACGACCCGGGGAAGACCTTCGCCTCGATGCCGACCTCATGCAGGACCAGGGCGGTGTGCGCGGCCGTCACGCCGGAACCGCAGTATGCCGCGACGGCCGTGCCCGGCGTGACGCCGATCTCGGCGAAGTTCGCCAGCACGGTCTCCCGGTCGAGGATGCGGCCTGTGGCGTCCAGATGCAGCAGGGTGGGCAGGTTGCGTGCGCCGGGGATGTGTCCTGCCGCGGGATCGAGCGGCTCGGTCTCGCCGCGGTAGCGTTCGGGGGCCCGCACATCCACCAGGACACCGGATGCCGGGAACGCGGCGGCCTCGTCGATCGTCAGCGCATCCGCACCGATCTCCGTGAGGACGACATCGCCACGATCCGGCGCCACATCATCGGTCGCGACGGCGAAGCCCTCATCCTTCCACCCGCGGATGCCGCCGGCGAGCACCCGCACATCGACGCCGGCCTGACGCAGCAGCCACCAGGCACGGGCGGCCGCGATCCCCTTGAAGTCGTCGTAGGCGACCACCGTGTCGCCCGCACGCACGCCCCACCGACGCGCCGCGTCCTGGAGGGTGGCCGTCGACGGCAACGGGTGCCGTCCCTCCGACGGCTCGCCATGGGTGGAGAGCTCGGTGTCGAGCGCGGCGAACACGGCGCCCGGGATGTGCCCGGTGAGGTAGTCGTCGTGCCCGGCCTCCGGACGATCCAGGCGCCACCGCACGTCGATCACGCGCACCGGTGCACCCCGGGTCAGCAGGTCGTTCAGTTCGACGGCACTCACGAAGTCGCTCATGCTGCGAGGCTACCGAGTCGGCGGCGGCGTCCGGTGCGCCATCGTCTTCTTCCGTCACGATCCGGGCGACGGGTCCGGCGCACTAGGCTCGATCCGGCAACGTCGAGAAAGGGCCAACGATGCCCTCTCGTCTCCGCTGGATGCGGTTCCGACCGCAGGAAGCCGCGCTCATCGCGATCACCGCCGTCTGGGGCGGCACGTTCCTGCTCGTGCATTGGGCGATGGAGCACTCCGGACCCTGGTTCTTCGTCGGCATCCGGTTCCTCATCGCGGGACTGATCAGCGTCGTGATCTTCCGACGCGTGCTGCGCGGCATCCGCTGGCGCGATGTCGGCGCGGGCGTCGCGATCGGGGTGATGATCTACCTCGGCTACGGCCTCCAGACGCTGGGGCTGCAGACCATCGACAGCAGCACCTCGGCCTTCATCACCGCGATGTACGTGCCGCTGGTGCCGCTGGCGCAGTGGGCCGTGTTCCGCAAGCGCCCGCCCGCCATGGCGTTCGTCGGGGCGGGTCTGGCCTTCGTCGGGCTGCTGTTCATCGCCGGCCCCGATGCCTTCGCGCTGACTCTCGGCGCGGGCGAGATCGCGACCATGATCAGCACGCTGCCGATCGCCGCCGAGATCATCCTGATCAGCCTCTTCGCCGGGAAGATCGACCTCGGACGCATCACCGTGGTGCAGCTGCTCACCGCGGGAGTGCTGGGACTGCTCACGATGCCGGTGGTCGGCGAGGGCGTGCCGGAGTTCTCGTGGATCTGGGTCGGCTGTGCGGTCGGCCTGGGAGCGGCGAGCTGCCTGATCCAGTTGACGATGAACTGGGCCCAGAAGTCGGTCTCCCCCACCCGCGCGACGATCATCTACGCCGGGGAACCGGTGTGGGCAGGAGTCATCGGACGCATCGCCGGTGAACGCCTGCCCGCGACCGCGCTCGTGGGCGGAGCGCTCGTCGTGCTCGGCATCCTCGCGAGCGAGTTGAGGATCGTGCGGCGCAGGGCACAGCCACAAACATCGCCGCAGGCTCGGGAGGAGAACCACGCCATGGGCGGAGAATCTCCTGTCGAATCTCCGCCCGACACGGAGATCTCCGCCCGCCGCGAGGTCACACCGTGAGCAGCACCTTCGTGGCGCGGCGCTCGTCCATGGCCCGATAGCCCTCGGCGGCTTCTTCGAGCGGAAGGGTGAGGTCGAACACCTTGCCCGGGTCGATCTTCCGGTCCCAGATGAGCTGGATCAGCTCGGGGAGGAAGCGCCGCACGGGCGCAGGTCCGCCGTGCAGGTGCACGCCGGAGTAGAACAGCTCCTCGCCGGGCAGCGCCACGTCGTGAGAGACGCCGACGAAGCCGACGTGGCCTCCGGGGCGGGTGGAGCGGATCGCCTGCATCATCGACTCCTGGGTGCCGACGGCCTCGATCACCGAATGCGCACCGAGACCGTTCGTGAGTTCCTTGATGCGGGCCACTCCCTCATCCCCGCGTTCGGAGACGATGTCGGTCGCGCCGAACTCGCGCGCCAGCGCCTGCCGATCGGCGTGCCGGCTCATCGCGATGATGCGCTCGGCACCGAGCTCCCGTGCGGCGAGGATCCCGAGGAGCCCGACCGCGCCGTCGCCGACCACGGCGACGGTCTTCCCCGGTCCGACCTCGGCGGCCACGGCTGCGAACCATCCCGTGCCGAGGACGTCGGACGCGGCGAGCAGTGAGGGGATCAGATCGGCGTCGGGCCGGCCGGGCGTGACGACCAGCGTGCCGTCGGCGTGCGGGACGAGCGAGTACTCGGCCTGCGTGCCGTAGCGCCCCATCGGCACCACGTGCACGCAGCGGGACTGGTACCCCGCCTGACAGATCTCGCACGTGTTGTCCGACGCCATGAAGGATCCGACGACGAAGTCGCCGACCCGCAGCGTCTGCACCTCGGCGCCGATCTCCTCGACCACGCCGACGTACTCGTGCCCCATCGGCGCGTGGTCGACGTCGTTGGCACCGCGGTAGGGCCACAGGTCCGAGCCGCAGATGCAGGTTGCGGCGATGCGGATCACCGCATCGGTCGGCCGGGAGATGGTGGGCTTCTCGCGCTCTTCGACCCTGACGTCTCCGGGGGCGTGCATGACTACTCCGCGCATTCGTGTTGCTCCTTCTGTCGCGTGGACTCCAGTCCACACCGAATCCCTCGCGGATGGGAGGTTCTGACGGAACCCCTCCGAAATCCTGGGATCCGGGAATAGTCCGCCGAGCGCCGCGTTGCACCCGACATGATTGAAACTTCAACCGTCGCTCCGGTCGCCACGGAACGCACTCGCGTCCGCGTGCCGCTGCGCTTCGGCGACGGCTTCTCCACGACCGCCGACGTGGTCACCTTCGACGGCCTCGTCGACGGCCGCGAGCACCTGCTGCTCGGGCTCGGCGACTGGCGCGCCGCACTCGAACGCGCGATAGACGGCGGGGACGCGCCGCTCGTCCGTCCGCACAGCGAATGCCTCACCGGCGACGTGTTCGGGTCCGAGCGCTGCGACTGCGGCCCCCAGCTGCGCGAAGCCGTCGAGCGCATCGCCGACGAGGGCGGGTTTTTGCTCTACCTCCGCCAGGAGGGCCGCGGCATCGGCCTGTACGCCAAGCTCGATGCCTACGCGCTGCAGGACGCGGGCCTCGACACGTACGAGGCGAACGTCGCCCTGGGCCACGGCGAAGATGAGCGCGACTACACGGTGGCCGCCCAGATGCTGAACGCGCTGGGCGTCGACGGCATCCGCCTGCTGAGCAACAACCCCGACAAGGCCGTGCAGCTCGAAGCGCTCGGCATCCGCGTCACCGAGCGCGTGCGCACCGAGGTGCACCTGTCTGAAGCGAACACCCGCTACCTGCAGGCGAAGCGCGACCACACGGCGCACACGCTCGACCTGTCGGCAGCGTGACACCCGCGGGATACCCGAGTGACACCCAGGAGGACAGCATGACGGCGGAGCAGCAGCATCCGCGTCGCCTCGACGACACCGAGATGGAGACCTGGCTCCCCGTCATCCGGTTCGTCCAGCTGCTGCCGCAGGTGCTCGATCGCACGCTGAAGGAAGAGGTCGGGCTCAACCACGCCCGATACGCGATCCTCGTCACCCTGGCAGGTCAGGGTGAGAGCGCCGTCACCATGACCGAGCTCGCCCGCATCGCCGGCCTCAGCCGTTCCCGCCTGAGCCACGCTCTGGATTCTCTCGAGGAACGCGGCTGGGTCACCCGCACCTCGTGCGGGTCCGACAAGCGCACCCTCTCGGCCGCACTGACTCCGGCCGGACGGGAGATGCTGCGCACGGCCGCCCCCGTGCACGTCGAGCAGGTGCGGGAGCTCGTGCTCGATCCGCTCACCGTACAGGAGCGCGAACAGTTGGGGGCGATCCTCGGCAAGCTGCTGCCCGGGGTGACCGCGGCACTGTGAGGCGTCGCGGATCGGTCACCGGTACCGCCAGTACCTCCCTCCACGGTCGCTGAGCGCGTACCGTCGAAGGCATGGACACCCGCAGCGAGGTGCGCGAGTTCCTCTCCACGAGGCGCGCACGCATCACCCCCGATCAGGCAGGCCTCCCCGCATTCGGGGGCAACCGCCGCGTACCGGGCCTGCGCCGCGAGGAGGTCTCGCTCCTCGCGGGTGTCAGCGTGGACTACTACACGCGGCTCGAGCGCGGCGACCTGTCCGGCGCGTCCGACAGCGTGCTCGACGCCCTCGCCCGCGCGCTCCAGCTGGACGAGGCCGAGACCGCGCACCTGTTCGACCTCGCCCGCACCGCGAACGCCTCGCCGGTCGCACGCACGCCGCGGAAGAAGGCCACGGAGCTGCGTGCGAGCATCCTCCGCCTGCTCGATGCCATGACCGAGGCGCCGGCGATCGTGCGCAACAACTACTTCGACTACCTGGCCGGGAACGCCCTGGGCCGTGCCCTCTACGCGCCGGTGTTCGCGCAGCCGCAGCCCAACAGCGCCCGCTTCGCGTTCCTCGATCCGGCGGCGCAGGAGTTCTACCCGGAGTGGGACCGCAACACGCAGGAGCTCGTCGCGGCGATGCGCGGTGAGGCCGGCCGCAATCCGTTCGATCGGAAGCTCACCGATCTCGTCGGCGAACTCTCGACGCGGAGCGAGCGGTTCCGCACCCTGTGGGCCGCCCACAACGTGCGCTTCCACCGCACGGGCGTGAAGCGCATCGCGCATCCGATCGTCGGAGAGATGGAGCTGACCTACGAGGCGTTCGAGCTGCCGGCCGATCCGGGACTCCACCTGTCGACCTATACCGCGGAGCCGGGCACGGCGTCGGCGGACAAGCTGCGGATGCTCGCCAGCTGGGCGGCGACGGATGCGGCCGCATCTGTCGCCGCGGAGCCCGAGCCCGCTCCCGATCGCACTCCCACTCCCGATCACACCTCGGGGCGCGCAGACTGCTGAACCACGGTTCTGCTCTGAGCAGAACCGCTCGAAGCCGCCGGATGCCGCGGATTATCGTGAGGCATGGCCGACATCCTCGCATTCCCGCGCACCCCTCGCTCCGAACGCCCCCGCCCGAGCGATCCCGAGCCCCTGTGGAGACACCTGCTGGGTGACCAGCTGCGCCGCCGACGTCACGACCGCGAGGAGACCCTCTCCGAGACCGCCGACAAGGCCGGTGTCTCGCCGCAGTACCTCTCCGAGGTCGAGCGTGGATTGAAGGAGCCGTCGAGCGAGATGATCGCCGCGATCGCCGGAGCCCTCGACACGAGCCTCGTCGAGCTGACGAGCGACGTTGCCGACAGTCTGCGATCGACGGCCCCTTCGCGTGGCGCGTTCGCCCTCGCCGCGTGATCCCGGAGCCGTCATCTGCATGATCGACGGACGGATGCATGACCACAGGCATCGCACCGGTCATGCAGTCGTCCGCCGCTCATGCATCCGTCCGCGAGCCCGGACTGCAGATCAGCTCCGCGCTCCCAGCACCGTGTCGACCAGCCCGTAGTCGAGGGCGGCGGCGGCGGTGAACACCCGGTCGCGATCGGTGTCGACCCGGAGCTCCGCGACCGTCCGGCCGCTGTGCCTGGCCAGGATCTCCTCCATGTCGGAGCGCACCCGCACCACCTCGTCGGCCGCGAGGATCAGGTCGGGGATCGCACCCCGGGACTGTCCGGCCGGCTGGTGCAGCACGATGCGCGCATGGGCGAGGGCGGCCCGCGCACCCGGATCTCCGGCAGCGACGAGGAGTGCTGCCGGTCCGATGGCCTGCCCGACGCAGGTGGTCGCGACGCCGGGACGGATGTGCTGCATGGTGTCGTAGATCGCGAGCGCTGCGCCCGGATCGCCGCCCTCGCTGTTGATGTAGAACTGGATGCCGGATTCGGGGCTGTCCGCGTCGAGATGCAGCAGCTGCGCGATGAGGGCGTTCGCGACCCCCGCATCGATGCCCGTGCCGAGGTAGATGACCCGCTCCGCGAGCAGGTGCGAATAGACGTCCATGATGCGCTCGCCTCGGGGATGCTGCGCGATGACGTTCGGGATCGTGTAGCCGCTCATGCGTCCGCCCCCAGTCCGACGCGCGCGCGACGTCGCGGCATCACCTCGGCGATCGAGGCCACGATGCCGTCGATGAAGCCGTAGTCCTGCGCCTGCACCGCGGTGTACCAGCGGTCGTGAAGGGAATCCTCGAAGATGCGCGCGATGGGCTGGCCCGTGTCGTCGGAGATGAGGCCGAGCACGGTGTCGCGCATATGCCGCAGGTCGTCGGCCTGCGTCTCGAGCTCGCCCGCGGATCCGCCGATGCCCGCGGAACCCTGATGCATCAGGATGCGTGCGTGCGGCAGCGCCCGTCTCTTGCCGGGGGTGCCGGCGGAGAGCAGGAACTGTCCGGCGCTGCAGGCGAGTCCGAGGGCGAGGGTGGCGACGTCGTTGGGGATCAGCCGCATGATGTCTCGGATGGCCAGCATCGACGGCACGGAGCCGCCGGGCGAGTGGATCCACAGCGCGATGTCGGCGACGGGGTCCTCGGCCGACAGCGCGAGCAGCTGGGTCATCAGCAGCGTGCCGTTGTCGTCGTCGAGAGCGCCGTCGAGCACGAGCACCCGCTCGTGGAACAGTGCGCGGCGGGCTTCGGGACCGAACTGCGGGATGGGGTTGTCTTCGCTCATGCCCCCAGCCTCTGTCGCCCCGCAGGCGTGCGGAGCGGATTCTGCCCTGGGCGGCTCTGCCGTCAGCGGATGCGGGCAGATGCGAGCGGATGCGGGCAGATGCGAGTTCCTGGGCGGATGCCGGTGGGGAGGCATCCGCCCAGGCCCTCGGGTGGGGATGGAGGCGGGTGGGGTGAGCGGACGCGGATCAGGCGGCGAGGGCCAGTGAGCGCCGATGGGAGATGCGGTGACCGACCCAGAAGCCGATCGCGATCAGCCCGGCCAGGGCGATGCCGAGGATCCACGGCAGCATCGAGGGCGCGGCCCCCGCGGTGGCGGTGGCGAGGGTGTCGGAGCCGTCGGCGATCAACCCGTTCCCCGCGGCGAGGTCGGCGGCCCCGGCCTCGAGCTTGTCGCCGCCGTCCGCGAGATCGCCGGAGCCGTCCGCGACCGTCGCCGCGCCGGCGGAGAGCTTCTCGATGCCGATGTTGAGGTCGCCGGCCCCGGCCTGCAGCGCACCGACGCCGGTGGCGAGCGTGCTGGCGCCGTCGTTCAGGCGGGTTGCGCCCGCGCTGAGGTTCGCCGTGCCGGAGGAGAGGGAGGAGGCCCCGGTGGAGAGCGTCTGCAGCCCGGCGGCCAGCGTGGCGGCGCCGGCCGAGAGCTGCGACGTGCCGGAGTGCAGGGACTGCGCGCCCGCGACGAGGGCCGGCGCCCCCTGGGGAGCGACCAGCGCCACGGTGCCCGGCCACTTGTTCGCGACGTCGCCGTTGATGAGGCCGTTGACCCCGGCCGTGACCTTCGCCGACCCGCCGGCGGCGGCGACGAGCCCCTGGGCGAGGTCGGACCCCTTGGCCGCCACGGGAGCCATCGCGTCGACCTCCTGATCGACGCCGGCAGCCAGGCCGGCGAGCGCCTGGAGCTGCGGGTTCTTCGGGTCGGCGGCGAGCATCCCGGCGAGAGCATCGGCGAGCTGCTGCGAATGCCCTGGCGCCGTAGCGGCCACTCCCTGCAGGAGGCTCTTCGCTTCGGGCTGCGCGAGAGCGATCACGTTCGCGTCGACCTTCGTGCCGAGCGTGCCGCTGAGCGCGCTCGCACCCGCCAGTACCTGCCCGGCGTACGCGTGCGCTCCGTTGACTCCGGCGGCCAGGGTCGACACTCCCGCTGCCAGCGTCTGCGCCCCGGCATCCGCCTGCGCCATCTTCGTCGAGAGCTCCTGAGCCCCGGCGAGCGCGCTCTGGGCTCCCCCGCTGACCTTGCCGGCACCGGCTGCCGCGGTCGATGCGCCGGCGGCGAGGCTGCTCGCGCCGTCGGCCAGGCTCATGGCACCGCTCGCCGCCGTCGTGGCCCCGTCGCTCAACTTCTGGGAGCCCTCCTGCGCGCTGGCCGCGCCCGCGGAGAGGACACCTGTCCCCGTGGCGAGCTGCGACGCACCGGCCGAGAGGTCTGCGGCACCGGCAGCGAGGTCGGCCGATCCGTCTTTCGCGGACGTCGTTCCGTCGGCGAGCTCGGAGGCACCGGCGGCGATCTTGCTCGTCGTCGCGAAGAACAGGATCACCATCGCGGCCAGCAGCAGGCTGAGCACGATCACGGCGATGCGCATGCCGATTCCGTGCGAGTGGGGCGTGGTACTCGTCATTGAGGACTCCCGGGGTCAGTGGCGTCGTTGCCACCGGCGACTGTATGGGCACCCCGACTCGCGACCCCCGGATTTGCCGCTCGAAACCAAGTCTCAGCACCGATGAAACTCAGTTTCTTGTGGCTAGTGCACAAACGGGGGTGCCAGGCCCCTGTGCCCTGCGCGAAAAGGGGCCGTAACATCGCGGACTCACGACCCGCCTAGCCTCGTGCCCATGGCGAAGCAGAAGGCACCGGCGTGGCAGTGGTCGGAGGACGGACTCAATTTCCGCACGCGCAAGTGGGTGCGTCCGGAGGACCTCAACGCGAACGGCTCATTGTTCGGCGGCAGCCTGCTGAAGTGGATCGATGAAGAAGCGGCGATCTATGCGATCGTCCAGCTCGGCAACTACCGTGCCGTCACCAAGCACATCTCGGAGATCAACTTCGAGGCCTCGGCCGTGCAGGGCGATCTGATCGAGATCGGCCTGCAGGCCACGCACTTCGGCACGACGTCGCTCACCATGCGCGCGGTGGCCAGGAACATGATCACGCGCAAGCGCATCCTCACGATCGAGAGGATCGTGTTCGTCAGCCTCGACGACGATGGGGTGCCGACCCCGCACGGCTACACGGAGATCACCTACGACCGCGACCGGATGCCGACCGAGCGCATCGCCACCGGCACGATCCGGCTCCCCTCCCTCTGATCCGCCACAGGAGCGCCGAGCCACCTCCTCAGGCGCGAACTGCCCCCCGGTGTGCCGCGTGCGAGGAGGTGACCCGGTCGGAGAGGGGCGCGTCGACCTCGAAGGCCGGAACGCCGGCGAACGCCTGGGCGAGGTCGGCGATGAGGTCGTCGACATCCTCCAAACCGATCGACAGACGCAGCACGTCGGCTGCCGGACGCGCTTCGGGAGGGACAGGCCGATGCGTGAGCGCCGCCGGATGCTGGATCAGCGAGTCCACTCCGCCGAGCGACACCGCGTGCGTGAACAGTGCGGTCGCGGTGGTGACCGCAGAGGCCGCGGCGAATCCGCCGCGCATGCGCATCGCGATCATCGCGCCGGTACCGCGCATCTGCCGTTCCAGGATGCCGCGCGGGTCGCCGTCGAGTCCCGGGTAGAACACCTCGGCGACCTCGGGGCGATCGATGAGCCACTGCACGATCCGCCGCGCACTCTCCTGCTGGTGCCGCACCCGCACGGGGAGGGTCGTGAGACCGCGGTGCAGCAGATAGGCCCCGAGGGGATGCAGCAGCCCTCCCGTCACCGCCCGCACGCGGCGCAGAGCCTCCGCCGTCTCCTCGCTGCACGCGACGACGCCGGCGATCACATCGCCGTGCCCGCCCAGGTACTTGGTGGCGCTGTGCAGAGACATCGCCGCCCCGAGGTCGATCGGATTCTGCAGCACCGGGGTCGCGAACGTGTTGTCGACGACGACCGGCACCGTGCCGGCCTGGCGCACGACGTCGGCGATGTCGGCGATGTCGAGGGTGGGGTTCGCCGGGGTCTCGACCACGACGAGGCCGGTGTCGGGGCGCACGGCCGCAGCGACCTCGTCGGGGTGACAGTAGGTGGTCTCGACGCCGAGCAGGCCGGAGCCGAGCAGATGGTCGGTCCCCCCGTAGAGCGGACGCACCGCAACGACGTGGCGCGCCCCGGTCGCTCCCGTGTGCGCCAGGATCACGGCCGTCATCGCGGCCATGCCCGAGGCGAAGGCGACCGCGGCCTCGGCGTGCTCGAGCTCGGCGAGTGCCTCCTCGAAGCGGGCGACCGTGGGGTTCCACAGTCGTGCGTAGACCATGCTGCCGTCCGCCGGAGGACGCCCTCCCGTCGCCATGGCCTCGTACGAGTCGCCGCCGCGCTCGATGTCCGGGAGCGGGTTCGTGGTCGACAGATCGATCGGCAGCGCGTGGACCCCGAGCCCCTCGAGGTCGGAGCGGCCGCCGTGGACGGCGACGGTGTCGGGATGCAGCGGTGCAGTCATGACTCCACGTTGCCGGAATCACGATGAAACCGCAGGAACTCGACAGAAGCCGCCAGAAATTCGACGCTGAACGCTATTCTGTGCAGGATCCGAAGGGCAAGGAGGCCCCCCGTTTGGCGAAAGCACAACTCGACGAGACCGACCTCGAGCTGCTCGCGGTGCTCAGCCGCGACGCCGAGACGACGAACAAGGCGCTCGCACATCGCCTCGGCCTCGCCGAGTCGACCTGCGCACATCGGGTGCGGGCGCTGCGCGAGCGCGGAGTGATCCGCGACACGCGCATCCGCGTCGACAGGGCCGCTCTGGGTTTCCCGCTGCAGGCGATCATCAAGGTGCGCCTGGCGAACCACACAGGAGACAAGGTGACGGCCCTCTTCGATGCCCTGGTCGACATCCCGCGCGTCCTCCAGGTGTTCCACGTCGCCGGCGTCGACGACTTCCTCGTGCATGTGGCCGTGCAGGATGCGACGGCCCTGCGCGACATCGTTCTCGAGCACATCACGGTGCACCCCGTCGTGCGCGGCACCGAGACCCAGCTCGTGTTCGAACTGCGCGACGGACCGGGAGTGCTCTCCACCTGACCCTTCCGGTCGCACTTCGTGCCGTCCGATTCCGTTTCAGACGGCACGAAGTGCGACCGGAACGAGCGGAGCGTCGGTGCGTGCGCGAGGATGGAAGGCACGCCAGCCAGGAGCAAGGGAGCACCATGAGCCGCAGCGCCACCGCCGCCACGCACACCGTCCGCGAGATGCGGGACTTCCTCTTCGCGAACGCCACCGACTATGCGGCGGCCCGCGACGGATTCGTCTGGCCGGAGGTCGACGAGTTCAACTTCGCGTTGGAGTGGTTCGACGTGGTCGCGAGCGAGAACCCCGACCGCCCGGCGGTGCAGATCGTCGAGGCCGACCTGAGCCTGCGCTCGTGGACCTACGGGCAGCTCTCGGCGCGATCCGACCAGGTCGCCTCCTGGCTCCGCACGCTCGGCATCGGTCGCGGCGACCACGTGATCGTGATGTTGAACAACACGATCGAGCTGTGGGAGGTGATGCTGGCGATCACGAAGATCGGCGCCGTGTCGATCCCGACCTCGACCCTGTTGTCGGCTTCGGACCTCGCCTACCGCGTCGAGCACGGACGCGCGCGGGCGGTCATCACTCTCGGCGCGCTCGCCGATCGCCTCGACGACATCGATCCCGGCATCCTGCGCATCGGCGTCGGCGACGACATCTCCTCCGGCTGGGCACGCTTCGCCGATTCCACCGCCGCTCCGGCGGGTTTCGAGCCCGACGGTCCGACCCCCTCGTCCGACACCGCGCTGCTCTACTTCACCTCGGGCACGACGAACCGCCCGAAGCTCGTGCAGCACACCCACGCCTCCTACCCGATCGGGCACCTGTCGACCATGTGGTGGCTCGGGGTGCGCCCCGACGACGTGCACCTCAACATCTCCTCCCCCGGCTGGGCCAAGCACGCGTGGTCCAGCTTCTACTCGCCGTTCCTGGCCGAGGCCACCGTCTTCGTCTACAACTACGCCCGCTTCGACGCGAACACGCTCATGCAGGTCATGGACACCCACCACGTGTCGACGTTCTGTGCGCCGCCGACGGTGTGGCGCATGCTGATCCAGGCCGATCTCGCCCGGCTCACCCGCCCTCCGCGCGAACTGGTGGGCGCGGGCGAGCCGCTGAACCCCGAGGTCATCGACCGGGTGCGTGACGCCTGGGGCGGGACGATCCGCGACGGGTTCGGTCAGACCGAGATGACCGCGTGCATCGGCAACTCCCCCGGCCAGGCGGTCAAGGTCGGCTCGATGGGACGCCCGTTGCCCGGTTATCCGGTGGTGCTGCTCGACCCGGTCACCGGCGCAGTCACCGAGGGGCAGGGCGAGGGTGAGATCGCGCTCGATCTGTCGCAGCCGCCGCTCGGGCTCATGGCGGGCTACTACGACGACCCGGAGAAGACCGCGGAGTCACGGACGGGCGGCTACCACCACACGGGCGACATCGCCGTGCGCGACGACGACGGCTATCTCACCTATGTCGGCCGCTCCGACGACGTTTTCAAGGCTTCCGACTACAAGATCTCGCCCTTCGAGCTCGAGTCCGTGCTGCTCGAGCACGACCTCGTGATCGAGGCAGCGGTGATCCCGAGTCCCGATCCGACGCGCCTGGCGGTGCCGAAGGCCTACATCTGCCTGACCCCGGAAGCTCCGGCCGTCGGTTCGGATGCGGCGCGTGCGATCTTCGCCCACGCGCACGAACGGTTGTCATCGCATCTGTGGGTGCGGATCATCGAGTTCGTCCCCGACCTCCCCAAGACGATCTCCGGCAAGATCCGACGCGTCGAGCTGCGGGCACGCGAAGCCGCGCGGGTGCAGTCCGGCGACGAGGCCGGGCAGCACCGTGACCGTGACTACCGCTGAGGTCAGCGCACGACGGCGATCGTCGCCGTCGCCGGCCCGGTCTTCGTGAGCGCAACCTTCGACGTCGCTGCGACGGGCGTCTTCGACGTCGCTGCGACGGGCGTCTTCGACGCGGGAACCGCCTTCGGCAGCTCCTCGACCGTGCGGTCGGTACGTTCCACCCCGGCCGCATTCACGATCGCGCGCACGACGCTCCCGACGATCAGCATCGCCGCCAGCGCCGCGCATGCCACGATCAGCGGCGTCCACTCGCGCGCGAAGGACGCCGCGAAGCTCATCAGCGCGCCCACGATCCACAGACCCACCGCGCCCCCGGCGAGCCCACCGGAACCCCGGACGATCGCGACCGCCGCGACGATCGCGAAGATGACGGCGAGCGCCGCACCCACGTAACCGATCGGCACCATCACCGCAGCCAGATCACTGGCCATTCTCAATGTCGTCATGACGACCCCCCGTCAGTGGTTACTCCACTCATTCGACATTAGAAGTGTCCCCCGGAATGGGCATCCGCCTCAAGTGCGACTCGCATCATCCTGAAGGCGGATATCTGTACGGACCGGCACAGTCGGAAAGACAGCGGCGCGGCTGTCAGCGACGACGTGGCCACCGCAGGCGGCGCGCCCGCACGACCCGCACCGGCTGGGTGACGACCGCGTCCACGACCATCGACCCGTCGGTCGGTCCGACGATCGCGATGGCCGAGGTCTCCGTCGCCTCCGCGGGGTCGATGGGCAGCCGTCCGAGAGCGCGGTGGGCGCGGATGTACGCGGGGACGAGCAGCACGATCGCTCCGAGCCAGGCGAGCGGGTTGCTCAACGCGACACCGTCGAATCCGATCCATGCCCCCAGCACGATCGCCGCGCCCACGCGCATCACGAGCTCGATCACGCCGGTCACGGTGGGCACGAGCGTGTGACCGAGTCCCTGAAGAGCGCCGCGCAGCACGAACAGCATGCCGAGCGCCCAGTACCCGCAGCCGTTGATGATGAGCATCCGATGCGCGTCGTCGACGACGACGTCGGATCCTTCGCCGATGAACAGGCGCACCATCGGGGCGCCGAATGCGACCAGCAGGGCACCGAGGACCACACCGGCGGCGACCGCCATCCAGGTCGCCTCGACCACACCGCGACGGATGCGGTCGGGCCGACGACCGCCGTGGTTCTGCGCCGCGTACATCGAGACGGCGAGGCCGAGAGAAGACAGCAGCGCGACCGCGAGGCTGTCGACGCGCGAGCCCGTGGTGTAGGCCGCGACCGCGTCGGCGCCGAGGGTGTTCAACGCGACCTGCACCGTGAGCGTGCCGATCGCGATGATCGACGCCTGGAACCCCATCGGCAGGCCGAGTCGCAGGTGCTCGGCGATGTCGTCACGGGTGATGCGCCAGTCGGCTCGGCGCAGGTGCAGCATCGGCAGGCGCCGACGCACGAACTCCAGGCACAGCGCCACCGAGACGGCCTGAGCGACGACCGTGGCGAGCGCAGCTCCCCCCACTCCCCATTCGAGGGGCCCGACCATCAGCACGACGAGGCCGACGTTGAGCGCACACGACACGGTCAGGAACACCAGCGGCGTCTTCGAGTCGCCGATCGCACGGATGATCGCGGACAGGTAGTTGAAGAACATCGTCGCGCTCGCGCCGAGGAAGCTGATCTGCGTGAAGATCGTCGCCTCGGCCATCAGCTCGGGCGGCGTCTGCAGCAGCGACAGGATCGGGCCGGCGAGGAGGGGCGCGCCCACGGTCAGGATGACGCTCGTGATGGCGCTGAGCAGTACGCCGGTCGCGACCGATCGGCGCACGGCCGCGTCGTTCCTCGCGCCGAATGCCTGGGCGATCGGGATCGCGAAACCGCTCGTCAGCCCCCAGGCGAACCCGAGCAGCAGGAACAGCAGGCTGCCGGTCGCTCCGACGGCGGCGAGCGAGGTGACGCCGAGATGCCGGCCGACGACGATGGCGTCGGCGAACTGGTACAGCTGCTGCACCACGTTGCCGAGCAGGAGCGGGATGGAGAAGGCAAGGATGACGCGCCACGGACGGCCCGTGGTGAGGGAGGTGGCCATGAAGGAGCGGCTCGCAGAACTGAGGGGATGATCGGGGGTGCCACCAGCTTATCGAATCGATTCGGCGGGCCGGAAGACCGGATCGACTGCACCTCGCTCTCACTCCCGTGGCGCAGCCGCCCCCGGGTTCGCCACGTCGAGCGCGTCCGCTTCCTCCGCTTCCCGAAGCACCTCCCGCACGACCGGTGAATCCTCGCCGATCACGCGTTCCAGCTCGTGTGCGAGAGAATCCAGTTCCGCGCCACCGGCCATCATGCTGGTGAGCTGCGCGAGCGAGATCTCGTTCTTCTCGAAGTTGCCGATGCTCGTGCCTCGATTGAGGAGGAGGAACCGATCGCCGACGGGATACGCATGATGCGGGTTGTGCGTGATGAACACGACGCCCAGCCCACGGTCGCGAGCGCGGGCGATGTACTTCAGCACGACGCCGGACTGCTTCACCCCGAGCGCGGCGGTGGGCTCATCGAGGATGAGCACCCTGGCTCCGAAGTACACCGCACGGGCGATCGCGACGCACTGGCGCTCCCCGCCGGAGAGCGTGCCGATCGGCTGGTTCACATCGCGCAGATCGATCCCCATGTTGGCCAGCTCGGTGTAGGTGACCTGCTTCATACGCTTCACGTCGAGCCGTCGCAGCGGGCCCCTCCCCTTCGTCAGTTCCGAGCCGAGGAAGAAGTTGCGCCAGACGGGCATGAGCGGCACGACGGCGAGGTCTTGGTAGACCGTCGCGATACCGGCGTCCAGAGCCGCCCGCGGCGACGAGAACCTCACCGGCTCGCCGTCGACGAGCAGTTCGCCGGAGGAAGGGGAATGCGCCCCCGCCAGCATCTTGATGAAGGTCGACTTCCCCGCGCCGTTGTCGCCGAGGACGCACGTGACCTGTCCTGCGTTCACCGTGGTGCTCACGCCGGACAGCGCGTTCACCGGCCCGTAGCTCTTGCCGACGTCGCGCACCTCGACGACGGGCACGATCGTGGTGACCCCGCTCATTTCACTCCTCCTGCTCTGAGTCGCACCCAATGGTTCAGGAACACCGCCAGCAGGAGCATCGCCCCGAGGAACGTGCGCAGCCAGTTCGTGTCCCACTGGGCGAAGGTGATCCCCTGGAAGACCATGCCGTAGATCAGGGCCCCCAGCGCCGCCCCGATCGCCGAACCGAAGCCTCCCGTCATCAGGCAGCCGCCCACGACCGCGCAGATGATGTAGATGAACTCCTGGCCGACACCCGTGTTCGCCTGCACCGTCGAGGTGCGGAACAGCGAGATCATCCCGACCAGCCAGGCCGCACCTGCGGTCACCATGAAGAGGCCGATCTTGGTCTTGAGGACGGGGACGCCCACCTGGCGCGATGCGGTCGCCGCTCCGCCGACCGCGAAGATCCAGTTGCCCGGACGCGTGCGCAGCAGAATCCATGTGGCGACAGCCGTGACCACGAACCACCAGAGCACCGAGATGTAGAAGGTGCCTCCGCCGATCGAGATCGACGAGCCGAACAGGGGCTGGATGGTGTCGTAGTAAGGCACCTTCGTCATGCCCTGGATGGCCACCTGACCGGTGAGGAGCTTCGTGACCGCGAGGTCGACACCCGCGAGCACGAAGAATGTGCCCAGGGTGATGATGAAGCTCGGCAGGCCGGTCTTCATGACCAGGATGCCGTTGAGTGCGCCGATCGAGAGGGCGAGGACGAGCGAGACCAGGACCGCGACCCAGATGTTGAGGCCGTATCGGGTGGTGAGGACACCGACGACGAGAGCGGTGAAGCCCGTGAGCACGCCCGCCGACAGATCGAACTCTCCGCCGATCATCAGGAGGGCAACCGCGACCGCCATGATGCCGAAGGTCGAAGCCGACTCCAGCCACACGCCCGCACCGGCGGCCGTCATGAAGCTCTGGGTGTACACCGAGAAGAAGATCATCACCGCGAGTGCCGCGACGAGAGCGCCCATCTCCGGTCGCACGAGCAGATTGCGCAGAGGTCGTCGCTCGAGACGGGGCCTGTTCCCCACCGCGACGATGTCGGTCGTTGTCATCATCAGTCCTTTCGCCGAGAGGGGGCGGCCGACGGCCGCCCCCTGCCGGATGCCTAGCGCGTGCCCTTCTTGGCGAACTCGGCGACCTGCGCCGCGTTGTCCTTCGTGACGAACGCCGGCCCGGAGTACACCGGCTGTCCCCCTCCGATGTCGTTGCCGTTGATGCTCTTGAGGTACAGCGCCGTCACGCCGAGGAATCCCTGCACATACGGCTGCTGGTCGACCGCGAACGAGATCTTGCCGTCGGCTACGGCGGCCACGACGTCTTCCGAGAGGTCGAAGGTCGCGACCTTCGCCGCGCTCCCCGATTCCTCGACAGCACCGACCGCATCGATCGCGTACTGTCCGCCGAGCGTCAGCACCGCGTCGATCGAGGGGTCGGCCTGCAGCTTCGACTTGATGGTGGCCTTGACCTCGGCATCGTTCGTGCCGTCGACCTGCAGGTTTACCATCGAGCCACTGAAGGCACCGGCGGCTGCGGCGCAGCGCTCCTCGAGTCCGACGTTGCCGGCCTCCTGGATGACGCAGAGCGCATTGGTCGCTCCTTCTTCACCCAGACGCGTGCCCACGGCCGCGCCTGCGATCGACTCGCTCTGGCCGATGTGCGTGATCGCACCGAACTCGGCGAACTTCTCGAGGCCGGAGTTGATGGTCACGACGGGGATGCCCGCCGCGACGGCTCGCTCCACGCTGGCCTGGACGCCATCCGGGTTGGCCATCGAGACCACGATTCCGTCCACGCCCTGTGCGATCGCGTTGTCGATGAGCTGCGACTGCTTGGCCGGGTCGGGATCCGAGTTGTAGGTGATCTCCGCGCCATAGTCGCCGCCGGCCTTCTCCGCGCCCGACTTGACGCGGTCCCAGAACGCGTCGCCCGGTGCGGCGTGCGTGACGACGGCGTAGCTCAGGTCGGACGACTTCGTGTCGCCACCCCCCTGAGTGTCGGTCGTCGGGTCCTGCCCGGTCCCGGAGCATGCCGACAACAGCAGAGCGGCTGTGGCGGCGATCCCCAGAACGCCGATGAGGCGCTTCTTCATTTCGGTTTCCCTTCGATGCGGATGCTGTCGACGTCGACACGTCCCACATAGATGACGTCGGTGTCAGGGCGAGTCTGACACCGCGGAAATTAAATGTCAATACATTCTGTCAACATCTCCACTCGGGTGTATTCTGTGCCAAACGGAAGGAGCCGCTCGTGGTGGCGAAGAAGCACATCGGCGTCGGTCTGGTCTCGGTCGGATGGATGGGGCGACTGCATTCGCGCGCTTACCTGGAGGCGCGCAGGCACTACCCCGAGCTCCCCGTCGTTACCGACCTGGCGGTGGCCGCCGACCCGGATGCCGGAGGTCGGGAGCACGCATCGAGCGCGCTCGGCTTCCGCGAGACGACGGCGGACTACCGGGAGCTGATCGCGCATCCCGACGTCGAGGTGGTCTCGATCTGCTCGCCGAACTTCCTCCACCACGAGATCGCGCAGGCCGCGATCTCCGCCGGCAAGCCCTTCTGGATCGAGAAGCCCATGGGCCGGGGCGCCCGCGAGTCGCGGGAGATCGCACAGGCCGCGGCGGAGGCCGGACTCGTCACCTCGGTGGGCTTCAACTACCGCCATGCGCCTGCGATCGCGCATGCCAGGCGCCTGGTGCGCGATGGCGCTCTCGGCACCGTCACGAACGTCCGCGTCGCCCTGCTGGCCGACTATTCGGCCGACCCCGAGGGCGCGCTCACCTGGCGTTTCCGCCGGGAGCGCGCCGGAACGGGCGTGCTCGGAGATCTGCTCTCGCACGGCGCAGACCTGGCCCAGTACGTGGTCGGCCGGATCAGCGAGGTCAGCGGGCTCACCGAGACCTTCATCCGCACCAGGCCGCTTCCCGGCGACGGCGCGACCAGCCACTTCAGTCGTGGCGCCAGCGGCGGGCCCACCGGTGAGGTCGAGAACGAGGACTACGCCGCGATCCTCGCGCGGTTCGCCTCGGGAGCCGTCGCGGTGCTGGAGTCGAGCCGCGTCGCGATCGGCCCGCACGCGGAGTACCGCATCGAGGTGTACGGCACGAAGGGCTCGCTGCGTTGGGACTTCCAACGGCTGAACGAGCTGCAGCTCGCCGACGATGCATCGGGCTACCGAACCGTGATGGTCGGGCCCGGCTACGGCGACTTCGCCCGCTTCCAACCCGGGGCAGGCACGTCGATGGGCTTCGACGACCTCAAGACCATCGAGGCATCGCTGTTCCTGCGCTCCGTCGCGGAAGACAGGCAGCTCGCCCCATCGGCGTCCGACGCGTGGTCGGCCGCCGAGATCGTGGATGCGGCGCTGCGCAGCTCCACCTCCGGGTCCTGGGAATCCGTGCCCGCGGTGACGGGGCCGACGACGTACGACTCGTGAGCCGGAGGGCCGGTGGATCGCTCACCGGCCTCCTCTCCCCAACCGCGCCTCAGACCCTGCGCCTCAGACCCCGAAGGCGTTCCGAAACGCATCCAGGGCGGCATCCGTGTCGCTCCGAGCCCAGCCCTCGAGACCGATCACGCCCGCATAGCCGAGTTCGCGCAGCGCCGCGGCGATCGCGTCGTAGCGGATCTCCCCCGTACCCGGCTCGCATCGCCCCGGAACATCGGCGACCTGGATCTCGCCGACCCACGGCAACGCCTCCCCCACCAGCGCGATCAGGTTCCCCTCGCCGATCTGCGCGTGATAGAGGTCGAGGTTGAGCCGCAGCGCAGGCGCATCGACGGCGCGCACGAGCCGGAGCGTATCGGCGGCGCGCGCGAAGGGAGTGCCGGGATGATCGACAGCCGTGTTGAGGTTCTCCAGCGTGAAGACACGGCCTTCCCGCGCACCGAGCTCTGCCAGTCGCCCCAGTGTCTCGGTCGCCGTCGCCCACTCGCGTTCGGAGACCTCTTCTCGGGGGCGCACCGGCAGCCCGTCCGAGTCGAGGCCCGTGCCATGCAGGTTCAGCCGGGGCGCATCGATCAGCTCGGCCATGCGCAACGACTCCTCCGCCGTGGCGATGAGTTCGGCGATGCCGTCGGGCGTCGTGAGATCGCCGCGCAGGTATCCCGTCATCGAGGAGAATACGGCTCCGGTCGCGGCGAGGGCCGGAAGGTCCTTCGTGCTCCAGTCCCAGATCTCGACCTCGAAGCCCCGCTCGTGCAGCCGCCGGACGCGCTCCACGAACTCGAGCTCGGTGTAGAGCATCTCCGCCGAGGCGGCCAGTCGGTAGCGGGCGCGCGGCGACGGCGTGCTCATCGCAGATCCACCGCCACGACGACATGATCGGTGGCCGAGCGCTGCGCGGCATCCGCCAGAATCAGGGCGGCACGGCCGTCTTCGAAAGTCGGGCTGGTGGACGCCTCACCGCGGACGAGGCGGATGAACTCATGCAGCTCCGCGGCATACGCCGCCGCGTAGCGCTCCAGGAAGAACGGCTCGTACGGCGGCTTCGCCTCGACGGCTGCGGCGGTCGACAGGCTCACGAGACTGCTCGGAGCGTTGGCGACCTGCAGCATTCCCGCACCTCCGAACGCCTCGATGCGCTGGTCGTAGCCGACCGCACTGTGCCGCGAGTTCACGATCGTGACGAGTGCTCCGGATGCCGCGCGCAGGGTGGTGACCGCGGTGTCGAAGTCGCCGTGCTGAGCGGCCCCGGCATCGAACGTCGTCGACCCGAAGGCCGACACCTCGACGATTTCCGGCAGGAAGAAGCGCGCCATGTCGAAATCGTGGATCGTCATGTCGCGGAAGATCCCCCCGGACACCCCGACATAGTCGGCGGGGGGCGCCGACGGGTCGCGGCTGATGATCGTCAGCTGTTCGAGAGCACCGATCTCGCCCGCGGCGACGCGAGCCCTGGCAGCGGCGAACGCGGGGTCGAAGCGGCGGTTGAAACCGAGCGCGACCGGCACACCGGACGACACGACCCGCGGGCGCAGCGCCTCGACCCTGGCGATGTCGAGGTCGATCGGCTTCTCGCACAGCACCGGGATGCCGGCCTCGATGGCCTGCGCGATCAGATCGACGTGCGTCGGGGTCGGCGAGGCGATCAGGATCGCGTCGATGTCGCCGGCGGTGAACACGTCGTCCGGCGTATCGGTCGCCGTGCCGCCGTAAGCGGCCGCGACGCGGAGGGCGCCGTCGACGAACGGGTCGGCGACGCGGGTGAGCTGCGCGTCGGGGTCGGCGGCGATGCTCGCGGCGTGCACCTGGCCGATGCGTCCGGTACCGATCAGGCCGAAGCGGAGAGGAGCGTGTGACATCGTGCGGTCCTTTGCGGAAGGGAGGTGTGGAGAGGAGAGGAGAAGCGATGAGGAGAAGAGGTCACGCCCAGGGGCGCAGAGCCTCGCGGTTGCGGATCTGGTCCGTCCCGCGTGCGGCTCGGAAGTCGGAGAGGGAGACGTCCGGGCCGTTGAGCACATCCTGCTCGACGACGATCCAGCCGTCGAAGCCGCGGGCATCGACGGCGTCCATCACCGCACCGAGGTCGATGTCGCCCTCGCCGAAGGCGACGAATGCTCCGGACGACCAGACCTCTCGCATCCCTCCCCCGGCCGCGAGCACGCGCGTGAGCTCGCCGAGATCGACGTCTTTGAGGTGAAGGTGGTTGATGCGGTCCCCCCAGCGCTGCACCGCATCGAGCGGATCGCCACCGGCGATGAACAGGTGCCCTGTGTCGAGCGTCAGGTCGACGTCGACGTTCGCGAGGAACCGGTCGATCTCTTCCGGGGACTCCACGAACGTGCCCGCGTGGTGGTGAAAGGTCGGCTCGAACCCGGCCGCCCTCACGAGGGCGGCGGCGCGCTCGGTGTTCGCGAGCAGGCGTCCCCAGGCTGCCTCCGCGAGCGGGTCGACCTCGGCACCGCGGCCAGGGGCGCCTTGACGAATCGCCGAACCGCCGTCGGCGAGCGTCGGCAGCGGCAGTCGGTCAGGACCGTCCTGCGCGGCGTCGGAGAAGGCCCGAAGTGCATCGTGCAGCTCCGGCAACGCGGCGTCGAACGCCTCGTCATCAGAGAACGGCAGCTGCACCCAGCCGCCTGCGAGCTCCAGCCCATGACTTCGCAGCCGCTCCCGCAGCCGTCTCCCCTGCCCGAAGAATCCCGAAGGACCGAGGTCGACACCGCGGTAGTCGGACTCGGCGAGGGCCGCGAGCAGATCGTCGGGCGCGATCGTCTCCGCGCCCTCCGGCGTCAGCTCGAACACACCGAAGCTCACGGGCGCACCCGCCACCGTCGCCTTCACTTCCCGCTCCCGTCGTCCGCGCCCGGTGATCCTCCAGCGCCCAGAGACCCTTCGCCCCCCAGAAGGGGCCGCTGCGCCGTCCGGCGCTGCTCGTACTCGCGTCGCGCCCGACGCGTCGACGGCAGCGACGATTCCTCGGGCACCGGCACGTCCCACCATCCCTCGCCGTCGGGGGCGTAGAGCAGCGGATCGCTCTCGATGTGGATCACCGTCGAACGCGGCGAGGCCTTCGCTGCGGCGAGCGCGGCCGACAGGTCGTCGATCGCGGAGGCCGTGGGCGCGATCTCCACGACGTCGAGGCCGTAGCTGCGGGCGTTCATCGCGAGGTCGATCGGCAGCAGCCGCTCACCCTGCCCGGAGCCATCCCATGCCTGATCGCCCTGCATCCGGTACCTGGTGCCGAAGCGCTCGGACCCCACCGTCTCGGACAGGTGCCCGATCGACGCGTAGCCGTGGTTCTGCACGATCACGATGATGAGCTTGATCCCCTCGGCGACGACGGTCGCGAGCTCGGAGCTCAGCATCAGATACGAGCCGTCGCCGACCATCACGACCACGTCGCGGTCGGACCCGTCGGCGAGCGCGCCGCGCTTGGCACCGAGCCCTCCGGCGATCTCGTACCCCATGCACGAGAAGGCGTATTCGACGTGGTAGCCGAGCGGATCCCGAACGCGCCAGAGCTTGTGCAGGTCCCCTGGCAGCGAGCCCGCCGCCTGCACGATGACGTCTTCCGGGTCGGTGGCCGCCTGCACGGTGCCGACGATCTCCGGCTGGCCTGGTCTCTCGCGCCCCGAAGGCACGAAGGCAGTGTCGACCGTGGCATCCCACTCGCGCTTCTCCCCGGCGACGCTCGCGGCATACTCGTCGCTCACGAGCCGGTCGGGCAGCGCCGCCGCGAGTGCGTTGAGCGTCTCGCGTGCATCGGCGATCACCGGCAACGACGTACCGTGCTTGTAGGCGTCGAACGCCGCGACGTTGATGTTCACGAACTCGACGCTGGGATGCTGGAACGCGGTGCGCGAGCCGGTGGTGAAGTCGCTGTAGCGCGTGCCGATGCCGATGACGAGGTCGGCTTCTGCGGCGAGCCTGTTCGCCGCGGACGATCCGGTCGCGCCCACGCCGCCGAGGTACTGCGCGTGGTCCCAATCCAGGCTGCCGCCACCCGCCTGCGTGCTCCCCACGGGGATGCCGGTGCTCTCGACGAAGGCCCGCAGCTGCCCCTCCGCCCCGGAATAGATCACCCCGCCACCGGCGACGATGAACGGGCGTTTCGCGGCGCGGATCGCCCGCACCGCCCGCTCGAGAGCGCCGCGCTCCGGCAGCGGGCGCCGAAGGTGCCACTCGCGCTCGGCGAGGAACGACAGCGGCACGTCGATGCTCTCGACCTGCACGTCTTCCGGCAGGGCGATCGTGACGGCGCCCGTCTCCGCAGGATCCACGAGCACGCGGAGCGCGTTCACGGCGATCGAGAACAGCTGCTCCGGACGCTGCACACGGTCGAAGAAGCGCGAGAGCGGACGGAACGCATCGTTCACGGAGAGACCGATGTCCCACGGCTGCTCGAGCTGCTGCAGCACGGGGTCGGCGACGCGGGTGGCGAAGGTGTCGCTCGGGAGCAGGAGCGCGGGCAGGCGGTTCGTCGTG
This sequence comes from Microbacterium sp. K27, assembly GCF_004794435.1. Taxonomy (NCBI): domain Bacteria; kingdom Bacillati; phylum Actinomycetota; class Actinomycetes; order Micrococcales; family Microbacteriaceae; genus Microbacterium; species Microbacterium sp. K27. The sequence continues at coordinate 192,595 of NZ_SSDK01000040.1, forward strand.
GCCAAGGCCGCGCCGGTGAGCATGTTGGTCGCGCCGGGGCCGACGGATGCCGCGGAGGCGAAGGTCGCCCGGCGACGGTGCATCCGCGCGTACCCCACGGACTGGTGGACCATCGCCTGCTCGTTGCGTGCCTGGTGATACGGCATCACGCCGGGACGCTCGACGTCGAGCTGCCGCAGCGCCTGCCCGATGCCCGCGACGTTCCCGTGCCCGAAGATCCCGAACACGCCGGGGATCGTCCGCTCGCGGATTTCACCGTCGACCGTCCACTGATTCGCAAGGAACTCGACCAGCGCCTGGCTGACCGACATCCTCCTGGTCGGTGTCATCCTTCTCGCCGGTGTCATCGTTGACCTCCTCCATCTGACTCGTCATCGTGCAGAGCCGCACCTTCCGGGAAGGGCAGCCGCGGATCGATCGGCTGTACCGACCAGGAATCGCGCACCCACGCGTGGTCCGGATCATCGGAGATCAGCCATTGCCGCTGCGGATCCGGCCCCGCCATCACGTTCAGGTAGTACAGGTCGTAGCCGGGGGCTGCGACGGCAGGGCCGTGGTAGCCGTACGGCACCAGGGCGATGTCACCGGAGTGCACCCTCGCATCGATCTCGATCTCCCCCGCCGGCGAGGAGTAGGTGCTGAAGAGTCCGAAGGCGGCGTCCGCCCCCTGCAGCGATCCGTGCACCGACCGATCGGTGCGTGCCGCCTCGAAATAGTAGATCTCCTCGAGTCGGGATTCATGCCCCGGCACGTGCTCGTCGTGCTTGTGGGGAGGATAGGACGACCAATTGCCGGCGGGAGTGATGACCTCGCACACGATCAGCCGTGCCGCATCGAGCGCCTCCGGTGTGCCGAAGTTGTGCACCTGCCTGCTGGACGATCCGGCACCTCGAAGCTCGACCGGAGTCTCGCTCGCCGCGATCCGGCGCGAGGGCCGTCGTTCGATCGTGGGCGACGAAGCGACGGCGAACCGGCCGATTCCACGCACCGTGGCCGCGGCGAACGAGGAGAGGTAGAGGACATCCGTCGGACCATCGAACACCGAGCGTCGCCCCACGAGCTCGATCGTCGACGCCGCACCTTCCTCGATCACCTCCACCGAGAAGCGGCCGGCGAGCGGAACCACGATGCGCTCCTGCCCGGCCTCCGGCACGGCGAGAGACTCCCCGACTGCCACTACGCCGATGCGGAGGCCCGTGTGCTGCCAGCCCGGGAGGCCGTCGTCGACGACGCTCTCCCACTCCCCGGCGGCCAGTGCGCCACGACGGTGGAACCACCGCGCTTCCCTGGCCGCGCCGTCATCCGCATGCCTCTCGACGTTCATGCGCACCTCAGCGGTTCTGCGGGAATCCGAGGTTGATGCCCTCGTGCGTCGCCGGGTCGAGCCAGCGGCTGGTGACCGCCTTCTCCCGCGTGAAGAACTCGAACCCGTGCACACCGTACGCCTTCGCATCGCCGAACAGCGACGCCTTCCATCCCCCGAAGGAGTGGTAGGCGACCGGAACCGGGATCGGGACATTGATGCCGATCATGCCGACCTGCACCTCGCTCTGGAAGCGCCTGGCCGCACCGCCGTCGTTCGTGAAGATCGCCGTGCCGTTGCCGAACTCGCCGGAGTTGATCAGGTCGAGCCCCTCCTGGAACGTCTCCACGCGGACGATCGAGAGCACCGGCCCGAAGATCTCCTCCCGGTACGCCCTCGATGTGAGCGGGATCTCGTCGATCAGCGTGGGCCCGAAGAAGAAGCCGTCCTCATGCCCGTCCACGACGAGTCCTCGGCCGTCGACCACGATGCGCGCGCCGTCGGCCGCGGCGATGTCGACGTAGCCGGACACCTTCTCGCGGTGCGCACCGCTGATCAGGGGTCCGAGGTCGGGCTCTCCGTCGGGACCGCCTGCTCCGTCGCCGACGCGCAGCCGGGAGATCCGCTCGGTGATCTTCTCGATGAGCCTGTCAGCCACAGGCTCGACGGCGATCAGCACCGAGATCGCCATGCATCGCTCGCCCGCCGCACCGTACCCCGCATTGATCGCCTGATCGGCGACGAGATCGAGGTCGGCGTCGGGGAGCACGAGCATGTGGTTCTTCGCCCCGCCGAGTGCCTGCACGCGCTTGCCATGACGCGATGCGGTCTCGTAGATGTACTGGGCGATCGGCGTCGACCCCACGAACGAGATCGACTGTACGAGCGGGCTCGTGAGCAGTCCGTCGACGGCGAGCTTGTCGCCCTGCAGCACGGTGAAGACCCCGTCGGGCAGCCCTGCCTCTCGCCACAGCTCCGCCATCCAGAGTGCCGCGGACGGATCCTTCTCACTCGGCTTGAGCACCACGGCATTGCCGGCTGCGATCGCGATCGGGAAGAACCACATCGGCACCATGACCGGGAAGTTGAACGGGCTCACGATGCCGACCACACCCAGCGGCTGCTTGATCGAGTAGACGTCGATGCCGGTGGAGACGTTCTCGGAGTACGCACCCTTGATCAGGTGCGGGAACCCGGTGGCGAGCTCGACCACCTCCTGACCGCGGAGGATCTCGCCCATCGCGTCGGAGAGCACCTTGCCGTGCTCGCGCGTGACGATCTCGGCGAGCTCGCCCTTCTTCGCGTTGAGCAGCTCGCGGAAGGCGAACAGCACTGCCTGGCGCTTGGCGATCGACGTGCTCCCCCAGGCACGCTGTGCGCGGTCCGCGGAAGCGATCGCCTCCGCGATCTCGGATTCGTCGGCCAGGGCGACCTGCCCGATCACCGCTCCCGTCGCCGGGTTGAAGACGTCGGCTGTGCGACCGCTCGTCGACGAACGCGGCGCTCCGTCGATCCAGTGGCCGATCTGCGGCACACCCCCCACGGGAGGGGTCGCCGCTGTGCTGGTCGTCTCGATGGTCATGTGTGCTCCTCAGATCAACGTGGGGTGGACGAGCCGTGCCGCGATGTCGACGGCCGCAGCGACATCGCCGTCCGGAGGGTAGAGCAGCGTGCGACCGGCGGTCAGCCCCCGCACGCCGGAGAGCGACAGGGCGTCCTCCCAGGCGGCGAAGGTCTCGTCCGGTCCCTCAGGCGAATCACCGCCGAGGAGCACGGTCGGCATGGTCGTCGCCGCCATCACCCGCTCCATCTCGGGGACGACCGGCAGTTTCATCCAGGTGTATGCGCTGCTTCCGCCGAGCCCGGCGGCGATCGCGATCGAGCGGATGACAGCATCCGAGGTGAGGTCGTTCACGACGTGGCCGTCCTTCCATTCGCTCACGAACGGCTCGAGCATGATGGGCAGTCGGGCGGCGGCCGCCTGGGTCACGGCATGTGCCGTCGCCTCGAGGGTCGCCGAGGTGCCTTCGTCATCGAAGTTGATGCGGATCAGGGTCTTCGCGAAGTCGAGCCGGGACTCGATGATGCTCGGCACGTCGTAGGCGGTGAAGCGATCATCCATCTCGAAGGTCGCGGAGCGCAGGCCGCCGCGGTTCATGGAGCCGACGACGACTTTGCCCTCGAGCAGACCGAGGGCCGCGAGATCGTCGATGATGTCGGGCGTGCCGAGCACCCCGTCCACACCGGGACGGGCGAGAGCCGTGGCCAGCCGGTCGAGCAGGTCATACCTGTCCGCCATCGCGGTGGCATCCGCCCCGACCGCCAGCGCACCCCGCGCCGGGTGGTCAGCGGCGACGATGAACATCCGGTCGTCGGAGCTCAGGACCTCCCGCCGGGTGCGGGTGCGCAGGGCGTCCGCGATCTCGTAGGGTCGCCGGGAACGCACCTCCCGCAGGCGTGCGAAGTCGGATGCCGTCAGCATGCCGCTCATGTCACTTCCCCCCTGCCATCGCCGCGTCGACCTCGACGGTCGTCGGCATGGCCGTCGAGCACTCCAGCCGCGAAGCGACGATCGCCCCCGCTGCATTCGCGAATCGGATGATCTGCTCGAGCCCCCACCCGCTCAGCAATCCGTGGCACAGCGCTCCGCCGAAGGCATCGCCCGCACCGAGCCCGTTCACGACATCGATGCGCAACGGCGGTACCTCGACCGACTCGTCCCGCGTCTTGGCCAGAACGCCGCGCGGTCCCTGCTTCACGATCGCGAGTTCGATGCCGCGCTCCAGCAGCGCGTCGGCGGCTCGATGCGGATCGGTCTCCCCGACCGCGACCTCGCATTCCTCGCGGTTGCCCACGGCCACGGTCACCCCGTCGAGCGCGGCGCCGACCTGCGCCGACGCCTCGGACGGATCGCTCCAGAACATCGGACGGTAGTCGAGATCGAGGACCGTGAACCGTGCGCGCCGCCTCGCCTCGAGCGCGGCGAAGTGCGCCGAGCGGCTCGGCTCCTGGCTGAGTCCGGTGACGGTCAGCCAGAGGAGATCGGTGGCGCGCACGGCGTCCAGGTCGATCTGGGCGATGTCGATGTTGAGGTCCGGCGCCTTCGGGTCGCGGTAGAAGTACAGCGGGAAGTCGTCGGGCGGGAAGATCTCGCAGAACGTTAACGGCGTCTTCAGGCGAGGATCCACGACGACCCGGGAACGATCGACGCCGAGACGATCGAGCTCCCGATGCAGGTAGCGCCCGAAGGGATCATCGCCGACGCGGGAGACCAGAGCCACCTGGTGACCGTGCCGAGCCGCCGCGACCGACACGTTGGCCGCGCTGCCGCCGAGATACTTGCCGAAACTCGTGACGTCTTCGAGGACCACACCGCTCTGCAACGGGTAGAGATCGACCCCGAGACGTCCGAAGGCGATGATCTCGGGTGCGTTCTGCGTAGCGGTCATGCGCGCGAACACCTCTCTGTACGGCTCTCTGTACGAGCATCGGCCTTGATGCTTGAATGTCCTAACAATAACACATGGATGGATCTGTGCAAGGGACCAGGGGCAACGCCGACACGGACGTAAGATTGTCGGAACATGGCCCCGCGAGCGCGTGGGCCGGGGAGGGAACGATGGCCGGCGACGAGCCCCATTGGCCGGCCGAACTGTTCGCCGACCTCGACCGCACCGGCCCCGTGCCGCTGTACTACCAGGTGTCCAGCCGCCTCGAATCGGCGATCCACTCCGGAGCGATCCCCGCCGGTGCCCGCCTCGAGAACGAGATCGCGATCGCCCAGCGCCTGGGCCTCTCACGCCCCACTGTGCGCCGCGCGATCCAGGAGGTCGTCGACAAGGGCCTTCTCGTGCGTCGCCGAGGCATCGGCACCCAGGTCGTCCAGGGCCAGGTCACCCGCCAGGTCGAACTGACCAGTCTCTATGAGGATCTGCAGGGCTCGCATCACGAGCCGGGCACCCGTGTCCTCGCCCACGAGGTGGTTCCCGCCTCCGATGTGGTCGCGAGCGGCCTCGGTGTCGCCCCGGGGGATGAGGTCGTCTACATCCGCCGTCAGCGAAGCACCGATGGGACACCGGTGGCCGTGCTGGAGAACTACCTCCCTCCGGAGTTCCGCGACATCACGACAGATGACCTCGGCACCCGAGGCCTCTACCAGATCCTCCGCGCACGAGGCGTCACGATCCGCATCGCGAAGCAGAAGATCGGCGCGCGTCGCGCCGAGGGGGACGAGAGTGGGCTGCTCGACATCGACGACGGCGGGCCCGTCCTCACCATGGAACGCATCGCCTTCGATGACTCCGGGCGAGCGATCGAGTATGGAAACCACTGCTACCGACCCGACATGTACAGCTTCGAGACGACCCTCGTCGCGAAGTAGCGCACGTCCCGGGCGCTTCGAATCGGAGACGCTCACTCGGGGGAAACGGCGGCATGCCGGTACTCGATTCTGGACTCGGCCCCTCCTCCAGGTACCGTCGGACGGCAACCGTCGACGAGGACCGGAGGAAGAAAATGACGAAGCAGCACACGGGGGGAACCGGACGCGAGCGCGACACCGCCGCGGACGGAGAGGAACAGCATCTGCGGCGAGCGCTGAGCAACCGCCACATCCAACTGCTCGCGATCGGCGGGGCCATCGGCACCGGGCTGTTCATGGGCAGCGGCAAGACCATCTCGGTCGCGGGCCCCTCGGTGATCTTCGTCTACATGATCATCGGCTTCATGCTGTTCTTCGTCATGAGGGCGATGGGCGAGCTGCTGCTGTCGAACCTGAAGTACAAGTCGTTCAGCGACTTCGCGAGCGACCTGCTCGGCGCGTGGGCGGGCTTCTTCACGGGGTGGACCTACTGGTTCTGCTGGGTGGTCACCGGCGTCGCCGACGTGATCGCGATCGCGGGATACACGGATGCGCTCATCCCCGGAATCCCCCTGTGGATCCCCGGCGTGCTGGTGATCGTCATCCTGCTCGCCCTGAATCTCCCGACCGTCGCCGCGTTCGGCGAGATGGAGTTCTGGTTCGCGCTGATCAAGATCGTCGCGATCGTGGCGCTCATCATCACCGGACTCGTGATGATCTTCACCGGATTCCAACACGACGCCGGCACCGCGAGCTTCTCGAACCTGTGGGACAAGGGCGGCATGTTCCCGCACGGATTCATGGGTTTCGTCGCGGGCTTCCAGATCGCGGTGTTCGCGTTCGTCGGCATCGAGCTCGTGGGCACCGCAGCGGCGGAGACCAAGGACCCGAAGCGCAACCTGCCCAAGGCCATCAATGCGATCCCGATCCGTGTGCTGCTGTTCTACGTGGGCGCGCTCATCGTGCTGATGGCGGTCACCCCGTGGACCGAGTACGTCGCCGGCGAGAGCCCCTTCATCGCGATGTTCGCCCTCGCCGGACTCGGCATCGCCGCGACGGTGGTGAACCTCGTGGTGCTGACCTCCGCCATGTCGAGCGCGAACTCCGGCATCTACTCGACCTCGCGCATGGTGTTCGGTCTCGCACAGGACGGCGACGCCCCGCGCATGTTCGCCCGCCTCTCGCGCCGCCGGGTGCCGCAGAACGCCCTGTTCCTGTCGTGCATCCTGCTGTTCTCCGGCGTCGTGCTGCTCTACGCGGGCAAGGACATCGGTACCGCGTTCGACATGGTGACCACGGTCTCGGCCCTGTGCTTCATGTTCGTCTGGACGATCTTCCTGTGCAGCTACCTCGTGTACCGCCGCACCCGCAAGGACAAGGTCGCCGCGTCGACCTTCCGGCTGCCCGGCGGTGTGTTCATGGTCTACGTGGTGCTGGCGTTCTTCGTGTTCATCCTGTGGGCGCTCACGACCCAGCCCGACACGCTGACCGCGCTGCTCGTGACGCCGATCTGGTTCGTCGTGCTGCTCGTGGCCTGGCTGTTCGTGCGCCGCTCCCCGAACCACCTGGCCCGGCACGCGGCGCACATCGCGCACCTCCGCGACGACTCGGTCGAGGCGGACTAACTCCGGCCTCGGGCGGTCTCTCTGTTCACAACTCAGGAACTTCGTCGGGCACCGGACCGGATCACGGGGACACGGCTGTCCGGCCCTGAAGTTCCTGAGTTGTGAACGCCGTCAGGCCGAGACGGCCGGGGCGGCCGCAGCCGGGGCGGCGGGCTTCGTCGCGAACAGACGCTTCCGCAAGGCGAGGAACAGCAGCAGCATACCGGCGCTGAGCAGGATGTGGCCCAGCCCCGCGATGCCCGCGATCATGCTCGACGACTCCTGCCCGAGCACCGTGAGGCAGCCGTGCCAGATCATCATGGCCGACGTGAGCACCAGGCCCGCGTTGTACAGCCAGAAGAACCAGCCGAACAGGCGGCTCTCGGAGAGCGCGAACGCCTTCTCGAGGAGCAGGACGATCAACAGCACGATGAAGCCCAGCACGAGCAGGTGCGTGTGCACGAGCCCGAGCTGCGTCGCCTCCCCCTCGGGGAAGCCGTTGATCTTGGTGAACTCTCGGTAGAAGAGTCCGGAGGCGACGCCCGCGATCATGGAGGCGAACGCGGCGGTGAAGAGTCTGCGCATCGGGAATCCTTTCGGTCTGATTCCAGCCTCGGCGTCGCGGCCGTTCCGGGGATCCATCGAACGGTTGACAGGGTCGAGCCCCGCGCACGCGGCCCGCGCCAGGGGGCGACTCGGAGCAGACCGGACTCAGAGCAGACCGGACTCAGAGCAGACCGGACTCAGAGCAGACCGGACTCGCGTGCGATGGCGATGGCACGCGCCCGGTTGTCGGCGCCGAGCTTCTCGAACACGTGCACGAGGTGGGTCTTGACGGTGGCCTCCGTCACGAACAGCGTCTTGGCGATCTCGCGGTTCGACGCCCCCGTGTCGAGCAGCCGGAGCACCTCCAGTTCACGGCCCGTCAGCCGCACCCGCGGCGCGCGCATGACCTGCACCACCCGCTCACTGAGCTCCGGGCTGAGCACGAGTCCGCCGGATGCGGCCTGCCGGATCGCACGCACGATCTCGTCGGGGGCGACATCCTTGAGCAGGTACCCCGCCGCTCCCGCCTCGATCGCACCGAGGATCTCGGCGTCGCGATCAAATGTCGTGAGGATCAGGACGGCCGGGGCCGGATCCTGCGTGCGCAGGGCGGCGGTCGTCTGCACGCCGTCCATGCCCTCACCGAGCCGCAGGTCGCACAGTACGACATCGGGATGCAGGTGCCGAGAGAGAGCGAGCGCCTCTTCTCCGGACGCCGCCTCACCGACCACCTCGACGTCGTCACGGTGGTCGAACAGCGAGCGCACACCGGCGCGGACGATGGGATGGTCATCGACGAGCAGCACGCGCACCGGGGTCATCCCTGTTCTCCGTTCCGTCGCCCCTGAGCGGCGCGGCCCAGAGGGATGTGCGCCGAGAGCGCGGTGCCGTCGCCAGGGGCGCTCTCCACGTCGAGCCCTCCGCCGAGCTCCCGCAGGCGCGCACGCATCGAGCGCAGTCCGTAGCCGCCGCCGCGGCTGCCGACGCCGCCCTGGGCGTCCCAGTGCCGGGCGTCGAACCCGATCCCGTCGTCGACGATGTCGAGGCGCACCGCATCGCCGGCATCGGCCAGGGTGACCACGACACGGGAGGCCGATGCGTGGGAGCGGACGTTCGCGAGGGCCGACTGCGCCGTCCGCAGCAGGGCCACCTCGGCGTCGATGCCGAGCGACGGCAGGTCGTCGTCGGCGTGCAGAGCGGCCTCGATCCCGGTCTCCTCGGTGAGGCGCTCCAGCATCCGGGCGAGGGCGTCGCCGAGCGCCGTCGACTCCAGCTCCGCCGGCGCCAGGGCGTTCACGATGCGCCGAGCATCCGCCATCCCCTCCGCAGCCAGGGCGCCGATCTGCTCGAGAGCGCGCGTGCGCTGCGACGGATCGTCGACCTCCAGGGCCGAACGCGCGAGCATCCCGATCGACGACACGCTCTGCGCGACGGTGTCGTGGATGTCGCGCGACACCCGGGTGCGCTCGGCCGTCGCCCCCGACTCGCGCTGGGTGCGGGCGAGCTCGTCCTGCAAAGCTGCCATCTCCTCCTGGGTCGCAACCAGCGAGGCGATCAGCCGACGGCGCTCGCGCCCGTCGCGGACGAGCTCGAGGTACCCGCGCGAGATCCCCAGCGCGAAGACGCCGCCCACGAGGGGACCGATCACGTTCGCATAGGTCGTGGTGCCGGTGTGCAGCAGCGGAGCGGTCACCACCACGGCGAGGACCACGACGCTGAGCAGCAGCGCCCACCGCAGGCGCATCACGAATCCGGCGAGCAGCCACAGCGGGAAGGCGAGCCACACGAACTCCGGCGAGACCACGACCGCGCCGAGCCAGATGAGAGTCAGCCCGAGCAGCCACCAGGTCGCGAGGCGACGGTCGGCGGTGCGTTCGCCGAGCAGCAGACCGCCGCCGTACCAGCCGAGGAAGACGAGCGAGAGGGCGAGGACCCACGGCAGCGGCACACCGTCCGCCGCGGCGCGCCACGCACCGACCACGAGCAGCACGACCGTGATGACGGCCTGACCGATCCGGATGGAACCGACCAGGCTCGCCCACGTGCGCGGCGCGCGGATCCCGGCCGCGGAATCGACGCGGCCGGAACGCTCAGTCCGCGTCTGCGGAGATGGCGACTGCGGCATCTTCGTATTCTCCCCCGTGCGGCCGGTGTCCGTGTCGATCCGCGTGTCGATCCCCGCGGGATCCCGCACCCCCGGCCTTCCGCGGCCACCACATCCGCTCGCCGACGATCGCGAAGATCGCCGGGACCACCAGGGTGCGCACGACGAAGGTGTCGACGAGCACGCCGATCCCGACGATGAGGCCGATCTGCCCGAGCGTGACCAGGGGCAGCAAGCCCAGCGCGGCGAACACGGCCGCGAGCACGACACCGGCGCTCGTGATCACGCCGCCCGTCGCGGTGAGGGCGCGCACCATCCCCTGCCGCGTGCCGACCGTCCGTGCCTCCGTGCGCGCGCGATGGACGAGGAAGATCGTGTAGTCGATCCCGAGCGCCACCAGGAACAGGAACGACAACAGGGGCACCTGGAGGTCGAGCGCGTCCCACCCGAACACGACCCTGCTCAGCCAGGTGCCGGCGCCGATGGCCGCGACCGCGCTGAGGATGTTCACCGCGAGCAGCAGCACCGGCGCCACCAGGGAGCGCAGCAGCACGATCAGCACGAGCAGACTGACGGCGAGGACGAGCGGGACGACCAGCAGCAGGTCGCGCCGATTGCCCTCCCGCGCATCGAGATCCGCCGCCACCGGACCACCCACCACGGCGTCGGCATCCGGCACTGTCTGCACGGCCCCTCGAACCGCGCTCACCAGGTCGAGGCTCGCGGGCGTTCCGGGCGCCGGCTCACCGACGACGAGCAGACGGGTGAGCGCTCCGTCGCTGCTCTCCCCCGTCGCCGATACCCGGAGCACACCCGGCACGTCGTCGATCGCGGCGACCAGCGCATCGGCCTCCGCCGTATCGCCGATCACGATCATCGGCTGTGCCTCCCCGGCCGGGAAGTGATCGCCGAGCACCGTGAGACCTGCGGCCGACTCGGACACGACACGGAACTTCTCGACCTGGGTGAGCCCGACGGACGCTCCGGCGAGCCCACCGGCGAGAACGCCGAGCAGCGCGAGTCCGCCGACCAGCGGCACCCACGGGCGCCGGGAGACGCGTTGAGCCACCGCACCCCACACGCGGCCCGTGGCCGCGATATCCCCCACGCGCGGCGCGAACGGCCAGAACAGTCGACGGCCGCACACGGCGAGCGCCGGTGGCAGCACCAGGAGCACGGCGGCGAGCGCGATCAGCAGGCCCACGGCAGAGGCGATGCCGAGCCCGCGCGTTCCCGGGATCACCGCGAGGGCGAGAGTCGACAGCGCCAGGACCACGGTGACGTTCGAGGCGACGATCGCGGGGGCGGTGGCACGCCAGGCAGCGACCAGGGCGCGGCGATGATCGGTCTCGCGGGCGAGTTCTTCGCGGTAGCGCGAGATGAGCAGGAGGGCGTAGTTCGTTCCGGCACCGAAGACGAGCACGCTCACGATCCCGGAGTCGAACTGCAGCCCGAGCCCGGCGCCGACCGCCGCGGTCGCCTTGTTGGCCAGCTGATCGGCGAGGGCGACCACGATGAGGGGGATCATCCACAGCACGGGCGAGCGGTACGTGACGATGAGCAGCAGGGCCACGATCCCGAGGGTCACCATCAACAGCGTGAAGTCCGCGCCGTCGAACGCGGAGGCGACGTCCACACCGAACGCGGGCCCGCCCGTGACCTGCACGTGCATCCCGGTGAGGGGATGCTCCGCCACGGTGTCGCGCAGACCGTGCACGGCGTCAGCGGCGTCGTCGTCGTCCAGGGTCAGCGTCGCCTGGATCACCGCGGCCTCGCCGTCGTCGCTGACGATCGGACCGTGGGGGGCGTGCCCGGTCTCCGCTTCGACATCGCCCGAGAGCGCACCGAGGGCGGCGAGGTCGGCATCGCTGAGCTGCGCGTCGTCGTCACGGGAGGCGACCAGCAGTACCGTGTGCTCGTCCGCGTCGGGGAACTGCTCGGCGAGGAGCGCGGCCTGCGCGGATTCGGAATCCGGCGGAGCCACGTCGTTGCCTGCCGGGACCGATGCCCGTCCGAACGCGCCGAGGAGGGCGGTGAACGCGACCGCCGCGATCAGCAGGGAGATCCATCCCCCACGACGAGAGGTGAGCCACAGCGGAAGGGAGCGGAGGGTGCGGAGCATGACTCCAGTCCAGCCGCCCTCACCCTCGACCGGATCGCGCAGGGGGCGGAGACGGGTCTCCACCCTTCGATGGATCCGCGCGGCGCGCAGGAGGGTCCGGCAGCAGCCTCCTGCCGAGAGAGGGGCCCCCGTCAACGGGGTTCCACCAGACCCTCCCCCGTCGCCGCACGTGCGCGTAGCGTCGGGTCCAGGCCGCCGATCCGTCCGCGGCCGCGACGAAAGGACCACTCATGCACACGCGCACTCTCGGACAGGGCCTTCAGGTCTCGGCGGTCGGACTCGGCTGCATGGGCATGTCACAGAGCTACGGCCCCAATCCGGGTACCCGCGACGACATGATCGCGGTGCTGCGCTCGGCGGTCGATCACGGCGTCGACTTCTTCGACACCGCCGAGGTGTACGGACCGTATGTGAACGAGGAGCTCGTGGGCGAGGCACTCGAGCCCATCCGCGACCGGGTCGTGCTCGCGACGAAGTTCGGGTGGGATATCCAGGACGGCAAGAGCGTCGGCCTGAACAGTCGACCCGAGCAGATCCGCCGGGTGGCCGAGGCATCGCTGCGGAGTCTGCGCTCCGACGTGATCGACCTCTTCTACCAGCACCGTGTCGATCCCGATGTGCCGATCGAGGACGTCGCCGGCACGGTCGGCGAGCTGATCGCCGAGGGGAAGGTGCGCCACTTCGGGCTCTCCGAGGCGTCGGCCGAGACGATCCGCCGCGCGCACGCCGTACATCCCGTCACCGCGCTGCAGAGCGAATACTCCCTGTGGACCCGCGACCCCGAGGCTGAGATCCTGCCGGTGCTCGCCGAACTCGGCATCGGATTCGTGCCGTTCAGCCCGCTCGGCAAAGGTTTCCTGACCGGCACCGTCGACACCGCGTCCGACTTCGCGGCCGGCGACATCCGCGCCACGATTCCGCGCTTCACGGCAGAGAACCGGGCCGCGAACCAGGCGCTCGTGGCGCATGTCGCGCAGTTGGCCGCCGCCAAGGACGCCACGGCCGGCCAGATCGCGCTGGCCTGGCTGCTCGCCCAGCAGCCGTGGATCGTGCCGATCCCCGGCACCCGGCGCACCACCCGCATCGCGGAGAACGCCGCGAGCACGGCCGTCGCACTCTCGGCCGACGAGGTCGCCGACCTCACTGCCCTCGCGACACGCATCGGCGTGAGCGGTGACCGCTACAACCCGCAGCAGATGGCGTTCGTCGATCGTTGAGCCTCCCGCGGCATCGGTATCGTGAGGCGGGTGACCGCCGCCCGCAGCTACCCCGCGACCATCGCGGCTGCCGTCGAGCATGAGACCGTGATCCGTAAGTCACGCTTCCTCACGCGGATCGAGCCCGTCACCTCGGTCGAGCAGGCAGAGGGCGTGATCGCCGGCATCCGCAAGAAGGCGTGGGATGCCAACCACAACTGCACGGCGATGGTGACGGGTCTGCTCGGCGATCAGGCGCGGTCGTCGGATGACGGCGAGCCCTCCGGCACCGCGGGCATCCCGATGCTCGAGGTGCTGCGCCGGCGCGAACTGACCGACGTGGTCGCGGTCGTGACGCGGTACTTCGGCGGGGTGAAGCTCGGAGCGGGTGGCCTGGTGCGTGCCTACTCGTCAGCGGTGTCGGAAGCACTCGACCTAGCGGCGCTCGTGCGGCGGGCGGCGTTGCGCCAGGTGACGCTCGAGGTGCCGCACGCCGACGCCGGCCGCTACGACAACCTGCTGCGCGAATGGGCGGCGCATCACGGCGCGACGCTCGGCGAGCCGACCTACGCGGCGACAGCCACGCTCGAGCTGTGGGCACCGGAGCCGGAGCTCGCGCACCTCGCGGACGACCTCGCCGCCGCATCGGGCGGCGGGATCGCACCCGTCCTCGGCGTGGAGCGCATCGTCGACGTGCCCGCCTGACGCCCCCGGCATCGGGAGAACCACAACGGCCGCCGGATATCCTGGATGCCGCGGTCGCGGAGGGAGAGCGATGTTCGACAGTCCGCTCTCGGCTTCGGCCTACGAGATCCTCGACGTCGACCCCACGGTCGACGACGTCGAGTTGCGCCGCGCCTATCGCCTCCGCCTCCGGCAGACGCACCCCGATACCGGTGGAGATGCGGCGATGTTCATCCAGGTGCAGCGCGCGTGGGAGCTGGTCGGCACCGTCGAGAGCCGCGCCGCCTACGACCGCCGCTCCGGTGTGGCAGGAGCGACGGCCGCCGAGCCCGGGACCGAGTGGAGCGGATGGCGCCCGCCCGCCGCCCGCACCGACACCCGTCCCCGCGCCCGGTCCTACGGGCACCCCGGCGGCTGGCGCCGTGAACGCTACCTCGTGCTCATCCGCGAATGGGCCGGCCGCGGCGTCGAGGTCCCCGATCCGTATGACCCCGCGCTCGTGCGCTCGGCTCCGCGTGACCTGCGGCGGATGCTCGCCGACGCGCTGGCGGAGGAGGCCACGGCCCGCACGGTCTCCGACCTCGGCATGGGCTTCACGGTGTGGCACGACGTCGCGGTGGGAGCGGATGCCGACGACAAACTCGACCATGTGGTGCTCGGCCCGTCCGGACTGTACGGCGTGATGTCGGAAGACTTCGGGGGTGTCGTGGGCTTCCGCCGCGGCGAGATCACCGGCCCGAGTCTGGGCACCCGCGCGCCGGTCACCGCTGCTCTGCGTCGGATGCGCACCGTCGCGAAGGCCGCGCGCGTGCGCTTCGGCGGGGCGATCATCGTGCTGCCCGACGACGACCTCGCCCAAGCCGTCACGCCGCTCGGCACGAGCCGCGGAGTTCCGGTCGTCGTGGTGCGACGCAGCGCTCTCGCGATGGTGCTGCGTCAGGGTGTGCCGCAGGCGCGGGCGATCGGGGGCAACGAGCTCTTCGACGTGCGCACCCGCCTGCAGCAGACCGTCCGCTTCGTCTGAGCCCGCGCTCGCCGAGCGTCGTCGCACCGCGGTCGTACCGTTGACTTCCGAAATCAAACCGGTTTACACTCATCAAACCGGTTCACCGATGAGCGCATCGGAGCGTCCGGAATCCACGAGGAGGTGGCATGAGCCGCACGACCATCGCCGATGTCGCTCGCGAAGCAGGCGTCACGAAGGCCACGGTCTCGCACGCCCTGAGCGGCAACCGCCCGATCTCCGACGAGACGAAGGCGAAGGTCCTCGCAGCGGCCGAGAAGCTGAACTGGGCGCCGAGCCAGAGCGCACGGGCACTCGCCACCCGTCGAGCCAACGCGGTCGCCGTGGTGCTGGCCCGCGACCCCCAGGTCATCGCGAACGACTCCTTCTTCCCGGCCTTCATCGCCGGCGTCGAGTCGGTGCTCGCCGAGACCGAGACGGCACTCCTGCTCCAGGTCGTCCCCGACCGCGACGCCGAGGAACGGGCCTACCGCACGCTCACCCACGGCCGCGCCGACGGCGCCCTCCTGCTCGACCTGCGCACCGACGACTGGCGTGTGCCCTTCCTAGACGACCTCGGACTGCCCACCGTGCTGGTGGGCGCCTATGACCAGCCGACCGGGTTCTCTTGTGTGCGAACCGACGACACCGCCCCCGTCCGCGAGATCATCGCGCACCTCCGGGCCGCCGGGCACGAGCGCATCGCCCACATCTCCGGGCCGCTCGAATACGTGCACTCGAAAGCGCGTGCAGACGCCTATGTCGCGGCGATCGGCGACGACGAGCTGCTCCGCGAGGGCGACTTCACCGCCGCGAGCGGGCGCACCCGCACCGCCGAGCTCCTCGCCCTGCCCGACCGCCCGACTGCGATCCTCTACTCGAACGACACCATGGCCATCGCCGGGCTCTCCTACGCCCGTTCCCAGGGCCTCTCGATCCCGCAGGACCTCGCGATCTCGGGCTTCGACGACGACCACCTCTCCGCCCACCTGTCTCCGGCGCTGACCAGCGTCTCATCCGACCCCGCGGCCCGAGGCCGCGCCGCCGCCCGCCTCCTGCGGGCAGACATCCTTGGGGCGCAGCCGCGCACCGAGATCGTCGACTGCAACGTCGTGCACTTCCGGGAGAGCACCAGCTAGTAGACATCCGTATCACCGCAGCATCACCACCGCAGCATCACCACCCGCAGCGTCACCACCCGCAGTGTCAAGGAGGACACCATGAAGAAGCTCCGCGCAATCGCCTTGATCGGCGCCACCGCTCTCATCGCCACCGGATGCTCGGCCGGAGGAGGCGGCGGCGAAAGCTCAGCCGACGGCACCGGCCCCATCAGCATCTGGCTCTCCAACAACGAACAGGAACTCGCCTGGGGCACCGCCGTGGTCAAGGCCTGGAACGACGAGCACCCCGACGAGAAGGTCAAGGCGCAGGAGATCCCCGCCGGCTCCTCTTCGGAAGAGGCGATCACCGCCGCGATCACCGCGGGCACGGCTCCCTGCCTGGTCTACAACGTGGCCCCGGCCGCGGTCTCGGGCTGGGTCAAGCAGGGCGGACTCGTCGACCTCAGCAAGATCGACGGCGGCAGCGACTACATCACCGAGCGCGGTGGAGAGGTCGACGCCTACGCGAGCGACGGCAGCTTCTACCAGCTCCCGTGGAAGTCGAACCCCGTGATGGTCATGTACAACAAGGCGCTCTTCCAGGCCGCAGGGATCGACCCAGAAGACCCGCAGATGAACACGTACGACGCGTTCCTCGAGGGGTCGCGCGCGATCGTCGCCTCCGGCGTGCAGAGTGCGATCTGGCCGGCGCCGACGAGCGAGTTCTACCAGCCGTGGTTCGACTTCTATCCGCTGTACCTGGCCGAGACCGACGGCACGATGCTCGTCGAAGACGGCAAGTCCACGTTCGACTCGGATGCCGGGCGCACCGTCTCGGAGTTCTGGAAGACCTTCTACGACGAGAAGCTGTCGCCGAACGAGGCGTCGACCGACGACGCGATGTCGGCAGGTACCACTGCCATGCAGCTCGCCGGCCCCTGGGCGATCCCCTCCTACGCCGACACCGTCGACGTAGGCTTCATGCCGGTGCCCACCAGCGACGGCCGAGAGACTCCGACGACCTTCGCCGACTCGAAGAGCGTGTCGATGTTCACGGCCTGCAAGAACCAGGGCACCGCGTGGGAGTTCCTGAAGTTCTCCACCAGCGAGGACAGCGACGGCCAGCTGCTCGAGGCCACGGGGCAGATGCCGATGCGCACCGGACTCACCGACACCTACGGCGACTACTTCGCTGCGAACCCGAACTACGTGGCCTTCGCCGAGCAGGCTGAGAAGACCGCCGACGTGCCCAGCATCCCCAACTCCGTCGAGGCGTGGCAGGCGTTCCGCGACGAGTACTCCTCCGCCGTGATCTTCGACAAGGAGTCGATCGACGACTTCCTCGGGAACGCGGCGAAGAAGATCGACGCGCTCGTCGCCGAGTGACACCGTGACCGATGAGATGCGGCCCCGCACCCGCTGGCTGGGTGCGCAACCGATCGGCGGGCTGTTCGCGCTCCCGTACTTCGTGTTCGTGATCGCGATCTTCGCGTATCCCCTTGCGTTCGCGGTCTACATCGCCTTCCACGACTACTTCTTCACGGCTCCGGGCACCGAGGTCGATCGCCCGTTCGTGGGCTTCGACAACTTCGTCACGGTGCTCACCGACCCGCGGGTGCTCGGGTCCTTCCGCAACACCCTGATCTTCCTGGTCATCAACGTGCCCCTCACGGCCGTGCTCTCCCTCGTGCTCGCGGCGGCCCTGAACACCGGCATCCGGTGGGTCGCGGCGTACCGGGTCGCGTTCTATGTGCCGTATCTGACCGCGAGCGTCTCGCTCGTGGGCGTGTGGATGCTGCTGTTCTCGGGCAACGGGCTGATCAACACGATCCTCGGCCCGCTCGCCCCCGATCCGTCGTGGCTCGTGAACAGCGGACTCGCGATGCCGATGATCGCGTTCTACGTGACCTGGAAGCAGCTCGGGTTCTACATCCTGCTGTATCTGGCCGCGCTGCAGAACGTGCCGAAGGAGCTGTACGAGTCGGCCGAGACCGACGGTGCCGGAGTGCTCTCGCGCTTCCGACACGTCACGATCCCCGGCGTGCGAAGCGCCACGACCCTCGTGCTGATCCTGTCGATCATCACCGGCGCGAACCTCTTCACCGAGCCGTACCTGCTCACCAACGGCGGCGGCCCTGACGGCGCCTCGACCACCCCGGTCCTGCTGATCTACCAACTGGGCATCCAGCAGCAGAACCCCGACACCGCAGCGGCCATCGGCATGATCCTCGTGATCCTCGTCGGCATGCTCTCGCTGGCGGCCAACCGCGCGACCAGGGAGCGATGATGCGAAAGAAGCGTTCACTGCCCCGCATCCTGAGCATCATCCTGCTCACGATCGCGGCCATCGGATTCGCCTTCCCCTTCTACTTCATGATCGTGGGGGCGTTCCAGGAGAGTCCGACGAACTCCCCGAGCGAACTGTTCCCGACGAGCGGGTGGACTGTCGACAACTTCGTCGCGATCGACTCGCGCATCGACCTGGTCGGCTCGCTGCTGAACTCGCTGATCTTCACGGCGGGCGTGCTGCTGGGAACCGTCGTGTTCGGGCTGCTCGCCGGCTACGCGATCGCCCGCCTCGACTTCCGCGGCCGAGGCGTGATCTGGGTGCTGATGCTGCTCGTGCAGATGGTGCCGTTCCAGCTGCTGATGATCCCCCTCTACGTGCAGATCACCCGCAACTACGGCCTCGGCGACTCGTACATGGGCATGATCCTGCCGTTCCTGATCAACACCACGGCAGTGTTCATCTTCGTACAGTTCTTCAAGGCGCTGCCGGTGGAGATCTTCGAAGCGGCGCGGATCGACGGTGCGGGCGAGATCCGCCTGCTGACATCCGTCGCGATCCCGCTCATCCGCCCCGTGCTGGTGACGGTCGTGCTGGTCACCTTCATCGGCCCCTGGAACGAATTCCTCTGGCCCTTCCTCATCACGAAGGATGCGAGTCTGCAGCCTCTGGCCGTCTCACTCGCGAACTACATCTCCAACGTGGCGCAGTCCACGGCCAACCCGAACGGCGCGATCCTCGCCGGCGCCACGGCGCTCGCGTTCCCCGTCGTCATCCTGTTCGTCGTCTTCCAGCGCTTCTTCAAGGCCACCGACCTCGGCGCGGCCGTCAAAGGCTAGCCCCCATCCCCCAGTCAGAAAGGGCCCCCATGTTCTCCGGAGCCTCCTTCCCCCTCGGTCCGTTCACGCCCTTTGAAGGCAACCCCATCCTGCGTCCGCGCGGCGACAGCTGGGAGTCGGCCAACCTCTACAACCCGGCGGCCATCGTCGACGGCGATGAGGTCGTGCTGCTCTACCGGGCGCACGCCGACGACATCATCTCCCACATCGGCATCGCCCGCTCCCGGGACGGGGTGACCTTCACCCGCGAGGACGCGCCGATCCTCTCCCCCTCCGAGGACTACGAGACCTACGGATGCGAAGACCCGCGCATCGCGCTGATCGACGGCACCTACTACCTCACCTATACGGGCTGGGACCGCCGCAGCGCGCAGCTGTGCCTGGCGACCTCGACCGACCTGCGCACCTGGACCAAGCACGGTCCGCTGTTCGACGACTTCGACACGTTCAAGACCATGGACCCGCGCGGGTTCAACTGGTCGAAGGCCGGGGTCATCGTTCCGCAGCGGATGCACGGGAAATGGTGGATGTACTTCGGCGAGGGCGCGATCTACTGGGCGACCAGCGACGACCTCATCCACTGGAGGCCGGGCACGCCCGACACCGAGCCGATGTACTCTCCGACCCCCGGCACCTGGGACGAGGCGCTCGTCGAGATCGGCGCCTCCCCTGTGGTCACCGACAACGGATTGCTCCTGTTCCTCACGAACGGCGCCACCCGCACCGTGCACGACGACGGCACCGTCGACGTCGACTACCGCTGCGGGCAGATCGCGATCGACCCGGACGAGCCGACGAAGGTCATCGCCCGCCTGCAGGAGCCGTGGCTGCGCCCGCAGACCTTCGAGGACATGCACGGACTCGTCTCTAACGTGACCTTCGTGGAGGGGCTCGTGAAGTTCCACGGGAAGTGGTTCGCGTACTACGGGCAGTCCGACACGACGCTGGCGGTCGCGATCCACGATCCGGCCGAGCCGTGGGGTCGCGCACTGCGCGACGGCGGAGAGGCGTGATGACGTGGACGCCTCCCGACGCACGTTCCTGACGTTCACGGCAGCAGCCTCCGCGCTCGCCCTCCTCCCCGTCGACGCCGCCATGGGCACGACGAACACTGCGACCGGCACGGCGACGCCGCCGCCGCTCGAGACCGCGCGCCGGCCACGGCTGACGAACCTCGCCCACCTGCGATTCCTCCTCGCCGATGTTCCCGTCGTCGCGAGCGCGACCCACACGACGTTCGGGATCGAGACGAAACCAGCGGTCCGTGCGCCCTGGACCTACGCCGACACCGACGGTTCCGGCGGCTATCGACCCGTGGGCGGCGGCACCCGCGATGCGCTGACCGGATACTGGTCGCAGGGCGCGTACAACGCCGACGACATCGCCCGCGCCGCCGTCGTGTTCGTCCGCGAGTGGAAGGCCACGGGCGACGCGCAGAGCCGCGACGAGGCCAGAGACGTGCTTCGTTCGCTCGCCTTCCTGCAGACGACTTCCGGGCCGAATGCCGGACGCGTGGTGCTGTGGCAGCAGGAGGACGGCACCCTGACCCCCAGCGCCGTCCCTGTCGAGCTGCCCGACCCCTCGGACTCGGCGGAGTCGTACTGGCTCGCCCGCTCGGTCTGGGCCTTCGGCGAGGGCTATGCGGCCTTCCGTCGCGATGACCCGGAGTTCGCGGCGTTCCTCCTCGCAAGGCTGCACCTGTGCCTCGATGCGCTGGGTCTCGAGTCGCTCTCCCGCGCCGGCCAGTGGGTGAGAAGCGATGGGCAGAGGCTCCCCGCCTGGCTGATCGCCGGAGGAGCGGATGCGACGGCCGAGGCCATGCTCGGTCTCGCTGCCGCCACCGAGGCCGGGGACTCCCGCAGCAGGACAGCTCTGCAGTCGTACGGCGAGGGCGTGGCCGCGATGTCGACCGACCCCGCGCGGGGCTGGCCGTTCGGCGCCGTGCTGCCGTGGACGGGTTCGCTCGGGTTCTGGCACGCATGGGGTGCGGCGGCGCCGGAGGCACTGGCCAGAGCCGGAGCGCTGCTACGGCGTCGGGACTGGTCGGCCGCGGCGCTCTCGGACGCCGGACGCTTCACGCCGCAGGTGCTGGCTTCGGGCGGGCCCCACAACGCGTGGGCGCCGCTTCCCGCCGAGGCGCAGATCGCGTACGGCGCGCACGGCCGCGTGGCCGGCGCACTCCAGGCATCCACGGTCGGAGGGGAAGGCCTCCGCGTACTCGCCGGACTCGCCGCAGGATGGTTCTTCGGCGCGAACACGGCCGGCATCCCGGTGTACGACGCAACGACCGGGGTCACGTTCGATGGGGTCGAGACTGACGGACGGGTGAACCGCAACTCGGGCGCAGAGTCGACGATCCATGGCCTGTTGACGATGCAGCTGCTCGACGCGAACCGCGACGTGGCCGACCTGGCAACCTCGATCACCGGCCTCACGGCGAACACCGGTCTGCGCGTCATCGAGGCCGAGACCGCGCGACTCTCCCCCGGATGTGTGGTCGAGCGACCGGACGGCGGGGCATGGACGGGCGAGGGGAATCTGTCCGGCGGCGCATACGTGCGCATCCCCCGCGGTGAGTGGGTCGAGTTCGACGTCACCGAGTCCGGCGGCATCCTGCACGGTGTCGTGTGGCGACAGGCGGCAGATGCGGGCGAGGCCGAGTGGGAGGTCCTCCGCGGACGCCGCCGACTGTGGAAGACCCGCACCGCGGCCGGTTCGACCGGAGACCGCGGCCTCACCGAGGCCGACGGGATGCTCGTGCCTGAGCTCCTCGGTGGCGATCTGCCGGAGGCGGCGGTGACGGTGCGCTGCACGAGTCGCGGCGATGTGCGCCTCGATGCCCTGCTGATCCAGCCGCGGATCGCGAGCGCGGTGTATTCGACGCGCTCGGGCTCTGCCGTGCTCTACGCCAACGGCACGCGCCAGGATCAGCGGGTCCCACCGCTCGCGCCGGGCACCGGGCGCGCCTACGACGCAGACGGCTCGCCGCGCGGCGACGCGGCGCAGAGCGGGAAGGTGCGGGTGCGGGGTACCGGCTTCACCGTGACGCGCAGCTGACGCGCACGCTCGGCCGATCTACGCCGACCATGACAGTGCCCCGACGAGCATAAGAGCTCGTCGGGGCACTGTCGGTTGCGCTACTCCTGCGGCTGTCGACGACGGCGGATGGCGGGGAGGAGCATCCCTCCAGCGAAGAGCATCAGTCCCCCCAGCAGCAGACCGGCCGAAAGCACTCCACCGGTCACCGCCAGTGTGGGCGGCGGCGGCGGGAACACTCGCGTGGTCGTCTCAGACGGAGGCGGAACGATCGTCCCTCCCCCGGGCGGGACGCCTGTGGCGGTGGCCACGTTCCGCACCTGACCCCTCTCGACGTCGGCGGCGGTGACGGTGTGCGGCGGCACCGTGCAGGTCATCTGCACCCCGGAGCCCAGACTCGTCGACGGACACGTGACCGGCCCCGCGGTGGGGTCGGTCACGACGATGTCGTCGATGGTCTGTGCACCGGTATTGGTCACGAGGATCGTCCACTCGATGCGGTCACCGGGATCGATGACGCCGTTGCCGTTCACATCGACCGGATTCGCGCGCTTCTCGAGGGTCAGCGCGTTGGGCCCGTCGAAGGGGACCTCGACCGTCGACGGCGGCGAGACCGGAGGCTGCCCCGAGGGCGGAGTTCCGGTCGCGACGGCCGTGTTCGCGAGCAGGCCCGAGTCCACGTCGGCCTGCGTCGTCTGGTACTGCGCGGTGCAGGTGATGATCTGGCCCGGCAACATGCTCGCTGCACCCACAGGGCATTCGATGGCGGACAGCGATCCCGACCCGGAGAAGGCGGTCTCATCGACCGTCACGTCTTCGAGCGTGACGTTTCCGGTGTTCGTGACCACGAAGGAGTATGCGATGGTCTGCCCCACCGCCGTCATGGTCGCCGGCGTGGCCGACTTCACGATGCTGATGCCCGGGGCGGGATCGATGGGAACCTCGGTCTCCGAGGGCGGCGAGACCGGCGGGACGAGCGTCCCCGGGGGCGTTCCGGTCGCGGTGGCGCTGTTCGTCACCCGGCCCGCGTTCACATCGGCTTGGGTCAGCACATACGTGGCGGTGCAGACGATCTGCACGCTCGGGGCGAGCGACGCCGCGCCGGCCGGGCACACGACGGGCGACAGTGTGCCGGTCCCGGAGAAGCTCTCCTCATTCACCGTCACGTTCGCGAGGGTGACGTTTCCGGTGTTCGTGACCACGAAGGAATAGGTGATCTCCTGGCCCACCTGGTAGGCGTCCGGCGTGTTCGGGCTCGCCGATTTCACGACCGTGATCCCGGGCACCGGGTCCGGCGGGACGACGACGGTCGACGGGGGCGACACCGGAGGCTCTCCGGTCGGCGGCGTGCCCGTACCGGTCGCGGTGTTCGTGACGCCTCCGGCATCGATGTCGGCCTGGGTCACGACGTACGAGGCCGTGCAGGTGACGGTCGCGCCCGCGGCGAGCGATGCCGCGCCCGCGGGGCACGTGACCACGGGGGGTGTCCCCGTTCCGGTGAATGCCGTCTCCGTCACCGTCACACCCGTGAGTGTGACGTTTCCGGTGTTCGTCACCAGGAACGAGTAGTTGATCGTCTCGCCCGCTGCCGTGATCCGCGTGCGGTCGGCGGTCTTTGACACGGTCAGCGCCGGTGCCGAGACGACGGGGATCTCGACGGTCGACGGCGCAGACACCGGCGGAGTGCCCGAGGGCGGGGTTCCCGTCGCTGTGGCGGTGTTGTCGAGGGAATCGGAGATGTAGTCCGCAGCGGTCGTCGTGTACGACGCGGTGCACGTGATCTGTGCACCCGGGATCATCGACCCGGCACCCGCGGGGCACGTGATCGCCGGAGAGGTACCGGTTCCGGAGAACGCCGTCTCATCGACCGCGACGTTCGTGAGGGTCACGTTGCCGGTGTTGGTGACCACGAAGGAGTAGCCGACCGCCTGACCCGCTGCCGTGATCTCGGAGGTGTCGGCGCTCTTCACGAGGGTGATCGCGGATGTCGCCGTCGACGGCACGTTGACGGTGGAGGGCGGGGAGACGGGAGGCACGAGGATGCCCGGCGGGACACCCGTCGCGGTGGCCGTGTTGGTGAGGGTCCCGCTGTCGATGTCGGCCTGGGTGAGGGTGTAGCTCGCGGTGCAGGTCGCCTGCGCCCCGGGAGCCAGCGGTGTCGTCGGACACACCGGGGTGGTCATGCTCCCCGAGCCGGTGAAGGCGGTCTCGTCGACGCTGATGTCGGCGAGGGGCACGTCACCGGTGTTGGTGACCACGAAGGAGTAGTCGATGACCTGTCCGACCGTGAAGTCATCGGGCCCCGACGGCGATGCGGACTTGAACAGCGAGATCCCCGGGTTCGCCGCGGCGATGGTGAGGGCATAGTCCTCCACCTCGCCCACCCCTCCCGCGCCCGTGGGCATGGAGGTGGTCAGGGCGGTGCCGCTGGAGATCCGGAACCGCGCGAAGGTCGGTCCCGCGACGGTCTGTGCGATGATGCCCGGCCAGGTGAGCGTGACCGAGGATCCGTCGGGCGTTCCCGCCGGGACCACCGCGGATGCCCCCTCGTTCGCGTCGAAGACGCCGTCGCGGTTGAAGTCGACCCAGCCGACCAGCGTCGCCGGCTGACCCGGCACCTTGTTCGACGCCAGCACCGACACCGAGTAGCTGCTGGTGATCCCTGCGGTGATCGGCCCGAACGTCGCGACGCCGTTCTCGTCGTCGATGAACTGGTTCGGCGCGGTGCCGCCGACCTGATCGTCTCCGGTCGCGTTCGCGCTGTACTGCATCGCCGCCTCGGTGTCGGCTGACCACCCGAGGTAGGTGGCGGCATTCAGCTCGTGGGACACGACCCCGTAGCCGGCCGGGGCATCGCCGTAGTCGTCGGGGATGGTGGCGCAGGAGGGCGTGAAGCCGTCGATGCCCTCGCCGCCTCCCTGCGCACGGTAGCCGCGCACGAGGATGTCGCTGGTCCCGGTGGTGGCCGCAGGCCCGCAACGTGGCGTCGGGGTGTCCAAGCCGCCGGTCGTGTTGAAGTTCTCACCGATGGTGAGGACGGTGGGCGTGGCGGCGAGATCGATCCGCAGCTCGCCCGCCGCGCTGAAGGTCATCGGCCGGCAGGTGATCTGCACCGATGAGGGCCAGCGGTTCGTGCCGTCGCCGACGAAGGTGGTCCCGGTGATGCGGTGCACGAAGGTGTTGGCGGGGCACACGCCGGTCTGCACGTTGCCACGGCTCTCGTTGTAGACGGGACCGGTGATCCACGCGGGGTTCACGGTTCCCGTGACGGTCCCGGCGTTGCTCACGGTGATCGTGGAGCACTGGATGCTGAAACGCACGAGGATCGAGTTGGCGTTGGACGGAGAGTCGGCCGTGCGGTTCTCCGTCTGCACGCCGGTGAGCACCGAGTTCGACGGACACTCCGTCGGCGCGACGAGGTCTTTGTCGGATCCGACCGTGGCCGCTTCCGTGGAGGGTCCGAGATACAGCTGGGCGGCATCGCCCGGAGCCGCCGTGGCGGGCGACGCGGGCACGATCAGCGCGGTGAGCACGAGCGTCAGCAGTGCGGCGACGGCCCAGGGCTTGCGACGGTCACGGCTCGTACGACCATGATGAGTGGCTGGATTCCGCATGGGGTCGCCCTCCGTTTTCTCAGCGTCACCAGAAGCTGAGACTTTGCTCACAGTAACCGACGAATCCCCTGGGTCCAACCCCTTTTTTTATGCTGCGACCTCGGTGAAATCACCTCGACCCCACCTCGATCCCTCCGCGGCATGCCGGAATACTTTCTTTTGAGTTATTCAAATGAAGAGGTATGCTTGATGGATGGAGACAGAACTCGACTCGGCGCTTCGCGTTGCCGGGTTGCGCGCGACCGCGGGCCGCGTCGCCGTTCTCGAGGCTCTCGACTCCATGGCCCATTCAGACGCGGAGCGGCTCTACCGTGCCGTGTCTGAGGTGCTGCCGACCACGTCGATCCAGTCGGTGCACAACATCCTCGCGGACCTGACGACGGCGGGCCTCATCCGCCGGATCGAACCGGCAGGCTCCGCGGCGCTCTACGAGCGGCGCATCAACGACAACCACCACCACGTCGTCTGCACCTCCTGCGGTGCCATCGGCGATGTGGACTGCGTCGTCGGCGAAGCGCCGTGTCTCACCCCGTCCTCGACGGGGGGATTCACCGTCCAGACAGCCGAAGTCACCTTCTGGGGCCTCTGCCCCAGTTGCCAGAACGCCGCGCAATAGCAGTCCGCCGATCACCCGTCCCCGGATGGGGGTAATCGTTGCGCCTGCGCGGAGAAGGAGAACACCATGACGAAACCTGCCACCACCACGCAGGCCGGAGCCCCGATCGCGAGCGACACGCATTCGCTCACGGTCGGCGCCGACGGCCCCACCGTCCTGCACGATCACTACCTGGTCGAGAAGATCGCGGCCTTCAACCGCGAGCGGGTGCCGGAGCGCAACCCGCACGCGAAGGGCGGCGGCGCGTTCGGCGAGTTCGTCGTCACCGAAGACGTGTCGGCCTACACGCGCGCGGCCGTCTTCCAGCCGGGTGCGGCCAGCGAGACCCTCATCCGCTTCTCCTCCGTCGCCGGGGAGCAGGGCTCGCCCGACACCTGGCGTGACGTGCGCGGGTTCTCGCTCCGCATGTACTCCGACGAGGGCAACCTCGACATCGTCGGCAACAACACCCCGACGTTCTTCCTTCGCGACGCGATCAAGTTCCCGGACTTCATCCACTCGCAGAAGCGCCTCGGCGACTCGGGTCTGCGCGATCCCGACATGCAGTGGGACTTCTGGACGCTGTCGCCGGAGAGCGCCCACCAGGTCACGTATCTGATGGGAGACCGCGGCCTGCCCCTCAGCTGGCGGCACATGAACGGCTACGGCTCGCACACCTACTCGTGGGTCAACGCCGCAGGCGAGGTCTTCTGGGTGAAGTACCACTTCATCTCGCAGCAGGGCGTCGAGGCGATGAGCAACGAAGAGGCCGAGCAGCTCGCCGGGTCGGACGCCGACCACTACCGGCGCGACCTCTTCCGGTCGATCGCCGACGGTGAGTTCCCGAAGTGGGACCTGTACGTGCAGATCATGCCCTACGACGAGGCCAAGGCGTACCGGTTCAACCCGTTCGACCTCACCAAGACCATCTCGAAGAAGGACTACCCGCGCATCAAGGTCGGCACGCTGACCCTGAACCGCAACCCGGAGAACTTCTTCGCACAGATCGAGCAGGCCGCCTTCTCGCCGGGGAACCAGGTGCCGGGCACCGGCATCTCCCCGGACAAGATGCTGATGGGGCGCATCTTCGCCTACCCGGACGCGCAGCGCCACCGCATCGGCCCGAACTACAACCAGCTGCCGGTGAACCAGCCGCACGCGAGCGAGGCGCGCAACTACCAGCACGAGGGCTCGATGCGCTACCAGTTCAACGACGCCGCGCACCGCACCTACCAGCCGAACTCCTATGGAGCGGCAGGAGGCCCGGAGGCCGACCCGTCGAAGGGCATCGAGGTGAACTGGGAGGCCGACGGCGAGATCCAGCGCTCCGCCGCGACCCTGCACCCCGAGGACGACGACTTCGGGCAGCCCGGCACGCTCTACCGCGAGGTGTTCGACGCCGAGCAGCGGGCACGTTTCCTGGAGACGCTCACCGGCCAGGGGCGTTCGATCACCGTCGACGCCATCCGCGAGCGCTTCTTCCAGTACTGGACGAACGTCGACGCCGCACTCGGCGCCGCGCTGCGCGACCGCGTCTGATCCTCGCGATCACCGGAACGGAAACGGCCTCCCCGAGACTTCGGTCTCCGGGAGGCCGTTTCGTCGTCCCCGGCACTGCCGGGCGCGTCAGGCGCCGACCGGCTCCGGTTCGGGGACGATCGCCTCGAACGCCACCTCGCCCGCCGGGGTCATCCACGCCCGCAGCATCGCGCGGATGGCGCCGGCCATGTCGATCGACCGGTCGAACAGCCACTGGGTCTGCAGACCGTCCATGGTCGCGGTCAGGCGCAAAGCCGCGTCGTGCGGATCGATGTCGGGTCGCAGCTGACCGGACGCGATGGCGAGCGCGATCGCCTGTCCGGTGCTCGAACGGATCCTCTCGTAACGGCGCCGGAAGTACTCGTGCGCCGGGTGATCGGCAGCCGACGCCTCGGACGACAACCGCACGAAAAGCTCGATCAGACCCGGCACGAGACGGTTGTGGTCGGCGAGGTCGACCATTCCGCGCAGCACGCCCATACCGCCGTAGCCGCGGGCGTAGGGACGGAAGCGGTCGCGATCCTCGATGTCACGGGCTTCGAGCACGGCTTCGAGCAGGGCTTCCTTGTCGGCGAAGTGGTGCAGCAGTCCCGCGCGTGAGATGCCGCACACCGCGGCGATCTCGAGGATCGTCGCCGAGAGGAAGCCGCGTTCGGCGAAGTGGTCCGAGGCCACGCGGATGATCTCCTCGCGGCGCGCTCGGCCGTTCGCGTATCCGCGCCCTCGCAGCGTCGTCGCATCAGCCATGGGGGAAACCGTAGCACCGCTCTTGACAAAACCGACACAAGTGTAGATATTTAACCGAACCACCCGCCGCACCCGCACCGCCCGCCGTACCCGAAAGACCCGCCGTACCCGAACGAAGGAGTTCCCGTGAGCGCGATCGCGCACCCGTACCAGGACCGCACCCTGACCGTGGATCAGCGTGTCGAGGACCTGCTCACCCGAATGACGCTCGAGGACAAGGCGGGACAGATGTTCCAGCCGATGGCGACCCTCGGCGACGACCTCGACGCCCCCGGCCTGTTCGGCTCTCCGTCGATGCGCACCATCATCGACCGTGGCATCACGCACGTGAACATCCTGCAGGCCCCGTCGGCGCGGGAGATCGCCGCATGGCACAACGCCCTGCAGGAGGAGGCCCGGCGACGCGGCCTCGGCATCCCGTTCTCTCTGTCGAGCGATCCGCGCCATTCGTTCTCGAACAACCCGGCCGCCGCGCTCATCGCCGGCCCCTTCTCGCAGTGGCCGGAGTTCCTCGGTTTCGGCGCCATCGACGACCCCGAGCTCACCCGCCGCTTCGCCGAGGTCGTGCGTCGCGAGTACCTGGCCGTCGGCATCCGCACCGCCCTGCACCCGCAGATCGACCTCGCCACCGAGCCGCGCTGGGCGCGGGCTTCCGGCACGTTCGGCCAGAGCGCGGAGGTGACCGGGCGTCTCGGCGTCGCCTACACGCTCGGGTTGCAGGGCGACGAGCTCGGAGCCGAATCGGTCTCGGCCATGGCCAAGCACTTCCCCGGGGGCGGCCCCCAGCTCGACGGCGAGGATCCGCACTTCTCATACGGCCGCGAGCAGGTGTACCCGGGCGGACGATTCGACCTGCACCTGCAACCGTTCCGCGACCTGCTGGCCGCCGGCGTCTCGCAGATCATGCCCTACTACGGCATGCCGATCGGCACCGAGTACGAAGAGGTCGGCTTCGGCTTCAACAAGCAGATCATCCAAGGCCTGCTGCGTGACGAGCTGGGCTTCGACGGGATCGTGTGCACCGACTGGGGCATCCTGTCCCGCACCTTCTGGGGTGTGGAGTCGCTCACCTACGACGAGCGGATGATGAAGTCGCTCGATGCCGGTGTGGACCAGTTCGGCGGTGAGTTCAACCCGAAGGCTCTGATCGGGCTCGTGCGGGCGGGCTCGGTGCCCGAGTCCCGGCTCGACATCTCGGTGCGCCGGCTGCTGCGTGAGAAGTTCCGTCTCGGGCTGTTCGACGACGCACGGTTCGTCGATGTCGAAGCTGCGGATGCGATCGTCGGTCGGGAAGACGCCCGCGCCGCCGGACTCGAGGCCCAGGCACGTTCACTCACGTTGCTCACGAACGGCGGCGGGGCGGCGCATCTGCCGCTGCAGGGGCGCCCGACCGTCTACGTCGAAGGCCTCGACCCCGTCGAGCTCGCCGGCTGGGCCGATGTGGTCACCGACCCCGACCGCGCCGACGTCGCGATCGTGCGCACCGACGCCCCGTGGGAGCCGCGCGGCAACGGGGCCGACATCGAATCGTTCTTCCGCGCCGGATCCCTCGAGTTCCACGACGACGAACTCGCGCACCTGCGCGATCTGGCCGCCCGCGTGCCGCTCGTGCTCGACGTCTACCTCGATCGTCCGGCGATCCTCGCCCCGCTTCTCGACGTCGCCTCGACGATCATCGCGAACTACGGCGCCTCCGACACCGCGCTCGTCAATGTGCTGTTCGGCGCGGTGGAGCCCCAGGGGTCGCTGCCCTTCGAGGTGCCGTCGTCGATGGAAGCCGTGGCGGTGAGCCGCCCCGACGTGCCGTCGGACACGGTCGACCCGTCGTTCGCGTTCGGCCACGGCCTCCGGTACCTCGACTGGTCGCCTGCCGCACGGCCCGACCCCGCGTCCACGACGATCGAGATGGCGGATGTCGCCGCACCCGGCGGACGCTTCGACCTCACCAGCGCGACCGTCGCCCAGGTGCTCGCCGACGCCGAGGCGCTCGCGATCATCACCGAGCTCGTCCCGGAACTGCCGGGCAACCCCATGCTCGCCGCGGCGCAGAACATGCCGCTCGACACCGTCCTCGGCTTCGCCGGCGCCACCCTGCCGGCCGAGACGATCGACACGCTGCGCTCCCGCCTGGTGGCGCTCCCCGCCTGACCCCCGTTCTGCCCGACCCGAGAGGACCACGACGACGATGTCTGGAACGCCCGCAACCCCCGAGAGCACCGTCCCCGAGAGCACCGTCCCGATCACGGAGACGACGTTCATCCGCACCGCCGCCGGCAACGACGACCCGCCCCCGCCCCTCAAGGGGATCCGGCGCCTGCTCGGCTGGATCATCCCCGCCAACCTCGGCATCTTCCTGATCTGGGGCGCGGTCCCCGGCATCCTCCTCCCCCAGCAGGTCACGGTCGCGCTCGGCGAGGAGAACAAGGTCGCCAACCTCGCGATCATCGCGACGATCGGTGCGTTCGCGGCGATGATCGCGCAGCCGATCGCCGGGCAGATCTCCGACCGGACGCGTTCCCGCTTCGGTCGGCGTGCACCGTGGATGATCGTCGGCGTCCTCGCCGGAGGGCTGGCCCTGGTCGGCCTCGCCTTCGCGGACTCCCTGGTCGGCATCGCCATCGCGTGGACTCTGGTGCAGATCGCGTACAACTTCGCCCAGGGCCCGCTCTCCGCCGTGATGCCCGACCGCGTGCCCCTCAAGCGCCGGGGAACCTTCGCCGCCCTCTCCGGCATCGGCCTCATGGTCGGCTCGCTCGGCGGTCAGATCGTCGGCTCCCTGTTCTTCAACAGCATCGCCGCGGGCTACGTGGTCTTCGCGGTCTTCGCCCTCGTCGTCATCACACTGTTCGTCGTGTTCAACCCGGACTACTCGAGCGAACGGATCACGCCCGAGCCGTTCGACCTCAGCGCGTTCCTGCGCACCTTCTGGGTCAGCCCGATCAAGCACCCCGACTTCTTCTGGGCGTTCCTCGGCCGCCTGCTGCTGTTCACGGGCTACTTCTCCGTGACCGGATATCAGCTCTACATCATGACCGACTATCTGCACATCGAGAAGCCCGAGACGGTCATCCCGCTGGTCGGGCTCCTCAGCCTCGCCGGCATCCTGATCTCCACGATCATCTCCGGTCCGCTCTCCGACAGGGTCGGGCGACGCAAGCCGTTCGTGTTCGCCTCGTCGGTGGTCACCGGTCTTGCGCTGCTGCTGCCGTGGATCTCGCCGACGATCGAGGCGTGGATGATCATGTCGTTCATCGCCGGGCTCGGGTTCGGCATGTTCCAGGCCGTCGACACCGCACTGATGAGCGAGGTGCTCCCCTCGGCGCAGTCGTTCGCGAAAGACCTCGGGGTCGTGAACATCGCGGCCACCCTGCCCCAGACGCTGGCCCCCGGAGTCTCGGGTCTGATCGTGATCGCATTCGGCTTCGCCGGGCTCTTCCCCGTGGGCATAGTCCTGTCGGTGCTCGGCGCGTTCGCGGTGTGGCCGATCAGGTCGACGCGCTGATCCCGCACCTGACGCCGCCGTCCAGGAACAGGGCCAAGATGGAGAGGTGGCCG
Source organism: Microbacterium sp. K27 (assembly GCF_004794435.1). Lineage (NCBI taxonomy): Bacteria > Bacillati > Actinomycetota > Actinomycetes > Micrococcales > Microbacteriaceae > Microbacterium > Microbacterium sp. K27. Next base: position 224,829 of record NZ_SSDK01000040.1, read on the forward strand.
TCCCTCTCTCCGACCTGACCAGCATGCCCGAACCCCAGCAGGTGTACGCCGCCGACGGCACACGACTGGCGACCTACACCTGGGGCGAGTTCGACGCCCCCGTCGTGGTGATCGTGCACGGCTTCGCGTCGAGCGCGCGCGACAACTGGGTGCTCACCGGATGGGTACGCGAGCTGACGCGCGCGGGTTATCGCGTGCTGGCACTGGATCAGCGCGGCCACGGCCTCAGCGAGAAGCCGCATGACCCGGACGGTTACCGGATCCGCACACTCGTGACCGATGTCGAGACCGTGATGGACACGTACCTCGTCGACGACGCCCTCTACGTCGGCTACTCGCTCGGCGCACGCGTGGGCTGGGAGGTCGTTCGCGAGCTTCCGCACCGCATCGGGCGTGCAGTGCTGGGAGGGGTGCCGGACGGCATCCCCCTGGCGCGACTCGATCTCGAACAGGTCCGGAAGTACATCGCCGACGGCACCCCGGTGGCCGATCGGACCACGCAGAACTACATCGCGCTGACCGAACGGGTGCCGGGAAACGATCTGCAGGCACTCGTCGCGCTCGCGGAGGGCATGCGGGCGTCGGGCATGATCGACCCCGATCCCTCGGATGCGCCGACGCGGCCGATCCTCTTCGCCACCGGCTCGAAGGACGCGATCATCGAGGGTTCGCGGGCGCTGGCCGCAGCCGCCCCCGACGGACGGTTCTTCGAGATCCCGAACCGGAACCACTTCAACGCCCCGGGCTCGCGCGACTTCAAGGACGCGGCCGTGGCGTTCCTCGGCGAGGCGTAGCCCGCTCACGGGGAATGGCCCGGTCGGATGCGACCGGGCCATTCTCGGGTTCCGCGTCAGACGGTGGCGGCGGCCTCGTCGCGCTTCGGCAGCACCCAACCCGCACGCGGGAAGTGGCACGTGTAGCCGTTCGGGTACTTGATCAGGTAGTCCTGGTGCTCTTCCTCGGCCTGCCAGAACGGCCCTGCCGGCTCGATCGTGGTGACGGCCTTCGCCGGCCACAGGCCCGAAGCGTCGACATCGGCGATGGTGTCGCGCGCGATCGCCTCCTGCTCGGGGGTGAGCGGGAAGATCGCCGAGCGGTAGCTCGAACCGATGTCGTTGCCCTGACGGTTCAGCGTCGACGGGTCGTGGATCTGGAAGAAGAACGCCAGGATGTCGCGGTAGGTCGTCTTCGTCGGGTCGAACACGATCTCCACGGCCTCGGCATGGCCGGGGTGGTTGCGGTAGGTCGCGTGCTCGTTCGAGCCGCCGGTGTAGCCGACCCGGGTGTCGAGCACACCGGGCTGGCGGCGGATCAGGTCGTCCATCCCCCAGAAACAGCCGCCGGCGAGAACGGCCGTCTCGGTCCCGGGCGTGCGGGTGATGGTTCCGGTGTCGGTCATGACTGCTCCTCGGTGGTGTCGGAAGGTGCGGGGGTGTCGGTGGTGGGGCGTGCGAAGAGGGCGCTGTAGCGACCGTACCCCTCTTCCTCCAGGCTTTCGGCCGGGATGAAGCGGAGAGCCGCCGAGTTCATGCAGTAGCGCAGGCCGCCCTCGGCGCGCGGGCCGTCGTCGAACACGTGACCGAGGTGGCTGTCGGCGACGGCCGAGCGCGCCTCGGTGCGCTTCATCCACAGCGAGCGGTCGGTGCGCGTGGTCACGGCATCCGCGTCGATGGGCTTCGTGAAGCTCGGCCATCCGGTGCCGCTGTCGAACTTGTCGGTCGACGAGAACAGAGGCTCGCCCGAGACGACGTCGACGTAGATGCCGTCGTCGTGGTTGTCCCAGTACGCGTTGCGGAAGGGCGGCTCGGTCGCGTCCTGCTGGGTCACCTGATACTGCAGAGGGGTGAGGCCGCTGACGGCCTCGGGGGTCGTGCCGTAGTCGTTCGACATGATCTGACTCCTTGTCCGACGTCGCTGGCTGCGCCGTCATAGAGGAGAACCGACGAGCGGCCCGTTTTGGTCCCGCGGCCCTGAGAACGGGCTGTGAGTTTCTGCGGGCCGCTCGTCGGCGGGACAGAAGACGACGAGGGGTCAGCGGACCTTCTGCCAGGGGCCGCCGGTCGCCGCGGCATCGGGCTGCTGGTTGCGCGTCCACCACTTCGCCTCGAAGCGCGTGCCGGCATGTACGACGACGTCTCCTGCGGTGAAGACGCGGGTGGGCGTCCACAGGACTGCCCCGTCGATGTCCGTCGCGAACTCCTGCCACGGACCCACGGGGTCGCCGGGGCGCTGGTCACGCGTCCACCACGACGCCTGCCACAGCCGCCCGTCGAGCGACACGAGCTCGCCGCCGGCATAGACGGTCTGCGCGCTCCACCCCGCAGCGGTGGGCAGGGACAGCGTCGCCGGCTCGACGGAGTCCGACACCGAGCGGACTCCGTTGACCCCCGTCACCTCGAAGGATGCCGCGGCGATCGAGCCCCGCGCGACGTCTTCTGTCGTGAGCCGGACGACGATCGCCTCGAGGGGTGCCGCCTCACCGGGGACGAGCGAGCCGACATCCGCTCCGGCAGCGGTCACGGCATCGAGCACGACGTTGCCCGTGTTCTCGACGGTGCGCGTCCAGGTCACGGTGTCGGAGGCATCCGCCACGCCGTTCCCGTTCTCGTCGGCCCAGTCTCCGACCGTCGCACCGGACAACGCGGGGGTGCGCGCGATCACGTCGATCTCGCCGCCCGCCACCGTCACGCGCTTCGTGGTCTGCCCTGCCGCCTCGACGGTCCAGGTGGTGTCGGCCACGAAGAAGCCGCGGTCGATGTCGGCCTGGGTCACGGTGTGGCGCGCCGACCCGCAGTCGTACCCCGCACCGACCGCGAGATCCCGGTAGCGGCAGTTGCCGGCCGCCGGCGGGAGGAAGGGCGAGAAGTCACCGGTCGCGGGAACGACGGTGACCACCATCGGGCTGCGGTTGTCGACCCGGAACGTATACGGCACCTGCGTGCCCACCGCGTACGGGTTCGCCGCCAGGTCGCGCCCGGCATCCGCCCGCGCGCCCGTGATCGTGGCCGCGAGCACGCCGTCGCGCAGCACCACGGGGGCAGCCGCGTGGGTCACGGTGACCGCGGGTGCCGAGCCGTCGACGGGAGCCACGGTGAACGCGAACTCCGGCGTGTACCAGCCACGATCGATGTCGGCCTGCGTGAGCGTGCGTCGAGGAGTGCTGCAGTTGTAGGCGTCGTAGGCCGGGAGATTCAGCCATCGGCACGCGGTGGGAGCGAAGCCGGCGGTGAAGGTGTTCGTCGCCGGAGTGACGACCGTCGTGACGCCCGCCGTGCTCACGACCCGCACTCGGAAGCTCAGCTGCTCCCCCACCGTGTACGGATTCGTCGCGACGTCGCGCGGGGCCGAGGTGTTCGTCGCCGTGAGGGTCGCTCCGAGCGCGGAGGACTGCGGAAGGGTGAGCGTCGCGGTGGTCTGACTGAGGCGTCCGTCGGCGGCGGTGAAGGCGGCCTGGAGACGCTGCTCACCAGAGACGCCCTGCGGGGCGGTGACCTGCACATTCACGGTGGCGCTCGCTCCCGGTGCGAGGCCGGTGATCTGCGCGGTGGTCGCGGTCCATCCGGCGGCGGTGTGGAAGGTCACGGTGCCGCTGAGCGCGGCCGCCTCCTGATTCGTGATCGTGACCGGGACCGTGGTGGCGACTCCGGCGGTCAGAGCGGTCTTCGGCACCGACAGTGGCGCACACGCCGCGTTCAGCCACGCGTCGTCGAACGAGGAGAACTGCATCGTGTTCGTGTAGCCCGCCTCCCACAGCACCCCGACCCTGCCGTCATCGATCGCCGTCGCGCTGGAGTAGGCGAAGGTCCCCGTCTCGAGCGTGCGCAGACCGGGCCAGGTCTCGCCGTCGTCGCAGGAGAGGCGCACCGCTCCGTTCACACGGTTGCTGTTCGCCCCGTTGGCGGCATTCGTGAAGATCAGCTTCTTCGCGTCGGCGCTGCCCGCGGCGGCGTCCGGATGCAGGCGGGTGATCGAGGCGTTGTTCGTGGGGTCGGGCAGCTCGGCGTCGCGGGTGACCGGACCATAGCTGTGACCGCCGTCGGTCGAGATCGCGACCTTGCGAAGACGCCCGTCGGAGCTGTCTCGCGAGTTGAGCATGACGCGTCCGTCGGAGAGCTCGACGACCTTGTTCTCGTCCATGCCGGTGCCGACGTATTCGCCACGCTGCCAGGTGTCGCCGCCGTCGTCGGAATACACCGAGTACGCCTGGATCGCGGTGGATCCGTCGGCCTGACGCACGGTGCCAGCGTACTGCTGGATGAGCCGCCCGGCATGCGCGCCGTAGCGCAGCTGGATCCCCTCGCCCGAAGTGGCGAACGTGCCCTTCACATCGCCCGCGACGGGCGTGTACACGCCCCCGCTGGTCGTGCCGTTGGAGGTCTTGGCGACGTCGGTGATGAGCCGCGGCACACTCCAGGTCGCGCCGCCATCGTCGGAATGGATCACGGCCGCTCCCAGAACCTGCCGGTTCGCGTCGTCGTCGCCGTAGGCACTCCCCTGGAACCCCTGGTCCTGGGAGCGCACGAAGAACGCGAAGACCCGACCGCTCTCCCGGTCGACGACGTAGCTCGGGTCGGAGTAGCCGTACTGGCCGCTCCCGGTCTTCCCCGCGGCGATGATCTGCAGCGGACCCCAGGTACGACCGTTGTCCGTCGAGCGGCGCTGGATGATCGAGTTGGGGTTGGGGGCGTCAGCGGCGCTTCCCGGCCGGGCATCCCACGCCGAGAGGACCACGCCGTCGCCGAGGTGGGTGAGCGCGGGGATCCGGTAGAAGTAGTTCGAGGCCGTGCGGTCGGCGCCGATGTTCAGTTCGAGGTAGTCGCCGGGGTCGGCGTTCGGATCGGTCAGATACCCGGGCGCCGGGGCCGCCGAGGCAGCGGCGGCGGGGAGGCTGAGCGCGAGGACCAGCGCTCCGATCGTGCCGCATCGCAGCAGGCGGCGGCTCCGGGAAGGGGGCGAGGGAGGAACGTGCATGGACAGACCTTTCTGTTCGTGCGGAAATATGACGTCTGATGTCAGATTTCAAGTCACTCTAGCGAGGGGTCTCCCCACGGACAAGGCCGGATCTCGTCGTCCCGCGAGCGGCGTTCGACTCCCCGGGCTCACGCGGCGAGCCGTCGACGACACCGCGCCGACGGCTGCCGCCGTTCCCTCCGGTCAGCCTGCGGCGCGCACCACCTCGAGGTTCCGCGCGACCGTGCGCAGGGCATCCGCCGCGGTGGTGTCGTCGGGGCGGCGGGCCGTCTTCAGCCCCAACCACTCGACGTCGCCCGCAGCGGCGAGCGCTGCGGCGACGTGCGCGTCGTCGAGGAGCGAAGCGGATTCCGGGTGGGTCGAGGCGATCGGCAGGTGCGCATCGCTCCACGGGTGGCCATACGGGCTCTGCACCGGGGCGGCCCCTGAGAACGCCAGGCCGACGAGGAGGCCGGACGCCGCCGCCGCCGCGATCTGCGCGGTGACGGCATCCGCATCGCGCAGCTCGATCGCGGAACGCCCCCAGTTGAGCCACACTCCGATCGGCAGTCCCGACGAGCGGATCGCGGCGATCTCGGCGTCCAAGGGCAGGAAACCCTTCTCAGGGACCCGGCCGGGCACGAACGCATCGCAGTGTTCGATGACCAGGCGCGCGCCGGACCAGTCGAGCGCGGCGACCTCCCCCAGCGAGCGCACGAGCGGCTCCATGGCGGCCGTCGCTCGCGGCGCGGAGTGCACCGTCACCACCGCGACGGATGCGGCGCTCTCGCCGTCGATGCGCGCGACGTCGGCGGCGACCCTCCGAAGATCGGCGACCGCCGCCGCGCGCCCCTCCTCATCGGCCGAGGCGAGGCCATACCCGGGGTGTGCCCCGACACGCCCCATGACGAACGGGATCGGGGTGACGGCGAGCGGCACGGCCGGCACGTTCGCGAGGAACCAGGCCTCGTCGTGCGGATGCAGGCCACCCGTCCACGGCACCTCGAGTCCGGCGACCCCGGGAAGCGCGCACAATGCGGGCAGCAGCGCGCCTTCGAGCACCGGATCCCAGTGCGCGTGGGCGGGAGAGGCCGGGTAGGCGCTGACGAGGATGGGCGCGGTCATGCGCGTGCTCCCGCGACGGCATCGGCGAACCAGGTGGTGATCGTGGACGGATGCGTGATGGCGGTGCCGACGCACACCGAGAACGCCCCGGCGGCGATCGCGGCCGCGGCGTGCTCGGGTGTGTGGACGCGCCCCTCGGCGACGATCGGGCGGCGGCAACGGGCGGCGATCAGCGCGATGAGCTCCAGGTCGGGCCCGGTGGTCTTCGGGCGCTCTCCGGTGTATCCCGACAGGGTGGTGCCGAGGATATCGGCGCCGGCGGCCTCGGCGGCGATCGCGTCGTCGAGGGAGCCGCAGTCGGCCATGATCAGCGCGTCGGTGTGCGCGCGAAGGCCCGCGATCGTCTCCGCGAGCGTCAGCCCGTCCGGGCGCGGGCGCCGCGTCCCGTCGATCGCGACGATGTCGGCGCCCGCGTCGGCCACGGCCCGAGCGTGCCGGAGCGTCGGCGTGATGAAGACCTCGGCGTCGCCGTCCTTCCACAGCCCCACGATCGGAACAGGGAGGTGTGCCGTCGCGCGGATGTCATCGAGCCCCTGCACGCGGATTCCGGCTGCTCCTCCGGCCAGGGCGGACGCCGCGACCTGCGCCATCGTGCGGGGGTCGCGCATGGCCTCACCCGGGTAGGCCTGGCACGAGACGATCAGTCCTCCCCGCAGTCGTTCGAGGGTGTCGGTGAATCTCATGGTCGCCTCCAGGCGGATGCCGCGGCTCCGCGCAGCGGTGCGTCGTCGCCGAGCGTGCCCGGCAGGATGGGGGTGTTCTGCAGCGCATCGATCGCCTCGGCGTGGAAGGCGGCGCGCATCGGAAGCCACCAGGACTCACCGATGTTCGGCACGCCCCCGGTGACCACGATGCGCTCAGGGTCGAGAAGCGTCGCCGCCCCCGCGAGGGCCCGCCCCACCGCCGCGGCCGACTCGTCGAGGGCCCGGCGGGCGATGGGGTCCGCGGCCGCAGCTGCCAGCGCGACCCCCCGCGCATCGGTGATGCCGGGATCGCCTCCGAGAGACCGGAAGTGCCGATGCATCCCGATGCCGGAGCCGATGGCCTCGAGGTGCCCGAAGCGCCCGCAGGGGCAGCGCAGGTGTGCGGCTCCCGGCACGGGCAGGTGCGCGATCTCCCCCGCGACGTGATGCGCACCCCGCACGGCCCTGCCGTCGAGCACGACTCCTGCACCGACACCGGTGCCGACCGCGACGACGAGCGCACTCGCCGCCCCGGCCGCGGCACCGTGTCGATGCTCTCCTGCCGCGTGCGCGTCGACGTCGTTCTGCACGGCGACGGGAGCGTCGGGGAGCAGATGCGCGCCGAGTCCCGAGCGCACGAGTGCGGCCAGCGGTGTACCCGGCCAGTCCGCGAACGTATCCGTGGCGGAAACGATCGTCCCGGTTCCGGCATCCACGACCCCGGCCGTGCCGATGCCGACGCCCGAAAGGCGCAGCCCGCTGCCGGCGAGGAGACGTCCGGCGAGCGCGACCACGGTGGCGACGACCGCCACCGGTCCCTGGGCCGCCGGCGTCGCGGCCACCTCGGTCCGCAGGAGTGCATCGTCGCGGTCGGCGAGGGCCGCGGCCGTCTTGGTGCCGCCGATGTCGACGGCGAGGACGACCTCGCCCATCAGCCGACGGCGACCGGGAGCAGATGCAGCTCGTCGAGGATGTCGCGGATGCGGGCGACCGCGTCGACGTCGAGCGCCTGCACGGTGTTCGCCATCGTGGCGTGATCGATGATGCCACGGGCGTGCATGGCCGCCTTGAACGCGCCGACACCGGTCGCATCGCCCGAGAGGCCCTTCGGCTGGAACACGATGTCGAACAGGCGGTTGATGCGCTCCTGCTCGGCCCGAGCCGTCTCCCAGTCGCCGCTCTTCGCGGCCTCCCACAGTCGCACGTACCCCGCGGCCTCCACGTTCGCGAGCCCGGGAACCACGCCGTCGGCACCGGCGAGGGCCATGGCGTCGACGACGACCTCATGTCCGGTGAGCAGCTGCAGCGGACCCCCTGCGGCATCGTTCGCCGCGATCAGGCGCCGGAACGAGACGTCGTCACCCGAGGAATCCTTCACGCCGTGGATGACCCCTTCGGTGCCCAGCTGCACGAGCAGGTCGATGCCGAGCTTGGAGTGCACGCGCACCGGCACGTCGTAGGCCCACAGCGGGGCGTGGATGGCCGCCGCGATGGTGCGGAAGTGGTCGGCGACCTCGGCTGCCGAGTTCAGCGTGTACAGCGGAGCCGTCGTGACGATCGCCTGGGCGCCGGCCTCGATCAGACGACGGGCGGTCCCGATGATGCGCGGCGCCGTGAGCTCGATCGCGCCGGCGATGACCGGCACCCGACCGGCGTTCGCGGCGACGATCGTGCGGAGCAGCTCGACGCGCTGGTCGTCGGTGAAGTACGCGGTCTCGCCGGTGGAGCCGAGCGCGAACAGTCCTGACACCCCCTCGGCGACCAGACGGTCGACGAGGCGGGAGAGGGAGACGTGGTCGATCGATCCGTCCTCGAGCAGCGGGGTGGCGACGGGCGGGACGACGCCCGCGAAGACGGGGGCGGGAGAGGCAGCAGACATGTGTGTTCCGGTCGTTTCAGTGGTGGGGTTCGAGCAGCGAGGGCGCAGCGCCCAGCAGCGTTCTGGTGTACTCGTCGGAGGGCGCGTCGAACACGCGGGCCGCATCGCCGAACTCGACGACGCGCCCCTTGTTCATCACGGCGATCTCGTCGGAGAGATAGCGGACGGTCTGGATGTCGTGGGAGATGAACACCATCCCGAGGCCGAGTTGATCCTTCAGATCGGTCAGCAGATTGAGGATCTGGGCGCGCACCGAGACGTCGAGCGCCGAGGTGGGCTCGTCGGCGACGATCACCTGCGGGTCGAGCACGAGCGCCCTGGCGATCGCCACACGCTGGCGCTGGCCACCCGAGAGCTGGCTGGGCAGGGCGTCCAGGGCCGATGCCGGCAGTCCGACGAGACCGATCAGGTCGCGCACCTTTCGGCTCCGGGTCGACGGGCTGCCGAGGCGGTGCACCTGCATCGGGTCGAGCAGCGCATCGCGCACCGTCATCCGCGCGTTCAGGGCGGTCGCCGGATCCTGGAACACCACGGAGAGGATGCGGCCGAGTCGTCTGCGCACGGCGGGCGTGAAGGATCGCACCGGCTCTCCCCCGAACACGACCTGCCCGCTCGTGGGCTTCTCGAGGCCGATGAGCACCTTGGCCGAGGTCGACTTGCCCGACCCCGACTCGCCGACGATGCCGAGCGTCTGCCCGCGCTTCACGGTGAGCGAGACCCCCGCCAGCGCGTCCACGTACTGCGGCCGGAAGAGCGAGGAGGCACGGGTCTTGTAGCGGACGTGCACGTCCTTGAGCTCGATGACGGGTTCGCTCATCGTCCTGCTCCGATCGGCTCGACGGGCGCATCGTCGGGATGCGCGGAGTAGTAGTGCTCGGTTCCTGCGATGTGCCGCCGCACCGGGGCGACGCCCGCGTACCGGGCGGGGTCGCTGGAGCGCGGCGCGAAGCGGTCGCCCGTCGGGAAGTCTCGCGGCGACGGCACGACGCCCGAGACCTGATGAAGACGATCGGAACCGGCCTCGATCGAGAGCACCGCGCCGAGGAGCCCCTGCGTGTACTCGTGCACCGGCTGGGTCAGCACCTCTCTGGTCGTGCCCTGCTCGACGACCTGGCCCGCGTACATCACCGTGATCCGGTGCGTGAGCTCGGCGACGAGCGCGAGGTCGTGCGAGACGAACAGGAGCGCGAATCCGAGCTCCTTCTGCAACCGCATGAGCAGGTCGACGACCTGCGCCTGCACCGTGACGTCGAGGGCCGTGGTCGGCTCATCGGCGATCACCAGTCGCGGGTTCCGGGTGAGCGCCATGGCGATGAGCACGCGCTGCCGTTGGCCTCCCGAGAGCTCGTGCGGGTACGAGGCGAGGGTGCGTTCGGGGTCGAGACCCACGAGCTCCAGCAGCTCCCTGGCGGTGCGGGTGCCGCCGCGCGACGTGAGCTGCTTCATCTGGGAGCGGATGAGCATGGCCGGATTGAGGGAGCTCAGCGCGTCCTGGTAGACCATCGCGATGTCGTGGCCGCGCAGCGCGTTGCGCTCCTTGGGTGCCATCTGCAGCAGGTCCTCGCCGTCGAACAGGATGCGCCCGCGGATGTCGGCTTTCGGATCGAGCAGGCCCATGATCGCGAGCGAGGTGATCGACTTGCCGCAGCCCGACTCCCCCACCAGCGACATCGTCTCGCCGGGGCGCACCGTGAAGCTGACGTGGTCGACCACGTCCACGTCGCCATGACGGGGGAACGAGATGCACAGATCCTGCACGTCGAGCAGAGGCTTCTCCTCCGCCGTGTACACCAGGCGGTCGGTGCGCGAGAGCTCGCGCTGACGGAGCTCGGCCAGTCGCTCGGCGAGAGGAACGGCCTCGGCGCGCGGCACCAGGGTGTCGGGCACCCCGCTCGGAACGGAGAGGTTCACCGCCGTGTCGACGGTGGGGATCACGTGGGTGTCGTCGGGGATCGCTGCGACCTCGAGCTCGTGCGTGGACTCCTCGGTGCCCGCGGCATCCGCGGTGATCTTGCGTGCCCGCGGCGACACCATCGCATCGGTCATCCCCTCCGAGAGGATGTTGAGGCACAGCACCGTGAGCATGATGAGGATGCCGGGGAAGAAGGTCGCCCACCACGCGCCGCTCATCAGCAGATTGCGGCCGGCGGCGATCACGTTGCCCCACGACGGCTCGGGGTCGGGAACCCCGGCCTGCAGGAACGACAGCGAAGCCTCGAACACGATCGCGTCGGCGACGAGCACGGTCGCGAACACCAGCACGGGGGCCATGGCGTTGCGCGCCACGTGGCGGACGATGATGCGCGGGGTGCCCGCGCCCATCACGCGCACGGCCGAGACGTAGTCCTCGCCGTACTGGTCGAGGATGTTGGCGCGGACGATGCGGGTGAGCTGCGGCACATAGAGGAACGCGATCGTGAGCACGAGCACGGGGAGCGACTTGCCGAACACCGCCACGAAGACGGCGGCGAGCGCGATGCCGGGGAACGACATCACGACGTCCATGACGCGCATGAGCGTCTCGGAGATCCACCTCGGGGCCGTGGCGGCGATCGTCCCGAGCACGCAGGCAGCCAGCAGCGCGACGAGTGTCGCGCCGATGCCGATCACGAGCGAGTAGCGGGCACCGAAGACGAGACGGGAGAAGATGTCGCGGCCCTGACGGTCGGTGCCGAACCAGTGCTCCGCGCTCGGCGGCTGCACCGGAGTCCCGGACGCCAGCGGGTCGAAGGGCGCGATGAGCGGTGCGAAGATCGCCGCCAGCCCGATGATCGCCAGCACGGCGATGCAGATGATCGATCCGAGGGACAGCCGGCCCCAGCGGAGACCGGGAACGGAGAGACGTTCCGTGAGTTTGCGTCGCATGTCACACCGCCCGGATTCGAGGATTGATGAGCACGTACAGGAGGTCGACGATGATGTTGATCACGACGAAGGCGAGCGCCACGGCGAGCGTCACACCCTGCACGAGGTTGGGTTCGTTGTTGGTGACGCCGTTGAGGATGAGCGTTCCCATTCCCGGGATGGCGAAGATGATCTCGATCACGACCGCACCGCCGAGCAGGTAGCCGATGCGGAGTCCGAGCACGGTGACCGGGGTGATCAGGGCGTTGCGCAGCACATTGCGACCGACGACGATCACTCGCGGGATGCCGGCGCCCAGGGCGGTGCGCACGTAGTCGCGGTCGAGCTCCTCGACCATCGAGGTGCGCACGACGCGGGAGAGCTGACCGATCACCGGCACGGCGAGCGCGATGGCGGGGAGGGTCATGCGGGCGAGCCATCCGGCGGGGTCGCTCCAGAAATCCGGGAGCGGCCCGGAGGCGGGCAGCAGGTTCAGGCCGAGGGTGAAGACCTGGATGAGCAGGATGGCGAGCCAGAACGACGGCGTGGAGAGCGCCGCGACGCCGAACACGCGGATCACCTGATCGGGCCAGCGGTCGCGGTAGACGGCGGCGAGGACGCCGATCACGAAGGCGACGATCACCGCGATGAGGAGCCCGAGGAAGGTGAGGGCCAGGGTCACCGGGAAGGCGCGGGCGACCTCGTCGATCACCGGGAGACTGCGTGCGGAGTAGGTGCCGAGGTCGCCCTGCACGAGTCCGAGCAGGAAGTTCACGTAGCGGACGAACAGCGGGAGGTCGAGGCCGTGGTCCTCGCGGTACGCCTCGAGGGCTTCGGGCGACGCCGTCTCGCCGAGCGCGGTGCGCGCCGGGTCTACGGGGGAGAACGACATCACGAAGAACACGAGGAACGTGATGCCGAGGATCATCAGCGGCAGCTGCAGCAGTCGCCGGCCGATGAGGCGGAGCGTGTGGGACACGTGCCGCTCCTTCCGGGGGTATGGGAGAGACAGGGGGCGCACTCGTCGGGTGAGCGCGCCCCCTGGTGCGGGCTACTTCGCCGCCACGCCGACGTCGAGGAACGACAGTCCGGTGGTGGGGACGGGCTGGAATCCGACCAGCTCCTGGCTGCTCCATGCGGTCGGCAGCTTGCGGTGGAACAGCGGGTAGAGCACGGCCTGGTCGGAGAGCAGGTCGTAGGCCTCGTCCCAGGTCTTCTGCTGCTCCTCGCCCTCCTGCTGGACGGCGGTGTCGAGGAGCGTGCGCAGCTGGGCGTACTCGGGAGAGTCGGCCCAGTTGGTGCGGGTCTGGGTCCAGACGTTCTCGCCGTACCACCAGTTCATGAGCAGGTCGGGGTCGACGCCGAAGACCGAGGGGTCACCGGGGGCCACGGCCACCGTGTAGTCGCCGGAGTCGACCTTCTCGTACATCGACGCGGACTGCCCGATGTCGAGCGTCGTGTCGATGCCGATCGCGTCGAGGGACTCCTTGATCAGCGGGGCGACCTCCTTGACCCATCCGGTGTCGGTGGTGAGCAGGGTGATGGACAGGTCGGAGACGCCCGCGTCGGCGAGCAGTTCCTTCGCCTTCTCGGGGTCGTAGGTGTAGACCGTGGAGGCCTCGTGGTAGTTCGGGTAGGTCTCGGGCAGGAACGAGGTCGCGGGCGTGGCGTTGCCGAGCATGCCGGTGCCGATGATCTTGTCCATGTCGAGGGCGTAGTGCAGGGCCTGGCGCACGCGGACGTCGTCGAACGGCGCCGCCTTGGTGTTGAACATCATGAACAGCAGGCCGAACGACTGCACGCTGTCGACGTCGGCCGAGGAGGCGAGCGCGTCGACGTCGATGTACGGCACGTCCTCGATCGCCTGCACGGTGCCCGTGGACATCGCGGTGACGCGAGCGGAGGCGTCGGAGAGCAGGTTCCAGTTCATGCCGGCGGCGAGCGCGGGGCGCGGCCCGTTGTAGTCGTCGTAGCGCTCGAAGACGAGCTTGTCCTCGGGAACGGCCGACACCAGCGAGTACGGACCGGAACCGACGGGGTTGGTGGCGAAGCCCTCGGGGTCGGCTTCGACGACCGACTTCGGGACGATCTTGACGACACCGAGGCGGTCGTTGATCAGCGAGAACGGGTAGTCGGTGGTGATCCGCACGGTGTCGTCGTCGACCGCGGTGACGGTGTCGATGAAGTCGACGAACGACAGGAAGAGCGAGTTGTTGTTCGGGTCGAGCACGCGGTCGTAGCTGAAGACCACGTCGTCGGCGGTGACCGGATCGCCGTTCTGGAAGGTGGCGCCTTCGCGGAGGTCGATCTCGTAGGTCGTGTCGTCGATCTTCGTCGGGAGGTCGGCGGCGAGGGCGGGGGCAGATTTCTGGGTGACGGGGTCGAGGTCGACCAGCCCCTCGAAGATGTGCCAGTTCGCCGAGACCGTGACGGCGCCCGACGCGACCATCGGGTCGAAGCTGCCGTTCAGCGTGTACGAGATGCCCGCTTCGATGATGCCGTCGGGGTCGATCTCGCTCGCGGCTGCGCTCTCGTCGGGAGTGCTGGTGGTGCCCGCGCCGCAGCCGGCGAGGGCGACGGACGCGGCGACTGTGCCGGCGACCGCCATCGCGAATCGACCCGCGCGGCGGCGGGTGATGTGTCGGTTCATGTGTGCTCCAGGGTGGTGGGGGGAACATCTTGAGGACATCTGATGTCTGATGTACTCTAAACACAGGTTCGATCAGATCACAAGAGTGAGATGATCGGAGCGTTTCTGCCAGGCACGAGAGGGAGCCCCATGAAGTCCACCACGAGTAGGGCGTCACGCATGCGGCGCTCGACCACGGCGGATCAGATCAAGCAGCTCATCCTGACCCGGGGGCTCACGCCGGGCGACCCGCTGCCGACCGAGGCGGAGCTCTGCGAGGAGCTCGACGTCTCGCGATCCTCCGTGCGCGAGGCGATCCGCACGCTCTCGACCCTCGACATCGTCGATGTGCGTCACGGCCACGGCACGTATGTCGGACCGATGTCGCTGGACCCGATGGTGGAAGCCCTCGTGTTCCGCGGGGTGCTGTCGCCGGAGGGATCCCTGCAGGCGCTGCGGGAGGTCGTCGAAGTGCGCCTGGCGCTGGATCTGTCGATGGCCGAACGCGTGGTGGCCGCCGCTCAGGACGACCCCGACCCCGAGCTCGACGCCCTGGTGGCCGACATGGTCGCCAAGGCTGAGCGCGGGGAGCACTTCCTCGACGAGGACCGCGCGTTCCACACCCGCCTCTTCGGCGCGATCGGCAACCGCCTGGTCGGTCAGCTGGTCGGCGCCTTCTGGGATGTGCACACGGCCGTGCTCCCCCAGCTGGGCATCCCTCAGCCCGACGACATCCACAAGACGGCGAAGGCGCACGGCGACATGCTCGACGCCGCACGTTCGGGTGATGTCGAACGCTATCGGCAGGCCGTCATCGAGCACTATCAGCCGCTGCAGCGTGTGCTCGCGAGCGCGGCGGAGGAATCCCAGGGCTGAGGTCGCCGCCTCAGACGGCGAAGACCCTCGGAGCGATCGCGACCGTCGCCGAGACGAGAGCGGAGGCGGGAACCGGCGCCAGCGCCACGGGACGACGCTCGACGTGATCGAAGCACCGGACCGCACCATCGAGGATCTCCACCCGGAGGGGATCGATCGCGAGACCGAAGCCCACGGCCTTGAGCACGGCCTCCTTCGCCGTGAAGGCGCGTGCCGCATCGGCGATCGACGACACGCGCGCCCGCTCCGCCGGGGTGAGGGCGAGGGCGAGCATGTCCTCCGCGTCGACGAAGGACGAGTGCTGCTCGATGTCGATCCCCACCTCCGCCTCCTCGCAGAAGGCGACGGCGACGAACGTCCCACTGTGCGAGATGGACACGTCCGGCCACGCCGCGCCCGCCCATCCTCGCCCCGGCTCCGCCGACAGGATCGGCTTCCACTCCCCCGCCGCGGTGAATCGCCGTGCGAACCGGGCGCCCCCGAGCGGAACACCCCGCTCCTCATGCAGCCGGCGGTGCACGAGGATCCGTCCCGTGAGAAAACGGCGGGCGTCCGCCTCCCGCCGGAACGCGGCGAGGCGCGCACGGTCGTCGTCGGTGAGCGGAAGCCACGACGGCGGCTCCGCATCCACCAGCCGATCCGCGATCTCGACCCGCGCCTCGATGGTGCGGATCGGGCCGGAGCCCCCCACCTCGGCGGGAAAGGAGACGGGAACGCCGACGACGGGCGACATCAGCCCGTGACCGTGCCCTCGTGCACCTCGAGGACGCGATCGAGACGCGCGAGGGTCGACTCCCGGTGGGCGACCACGACGACGGTCCGCCCCTGCGCGAGACGATCGAGGGCCGCCTCGACGAGGCCGGCGGTCTCCGGATCCACATCCGACGTCGCCTCGTCGAGCACGATCACCCGGCTTTCGAGCAGTGCGATGCGGGCGAGGCCCACCAGCTGCCGCTGACCGGCCGAGAGCGGCGAGTCCGCTCCGACGGGTGTCGCCAGTCCCTCCGGCAGCCCGTCGAGCCACGACGTCAGGCCGAGAGCGGCGAACGCCGCGCGCAGATCTCCCTCGTCAGCGGAAGCATCGGTGAGACGCAACTCGTCGGCGATCGTCCCCGTCCCGAGCTGGACCTCCTGCGGCACGAAGGCGACGCGGAGCGCGCGCTCGGCAGGCGTGAGCGCGTCGAGGTCGACGCCCTCACACCGAACCGTGCCCCTGGTCGGGGCGTACAGTCCCGCGAGGATGAGAGCGAGCGTGGACTTCCCTGCTCCGGAGCGTCCCGCGAGGCCGTGGCGCACTCCGCTCGCCAGGCGCAGGCTCACCCCGCGCAGCACGGGGTCGCCGCCGTAGTCGAACCAGACGTCGTCGACCTCGATCCCCACGCCCGGCACCTCCCCGCTGTCCTTCGCGGACTCATCGGACAGGCTCTCCCCGGGGGCGCTTTCGATGGGACGATCCGACGCCGTGGCACGAAGCAGGTCGTTCGCGCGTGCGGCACCCGTCGCCGCCTCCTCCACCGCACCCACGAGAGCGACCAGGTCGGAGAAGCCGGAGAAGAGGGTCACGCTCGCCAGCAGGAAGGTCACGACCACCCCGACCGAGACCGTGCCCGCACCCACCAGCGGCACGCCGACCACGATCAGCGCCGCGAGGGTCACCCCCTCGATGAGCGACATGGCACTGATCCACCGCCCGAGGACGACAGTGCGCATCTGCGCCTCGACCGCGTGCGCGTTGATCTCCGCCGAGCGGTCGTCCAGTCGGCGACGCGTCACCGCCGGGGCGCCTGCGATGAGGGAGCGCGCCCGGACGCTCTCCGCGAGCTCCGCCACGACATCCGCTTCTGCCGCCGCCTCCGCACCGTAGGCGTCCGCAGCCCGCGAACGGAACCGATGCATCACGAAGAGCGCCGGAGGTAAGAAGACGAGCACGAGCACGAGGGCCAGCACCCAGGACTGGAGCGCGAGCACGGTCACCAGCAGGAGGACGGTCGACCCCGTCACGAGGAGGGCCGTCGAGGACTCGCGCACGAAGGCGGAGAGTGCCGCGATCTCCGCCGTGCCGCGCTGCAGCAGTTCGCCGTGTCGGTGTCGCTCGACGAAGCGCAGGGGCACGGTCGTCAGCTGCGCCGCGATCCGATCCCGCACATCCCGCACGAGGAACTCGCCACCGCGCGCCAGACGGCTCCTCCCGACCGCCGAGAGCACCAGTTGAAGCAGGGCGAGACCCACCCCGACCCCTGCGAGGAGCAGTGCGGTCTCCCGCTCTCCCCTCAGCAGCGCATCGGTCACCCGCCCCACGACCACCGGCGCCAGCGTCGCCGCGAGACTCGCTCCGACGCCGAAGACGATCGCGCTCATGAGCAGGAAGCTGTGCGGACGTGCGAACCGCAGGGCGGCGCGCACCACTCCGCGCCGCGAGGGTGCGGCGAGGAGCCGATCCGAGTACGCCGCCCGCACGGTGACCCCCTCGGCTGCGGCATCCGCCACGGGGCTCATGCCGACACCTCCGTGCGCACCGAGAGATGCAGAACCGTGTCGGCGGCGTCGATGATCGCCCCGTGCCCGGCCACCACCACGATGCGCTCCGCCGCCACCTCCCTGATCGCGGCGATGATGCGGGCCCCCGTCGCCGGATCCACCGCAGAGGTGACGTCATCGAGGAGCAGCACCGCGGGCTCGACGACCAGCGCCCTGGCGAGTGCGAGCCGCTGCACCTGTCCCCCTGAGAGCTCCCCGCCTCCTTCCCCGACCGGTGCGTCGAGGGGATCGACCGACCGCGGTGCGAGCTCCGCATCGAGACCGACGACGGCGAGCGCACGACGGTAGCGCGCATCGTCGTCCTCGCCGTCTCCCGTGGCCGCGCCGAGGGCGAGGTTCTCACGCACGGTTCCGTTCAGCACGAGCGGACGCTGGGGAACGAGATGCACCCCGCCGACCGCTCCCGTGGCCGCTGCACCGTCGACGAGCACGCGACCTGCATGCGGCGCCTCGATCCCGGCGATCATCCGCAGCAGTGTCGACTTGCCACTCCCTGTCGGACCGCTGAGCCCGATCAGACGACCGGGGGCGAGGGTGAGCGCGATCGGCTCCGCGCCGGGAAACGCCCGCACGCCGTCCAAGACGATCTCCCGCGCCGGAGCCTGCTCACCCGTCGTGTGCGGGACGCGGAGAACCGGCTGCAGCCGGGCCGCGCCCACCCGGGCATCCGCGCTCTGCGTCCACCGCTGGAGCCCCACCTGCACGGCGATCCCGACCGTCGCCATCCACCCGCTGAATGTCACGAGCCCACCGACCGTGAGACGCCCGTCGAGAACGGCGAAGACGGCGACGACCACGCCGACCGCCGTGGCGACGGCGGGGATCCCCTCGCCCAGGGCCGTCCATCGGGCGAGGATCCCTCCCGCGCGCACGGTGCGATCGGTGAGGTCGGCCGACATACGTTCATGGCGCTCGACGACCGCGCGCCCCATCCCGGCTCCGCGCACGGTGACGGCGCTGCGGAGCAGATGATCGACCGCGTCAGCCCGTCGGCCGTGCGCCTCGGCCGCGTGCATGGACGCCCGCTCGAAGCGCCGAGGGTAGACGACCGCGAGCACGATCAGACAGGGCACCGTCGCCCCGGCGACGAGCAGCAGCCACGGATCCAGCGAGGCGAGCCCCGGCACGAGGACACCGACCGTGACTGCGATCACGATCCAGGTGGGGAGACCGTGCACCCAGACCCGGACGAGGTCGACGTCCCGCCCGGCCCGGATCAGCAAATCACCGGTCCCGCCGGAAGACGGCCCCGCGCCGGCGATCGCACACGTACGAAGACGCTCGCGCAGGAACACACCGGTACGCGCATCGGCGAGGTTGGCGAAGTGGTCCCACACGCACATCCCGAAGAACTGCGCGATCCCCGCCACGAGGACGACTCCGCCCCACCACGCCGCCGCCCCCAGGTCGCCCCCGATCACGCCGTCGTCGATCGCGAACTGCAGGATGAAGGGCGCCGCGAGGAACCCGCCCTGGCGCACCACGGCGCCGGCCATGGAGAGAGCCAGTGGTGCGCGCACCCTCCACGCCGTCTCACGGAGCAGCCGACCGCGTCCGTTCATCGCCCCTTCTCCAGACGGCGCGAGATCGCCGGACCTATCTGCTCCCACGCTGAGGGGGCGACGATCCCGGAGTGATCGGCATCGAGCACGGTGGTCACCGCGTCGTCGCCGAGGCGCACCCCCCACCCCGACGCTGCGGGATCTTCGCGCCCCGCGACGAACAGGGCAGTGGGAACAGCGGTGACCGGAGACGCGGATGCGGCCATGAGGCCGGAGGCCCAGGCGTGACTCGCCACGATCGCCTCGACCGCGGCGCGGTCGTCGAGCCCCAGCACACCCCGTGAAGCACGGATCGCCGCGCGGAGATCCGGATCGTCTCCGCCCTCATCCCGGAGCTCGGCGAAGAACGCCGTCTGCTCCGCGCGCACCGCCTCCTCCTCCTCGGGACCGAAAGCCGCGGTCCGAGAGGCGTCTCGTCGACCCGAGAGCGGTGCCGGATCGAGGAGGGCGAGCAGTTCGATCTCCTCGCCTTCCTCCACCAGCCGCGCGGCGATCGCATGGGCGACGTTGCCGCCGAAGGAGTACCCCGCCAGTCGATAAGGGCCCCGCGGCGCGATGGCCCTGATCCGTTCGAGGTACTCGAGCGCGAGCTCATCCACATCCATGGCCGCGCTCTCGCCACCGGAGAGCAGCGGCGCCTGGAGCCCGACCACGCCCACGCCCGCAGGGAGGAAGCGCACGAGCGGGGCGAACTGCCAGGCGAAACCGCCGGCGGGATGCACGCAGAACAGGGGCGACTCCTCCGATGCCGACTCCCCGAGCACGAGAACGGGAGCGAGTCCGGCATCCCGCGCGGGATCGCCGATCGCCGCAGCGAGAGCGCGCACGGTCGGCGCGGCCATCACGGTCCCGACCGGCACCCGCACCCCGAGCTCCTCCCCCAGCTGCGCCACGACGCGCATCGCCAGCAGGGAGTGGCCGCCGAGGTCGAAGAACCCCTCGTCCCGATGCTGCACCACCACGCCCAGCACCTGCTCGAAGACCTCCGCGACGAGCCGCTCGGCCCGTCCCTGCGGCGGCTCACCAGTGCCGGAGCCGCGGGGAACGGGGAGCGCCTCGCGGTCGACCTTGCCGTTGACCGTGAGCGGGATCACGGGGACCACCGCGAACAGCGAAGGGATCGCATAGGGAGGAAGGATGCGGGCGAGGTGCGATCGCACATCGTCGAGGAATGCATCGTCGAGGAGCACATCGTCGAGGCCCGGCCTCACGACCACGTGCAACCGGAGGACACCGCCGGCGGCGCCCCCCACGGAGGCTGCGGCCTGCGCCACCCGGGGGTGACTCTCCGCCGCCTTCTCGATCTCGGCGAGCTCGATGCGGTATCCGCGGACCTTCACCTGCCCGTCGTCGCGCCCGCGATACTCGATCCCGCCGTCCGGCAGACGGTGCACGCGGTCGCCCGTTCGATAGAGGCGTTCACCCGGGCCGCCGAAGGGGTCGGCGACGAAGCGCGCGGCGGTCTGCGCGGTCTGACCGTCGTACCCACGGGCGAGGCCGTCACCGGCGAGGTAGAGCTCGCCGGTTCCCCCCGGCGGCACCTCGCGCAGCCCCGAGTCGAGTACGTACGCCCGCGCGCCGAGGATCGGTCGTCCGAGGCACGGGGTGGTCCCCGACGCCAGGTCGACGCCGAGCGCGTTGATCGTGAACTCGGTGGGGCCGTACAGGTCGTATCCCGCCGTGTGCGGATGGTCGTGGAGCGTCGTCCACAGCTCCGCCGGCACGGCCTCTCCGCCGAGAAGGACGAGCGCCGGCGGCCGGTGGTCGAGGAGGCCGGCACGCAGCAGCTCCCGCGCGAAGGACGGCGTCACGTTCACGACGTCGATGCCCACCTGCGCGTAGTGCGCGACGAGGGCTTCGACGTCGAGTCGGCTCTCCTCGTCGACGATGTGCACCTCGTGCCCGTCCAACAGCCAGAACAACTCCTCCCACGACATGTCGAACGAGAACGACACCGTGTGCGCGATGCGCAGCGGCGAGCGACCGGCCCGCGCGATGGTGGGCCGGAAGATCGCCTCGAGGTGGTTGTCGTACATCGTCAGGAGCCCGCGGTGCGGCACGACCACGCCCTTCGGCTCTCCCGTGGATCCCGAGGTGAAGATCGTGTACGCCGCGTGGGCCGGGGTGAGTTGCGGCAGGGTGACGTCGGAGCGTCCCTCGCCCGGCGCGGCGTCGGACGCGCGCGGGAGCTCGAGTCGGGGGATGCCGCCCGACATGTCCTCGGCGACTCCGGGCGTTCCCGGCGGGACGATCACGAGCTCCGCTCCCGCCCGGTCGGCGAGACGGCGGCGACGCTCGGTCGGATGCGCGAGATCCAATGGCAGGTACGCCCGCCCGGAGCGGAGGACGCCGAAGATCGCGGCGACGTGCTCGATCGTGCGGGGCAGCTCGAGGGCGACCACCGAGCCCGGTCCGCGCGTGCGCGCCGCGGCGAGGGCGGCGATGCGGTCGATCTCGTGCTGCAGGCGCGCGAACGTCCAGGACGCTGCGGCCCCCTCGACGTCGCGCCCGACGAGCGCCGTGCGCTCCGGGTGACGTGCGGCCGCATCGGCGAGGAGGTCGGCAACCGTGCCGTCGTCCGCGTCGTGGCGGGATTCCGGCGCCACCTCGGTCGCCTCGGCATTGACCCTGTCGATCGCCGGACGATCCTCCGCCACTGCGACGGGGATCCGTGAGACCGGCGCACCGGTGTCTTCCGCGAGATGAGCGAGGACGGCGAGATACCGATCGAGGTAGCGCTCCGCCCGACCGGCGTCCACCACATCGGGACGGTAGGCGAGCGCCACCTCGAGGCGCTCGCCGGGATTGACCGTCATCGCGAGGCTGTAGTGCGTGCCGTCGTGGGCCTCCGCCTCGGAGATCCCGTGCCGGAGGAAGGTCTCCGACTGGGAGGCCTCATCGACGGGGAGGTTCCGGAAGACGTAGAGCGTGTCGAAGAGGACGGCCTGACCCGACGCCTGTTGCACATAGCTCAGACCGACATGGTGGGCGTGCATCACCTCCGACTGCGCGGTCATGTGCGTTCGGAGTTCGTCCCCCAGCACGCGTCCGGGGTGGATGCGCACCCGGACGGGCACCGTGTTCATGAGCAGCCCGACCATCCGGTCGACGTGCGCGACCTCCGCCGGCCTTCCGGAGACGGTCGTGCCGAACACCACGTCGTCCTGTCCCGTGATCCCCCGGAGCACGTGTGCCCAGGCGTAGCCGAGCACGGTGGACAGTGTCACGGATGAGCGCCGGGCGAGTGCGGCGAGTCCACTCGACAGCGAAGCGTCCAGCTCGGCATGGACCGACTCGGAGAGCACGGGCGGGGCGGCGATGGACCGGGGCTCGACGAGAGTGGGACCGGGGAGCCCGGCGAGAGCCGACCTCCAGGTGTCGACGCCGGCCGCGTGGTCCTGGGCACCGACCCAGGCGAGATACTCCGCGTAATCCGCGGTCGGCGGAAGCCCGTCGTCCGACACCGGCCCGGGCACCGCGAGAGCACGGTCGTAGAGCTCGAACAGGTCTTCCAGAAGCAGGGTCTGCGACCAGCCGTCGGTGAGGATGTGGTGATGCACGAGGCTGACCATCGCGCGGGCGGGAGCGAGTCGCACGAGCACGAGACGGATGAGCGGGGGCGCAGCCAGATCGAAGCCCTCATCGACCTGCGCCACCGTGAGGTTCTCCAGCTCTGCCTCCTGCTCGGCCTCCGACAGGCCCTGCAGATCGACCTCGGCGAAGGGCAGGGGGATGGGAGGCACGATCACCGAGAGGGGGCGCCCGCGTCCGTCGTCCACGAAGCCCGCCCGCAGGCTCGCGTGCCGGCGGAGCAGAGCGTCACCGGCACGGCGCAACGCATCGGCGTCGACCTCCGAGTCGAGCGTGATCTTGTGCTGGACCACGTACACGTCGACGTCGTCCGCCGCCGCGCCGAGGCGCGTATGCACGTAGAGGCCCTCCTGCAGCGGCCCGAGGGGCAGCACGGCCTCCCATCCGGGGAAACGACGGTCGAGGTCGCTCCGTTCGTGCGCGTCGAGCACGATCCGGTCGGTGCCGGCGACCGTGCTCCCGGCGTCCGCCGGTGCCGCCTCTTCTTCCACGGGTCCGGCATCGATCGCGCGTCCGACGAGTGCCGAGACGGTACGGGCGTCGAAGACGGTGCCGAGCGTGACGACCGCGCCCGCGCGACGGGCGCGCGCGACGAAGCGGATCGCCGAGATGCTGTCGAGGCCCGCGGCGAAGAGATCGTCGTCCGCGCGCACGTGCGCTCCGAGGATCTCGCGCGCCGTGGCGAGCAGTCGGGTGCGGAGCCCCGTCGGATCGGCCTCGTGCGCGCCGGTCGTCTCGGCGGCGTTCGCATCGGTGCCGGTCGTCTCGGTGTCACCCGTCTCGGTGCCGGTCCCCGACACCGTCCGCGTCGCCCGGATCCGACGGAGAGCCTCACGACGATCGAGCTTGCCGTTGGCCGTGGTGGGAACCGCCTCCGCGAATGCGACGGCGACGGGGCGCTGCGCCTCCGGGAGGAGGGCGCCCGCGGCGTCGAGGACGTCCTGAGCGCGCAGCGGCGTTCCGTCATTGCGCTCGGGTACGACGAGGGCGACGAGCGCGGGAGTCGGATCCTCGTCCACGAGGACGACGGCCGCCGACACCCCGGGAAGCCGCGTGAGCACGGCCTGGGTCTCACCGGGTTCCACGCGCATGCCGCGGATCTTCACCTGATCATCGACGCGACCGCGGTGGACGAGTCCGGCAGATGTCCGCTCGACGAGGTCTCCCGTCCGATATAGCCGGGCGCCGGACCCGCCGGGGTCGGCGACGAAGCGCTCCGCCGTCAGCGCCGTGCGACCGGCGTAACCGTGCGCGAGCTGCGCACCGTCGAGGTACAGCTCGCCGATCCCACCGGCTCCCACCGGGCGGAGGAACCGATCCAGCACGCGCAGCGCCGTACCCGGCGTCGCACCGCCGATGGGAGCGCTGGCTCCCGTCGCCCGCTCCGCATGATCCCCGGCGGTGACGTCGATCGCGGCCTCCGCGGGACCGTAGAGATTGTGCACGGGGGCACTCGCGAGCGTCGCCGCCCGCTCGGCGACCGTCGTCGGCAGGGACTCCCCGCTGCAGAGGATACGCGCGACGCTCGACCACGCGGGATCGGGGACGAGGTCGAGGTAGGCGGAGAGCATCGACGGCACGAAGTGCAGGGTCGTGATCCGCTCCGCGGCGATCAGCGCGTCGAGGGCTTCGGGATCGCGGTGCGCACCGGGAGGCGCGAGGACGAGTCGTGCACCCGTGACGAGAGGGAGGACCAGCTCCCAGACCGAGACGTCGAACGAGAGCGGCGTCTTGTGCAGGATCACATCGTCGGCATCGATCCGATAGCGATCCCGCATCCAGCTGAGGCGGATCGCGAGTCCGCCACGGGTGTTCACGCACGCCTTCGGACGCCCGGTGGTGCCGGAGGTGAAGACGAGGTACGCGGGTGAATCGGAACGACGGCGCGGGTCCGCATCCGACGGATCGGAGAGCGGGACCAGCGTCCGGTCCCGCAGCTCGCGCACCCTGCCGACGCCGAGCGCGACGTCGGTGACCGGCGCGGAGGAGGGTCCTGTGCTCCCGAGCTCCGCGGCGAGGGCCTCGCACTCCGGCGCGAAGTACAGCGTCGTCGCCCCGGAATCGGCGAGGGCATCGCGCGTGCGCTCCGTCGGAAGGTCGGGATCGAGCGCGACGAACGGGCGGGCGGCGCGAAGAGCCGCGAGCACGCCGATGACGAGGGCTGCCGACCGCGGCGCGAGGAGGGCTACCGGCCCCGACCCTTCGGCGAAGACGCCCGCGAGCTGGTCCGCCGCCGCATGCAGCGCGGAGGTGGTGATGCGCCGATCGCCCGCGATGACCGCGATCTGAGCGCCCCGCGACTCCCGCACCGCGTCGAGGAGAGCATCGAGGTCGGCCTCAGGAGCAGGCCCGCCGTCGAGCAGGCCCCCGGCGTCGTCCGGCGTCGTCCCGTCCCGCAGCGGGAGCCTCGCGACACGGACGTCGGGATCCCCGATGATCCCGTCGAGCACCGTTTCGACGAGGGCGAGCACGGCGTCGGCCCCGTACCGTGACCCCGAGCGCGCGACGACCTCCAGGCGGATCGTGTCGCCGACCTCGACCAGAAGGGCGAGCGGATAGTGCACCTCGTCGCGCGCCCACGTGCCGACGACGCGGAGGCCGCCGTCGGCACTCGTCCAGTCCGCCACCGCGTCCGGGTAGTTCTCGACGACGAGCAGGCTGTCGAAGAGCGGAGCGATCCCCAGCGACGACTGCGCCGCGCGGAGATCGGCGCTCGGCGCGGCAGCGAGCGCGCCCTGCGTCCGGTGCGCCTGCCGGATCACGTGGGACACCGCGTCGCCGGCGTTCGCACGCACGCGGAACGGCAGGGTGTTGCCGAGAAGGCCGATGATCCGATCCGCTCCGGGGATTCCGACGCCACGACCGGACACCGTGAAGCCGAAGACCACATCCTCCCGGTCGACGATGTGGCCGAGCACGATCCCCCAGGCCGCGCTCACGACGGCAGCGGGCGACACTCCGAGGGCACGGGCCCTGGCGCGCAGTGCCGCACCGTCCTGCCGATGCCGCACTCTCCGGTCGGCCGTGAAGTGCCCATCCTCGTCGGGCGCGGCATCGTGTGCTGCCACGATCGTCGCCTCGGTCACGCCGCGCAGGAGGTCGACGACGACCTCACCATCTGTCGGGTCGTGCTCCTCGGGGACGACGACGTCGAGGTAGTCGATGAACTGCGCCTCAGGCTCAGGAGGCGTCGCTCCAGTCACTCGGTCGAGGATCTCCTCCAGCAGCAGCGGTATCGACCAGCCGTCGAGAAGCAGGTGGTGCGCGGTCACCAGCAGCACCGCCCTGGTCTCCGAGACGCGCAGCAGCGCGACGCGGATCAGCGGAGGCCGCTGCGGATCGAACCCCCTGGCCCATTCGGCCGCCGCGACCGACTGGACCTGTGCGGCGGTGGGGGCCTCTCCGCGCGCGGCGCCTCGGGCCTCGGCGAGGTCGACGACCGTCACCTCGGGTTCGACGCGATCGGGGACGAACTGCACCGGGTCGCTGTCCGTTCCCGCGAAGAAGCCGACCCGCAGGTTCTCGTGCGTGACGAGGACATCCGCGACCGCCGCGCGCAGGGCATCCTCGGACAGATCGCCCTCCACCTCGACCGCCGCCTGGAGCAGATAGGTCGGAGAGGTTCCGGTCTCCCGCTCCCACAGCGAGTGGAAGAGCAGCCCGTGCTGCAGCGGGGTGAGCGGCCAGACGTCGAGGACGGCGGCGGTCGAGGGGGAAGCGGTCGTGCTCACGGGGTCTCCTCCAGGAGTCGTTCGATGCTGCTGAGATCGCGCGGGGCGAGGCGGGCGCGGGTCCGTCTCGCCCCGTGGGGTGCCGTCGGTCCGGGCACCCCTACGGGGACGGCGGCGGCGGCGAGACCGGCGAGCCGCTCGTGTGCGAACACCTGCCCTGGGGTGATCGTGAAGCCCCGCGCGCGCACGAGCGCCACCAGGCGGATCGAGGAGATGCTGTCGCCGCCGAGCTCGAAGAAGGCCTCCTCCGGCGAGACGCGCGAGCGCTCGAGGATCTCGGCCACCGCCTCGACGACCGCACGCTCCGCGTCGTTCTCCGGTCCGCGGCCCGACGCGACGACCGCGACCGGATCCGGGAGCGCTCCACGGTCGATCTTCCCGTTGAGGGTGAGCGGGATCGCATCCAGCACGGTGACGATGCGCGGCACGGAGGCCGGAGGCGCCGTCGCCGCGACGGCATCCCGCACCGCAGCGCCATCCAGGGTGACGCCCTCCTCCGGGGTCACATATCCGAGCAGCCGCGCACGACCGCTCGAATCCGTGCGGACGACGGCCGCAGCCCGGTGCACTCCCTCGACGCCGCGCAACGCGGACTCGATCTCACCGAGTTCGAGTCGATGGCCGTCGACCTTCACCTGGTCGTCGATCCGCCGGAGGAAGCGCAGCGTGCCCGAGGCCTCTCGGCGAACCAGGTCGCCCGTGCGGTACATCCTGGCCCCCGGCTCTCCGGTCGGGTCTGCCACGAAACGGCCGGCTGTGAGGTCAGGACGATCCCGATATCCGCGGGCGAGTTGGGGGCCGGCGAGGTAGAGCTCCCCCGCGACGCCGTGCGGCACGGGGCGCAGGGCATCGTCGAGGACGACGGCTCCCACTCCCGCGAAGGGACGGCCGATCGGGACGCTCGCGTCATGTGCGTCGTCGTCCAGCATCGCGCCCATCGCCCAGACGGTCGCCTCCGTGGGACCGTAGACGACGCGGGCGGCACGGCAGGCGGAACGCAGTCCACGCGCCAGATCCGCGGGAACCGCCTCACCGCCCACGAGAGCGGTCACCGCACCCCACGCCTCCGGCTGCTCCTCCAGCAGCGGCCGCCACAGCGACGGCGTCGCCTGCAGCACGGTGCACGCCTCACGCCGGGCGAGCGCGGCGAGACGATCCGGGTCGCGGACCTCCTCCCGACTCGCGATCACGACCGCCGCGCCGCTGATGAGCGGGACGAACAGCTCCAGTGCGGCGATGTCGAACGAGACCGTGGTGACCGCGAGCAGACGGTCCGCAGCCGTCAGCGCGAGCACGGACCGCTCATGCGAGAGGAACGCATCGAGCGCCGAGCGCGAGACGACCACCCCCTTGGGCCGACCGGTCGATCCCGAGGTGTAGATCACATACGCCGCACTCTCCGCGGGGGCGGGAGCGCCGCGCACCACCCCAGCCGCGGCGTAGACGCCACCCGAGACGGGAGCGACGGCGTGCACGGAGAGCTCGGACCGACCTCGCCCCGCGCCGTGCGTGCTCTCGTCGACGAGCACGAGGACCGGATCGGCGTCGTCCAGCATCAGTCGCAGGCGGGCGTCGGGGTAGTCCACGTCCAGCGGCACGTACGCGGCGCCCGCCGCGAGCACACCGATGAGCGCGGCGAGGAGCACGGGCGTGCGACCGACGGCGACCGCCACGCGATCCTCCGGACCGATACCGCGCGCGCGGAGTGCTCCGGCGATCCCGGCGGCGCGGCCGAGGAGCGTGGCGTAGTCCCAGGTCTCTCCGTCTCCTCGCACGGCGACCGCCGATGGCGTCTCGAGGGCGCGAGCGGTGAGCGCGTCGAGCACAGGGGTCACGCGGTACCGCTCGTCCTCCTCCGGGATGCGCGCCGGTTCATCGGGCAGCCGGGCGTCGAGCGCGCAGACGGGGGCCGTCGGGTCGGCGAGCAGCCGGTCGATCCAGGTGACCAGACGCAGTGCGAGCCGCTCCGCCGTCGCCCGGTCGAAGAGCTCGGCCGCGGCGACGATCGTGAGCGCACCGTCCGCGTCGCCGGAGTCGCGCGGGTGCTCGGGGTCCCGATAGCGGATCGCCAGGTCGAATCGTGCGGCGTCGACGAGCCCGGGGCGTTCGACGGCCGGTCCGGCCGGGAGATCGAGAGCACCTGCCGCCTGCTCTTCGACCGTGACCATGGTCTGGAACAGCGGATGCCGGGCCAGCGACCGCCGAGGTGCACAGGCGTCGACGATCTCCTCGAAGGGCACTCCGACGTCGTCGAGCGCGTCGAGCAGGGCATCGCGGGCGCGCTCGACGAGTGCGGAGAACGTCGCATCGCCGGCGACGTCGATGCGCAGCGGCAGCGTGTTGACGAGATAGCCGACGGTCCGCTCGAACCGCGCGTCGCGGGTCGTGGCAGGGGTGCCGAGGACGATGTCGGTCCCCGCCCCCAGGGCGCGGAAGAGACTCGCGACGGCGGCCTGCAGCACCATGAGCCGGGTCGCTCCCTGTGCGGCCGCGAAGGCATCGAGCGCCGCCACCGTCTTCGGGGCGACGGCGACGGCGACGGTCTCCGCCCGATATCCGGCCTTTTCCGGACGGGGACGGTCCGTCGGCAGGTCGAGCTCGACGGGGATGTCCCGCAGGCGCTCCCGCCAACGCTCCACCGCGACCGCCTCGGAAGTCGCCTCGGCGGCGGCGAAGGCGCCGAAGGGCACCGTGGCCGCAGGTGCGCGACCGGCGAGGAGTGCGGAGAGGTCCTCGCGGATCACCCGGAACGAGGTCTCGTCCACCGCGATGTGGTGCGCGGCGATCACGAGCACGTCCCCCTCGGAGCTGCGCAGGAGGGCGGCGCGGACCGGCGGAGCGGCGAACACGTCGAAGACGTGTTCTTCCTCACGCGCGACGGAGACCTCGAGTCCGCCGTCGACGTCGATCACGGCGAATGACATCGGCGGATGAGCGAGCACCTCGGCGTCGAAGCCGCCGTCGGTGCGGCGATAGACCGTGCGAAGCACCGCATGGTGGGCGATGAGCGCCTCCCAGGCCCGCTGCAGGTCCGCCGCTCTCACGCCGGTCGGCAGGTCGTACGACACCGGAACCGTGTAGGTCGCCGTCGGCCCCTCCAGCTCGGCGAGGAACAGCAGTCGTCGCTGGGCGGCCGAGACCGGGATCGCACCCGTCTCCGGGGTCTCTGCCGGCGTCGCGTCCGCGGGGGCGGTCGTCGACGCCTTCGCGCGAGCGGCGATGCGATGCAGGACGCGTTCCTGCAGGATGTCGCGCACACTGAGTGCGTATCCCGCACGACGCATGGCCCCGAGAACGCGCAGCGCGGTGAGCGAATGCCCGCCGAGCGCGAAGAAGTCGTCATCCATCGACACGTCGGCGCCGCCGATCACCGCACCGACCGCGGCGACGAGGGCCTGCTCCTCGGCCGTCGTCGGCGCGACGATCCTCCTGGTCGGATCTTCGCCGGGTGACGCGAGAGCGAGCGCGCGGACCGCCGCGCGGTCGACCTTTCCGCTCACGGTTACCGGAATCGCATCGGTCACCGCGATGCGGGCGGGCACGGCGGCCGCCGGAAGCAATGCGGCCAGCTCCTCCCGCAGGCGAGTGCTCGTGATCGTCACGCCATCGGAGACGGTGACCACGGCGAGGAGGCGCGCCCCGACGGGGCCCTCCGCGTCGAGTGCCGCGGACGCCTGCGAGACCCCGCCCAGGCTGCGGAGCGCGGCCTCGACCTCGCCGAGCTCGATCCGATTGCCGGCGACCTTCACCTGATCGTCGAGCCGCCCGTGGTACTCGACGCGCCCCGCCCCGTCCACGCGGACGAGATCGCCCGTCCGGTACCGTCGGGCACCGCCGGGAGCGGCGACGAAGCGCGATGCCGTGAGACCGGGGCGACCCAGATACCCGCGGGCGAGCTGTCCGCCCTGCAGGTAGAGCTCCCCGCGCGTGCCGACGGCCACCGGACGCAGCCACGCGTCGAGGACCACCGCGGACGCGCCGGGCACCGGTGTTCCGATCAGCGGCTCCGCGCTCTCCGCCACGATCGCGCCGAGGGCATCGACCGTCGCCTCGGTGGGGCCGTAGAGGTTGAGCGTCCGCGTCGCAGCGGACCTCTCGCGCAGGGCGGACCAGAGCGCCGTGCTGACCGCTTCGCCGCCGAGCAGCACCTCGGGGAGCGGACGGTCGCCGTCGAAGAGCCCCTCCTCGACCAGCTGCTCCGCCAGCACGGGGGCGACGTCGATGACATCCGCTCCCCGCGCCCTGTCCGTGAAGAGTGCGGGATCGCGACGCTCATCATCGTCGAGGAGGATCAGCTCGTGACCGGCGAACAGCCAGTGGAGCTGGATGAGCGAGGTGTCGAAGGCGAACGATGCGGAGTGCACCGCGACGATCCGGTCCCGCCCTTCCGCCGCCGTCAGCCGGGCGACGAGTTCGGCGTGACGCCCCGAGCGCAGACCGTCGAAGTGGGTGTCGAGCGCATCTCTGGTGAGCACGACGCCCTTCGGGCGGCCGGTCGATCCGGAGGTGAAGATGACGTAGGCGGCTGCCGAACCGTGAACGGCTCGCGGCTGGAGCGCCGCCGGTGGGATCTCCGCCGGGTCGAGGACCACGATTCCCGCATCGGCCGCCAGCGCTGCCGCCACGCTCGCCCGCGGGGCGATCATGAGAGCCGGTCGCGCCTCGGCGAGAACCTCGCGCAGCCGCTCACGCGGGGAGGAGACGTCGATGGGAAGGTAGGCGGCGCCGGCAGACAGCGTCGCGATGATGGCCGCGACGGCCTCGACGCTCCGGGGCACCGCGAGGGCGACGATGTGCTCCGGTCCGGCACCGGCGCGCTCCAGAGCCGCTTGGATCCCCCCGGCGATGTCGGCGAGGTCCGCCGCCCGGAGCGCCCGATCGCGGAAGCGCAGAGCGACGGCGTCCGGTTCGCTCGCCACGGCGGCGCGGAAGGCGGCCAGGACGGCGGAGGCTCCGCTGTCGTCCCGCGGCGTGCGCGCCGGCTCGGGTCCGACGAGTGCCTGCTCGCCGTCCATGACGGGCAGGGTGGCCGGGGTGGCATCGAGGTCGTCCGAGAGCCGCTCGAGGACCAGGGCGAACTCCGCGGCGAGCGCGACCGCTCGTTCCTCGGGGAGGCGTGCGACGTCGTGCTCGAGCGCGATGCGGAGCCCCTCTCCCGGGAGCACGGTGATCCCGACCGCGTAGTGCGTGCCACCGGCCGCCTGCACCTCGCCGACCCGGAGCCGTCCCTCGCCGGCGGCCACTGGAGAGGGGTAGTTCTCGACCACCACGAGCGTGTCGAAGAGGGTTCCCACGCCCACGAGGGATTCGATGTCGGAGAGCGGGAGCGCCTCGTGATCGTGGAGCCCGGCACGCTGCTGCTGCAGGTCGGCGAGGTGGGCCGAGAACGGGACCTCCGGACGCATCCGGAGCCGCACGGGGACCGTCACCGAGAGGAGGCCGACCACGCGGTCCACGCCCTCGACGGCGGTGGCGCGTCCAGCGGTCGTCATGCCGACGACCACGTCTGTGCGTCCGGCGGCGCGTCCGGCCACGTGCGCCCAGGCACCGACCACGACCACGCCTGCGGTGAGCCCCGCGTTCCGTGCCGCGACCAGCAGCCGCTCCCCTGCCCGGGGATCCAGGGGCACCTCGATGGTCCGCGTGCCGTTCGCTCGAACCGCTTCGTCGTCGTCTCCCGCCGAGTCGGATTGCGCCGCGGGTGCGAGGAAGGTGGGGCCGTCGAGGCCGGCGAGGTGGGCGGACCACGCATCGCGTGCAGGGGTCTGATCGACGGCCTCCTGCGCGACGAGGGTGCGGCGCAGGTCTGCCCAGCCGTCCGCGACGGTCTCCCCGGCTGCTGCGGCCACGACGCGCTCGATGAGCAGCGGTGTGGACCAGCCGTCGATCACGAGATGGTGCGCGGCGAGCACGAGGACGGCGGCGGAGCGACCGCTGCGCACCACGTGGGCGTGCACGAGCGGCGGGCGGGAGACATCGCTCGTGCGGGCGAGTTCCGCGTCGACGAGCGCCGCGACCCTCTTCTCGGCTCGGGCGGCGAGCGCGGTGCCCTTCCCCTCACGGTCGTCCTCCTCCGGATCGTCCTCGTGGAGGGTCACGTCGACGTCGGCCCGGCGAGGCACGAGCTGCACGGGGCGCTCGGCGAGGTCGACCACGAAGGCGGCTCCGAGCTGCGGGTGCGCCCGCACCACGGTACGCACGGCCTGTGCGATCCGCTCCAGCTCCAACGGCTCCGCGTCGTCGCCTCGGGGATCCTCGAGGGGGATCGTGGTGACGGTCGCATAGACGTCTTCGGCGCCGTCGCGGAGAGCATGGAACAGCAGCCCCTCCTGCAGCGCGGTGAGCGGTGCGATGTCGCGGAGCGCTCCCCTCTCCGCCTCGACCCGTTCGATCATTCGGAGATCGAGGCCGGGCAGCGCCGCCTCGGCCGGGATGAGGGTGGCGGCTGGCGCGGCCTCCGGTGCGCTGAGCCGATCAGCGAGGTCGGCGAACCCCTCGAGGGCGCGGTCCCATGCCTCGAGCAGTGTCGGAAGCGTCTCGGCGAGTGCCGGAGCCACCGTCCATTCGACCTCCAGGCCCCGGTCCCCGGGCGCGACGAACACCGCGACCTCGATCGCGTGACCGAGCCGGAGCCGATCCGGATGGTGCACGGTGAACGGACGCTCCCTGCGCAGCGCTACCCCCGAGGTCTTCTGGTCGGTCACGGGGGTGGTGTCTCCGAAGCGACCGAGATAGTTCAACAGCACTCCGGGCACTGCCCTGTCCGCGACCGCGTCCGCCCCGTAGCCGTCGTGCGGCACGTCGGCCCTGGCCTGGCGCACGGCGCGGACGGCACGGGTCAGACGCTCGGCCTCGGCGGCGCCGCGTAGGGGGAGATCGACCGCCACCGGGAACTCGGTCGTGAACCAGCCGATGCCGTCGGCCAGCTCCTCGCCGTCGTCCAGCGGCTCGCGGCCGTGGGTCTCCCACTCCACGAGCAGCGTGCCCTCGACCCCCGCCCAGTCCTGCAGCGCCACGGCGAGGGCGCCGACGAGGATCGCATCCGGCCGCGCATCCAGCACCAGCGGGATCCGATCGAGCACTGCCGCGGCGACCCGAGGATCGGTGCCACGCCAGACGCGAACCGCCGTCGAGGCCTCCGGGCCCGGGACCGGGTGCGGGAACACCGCGCAGGATCGCGCGGCGATACCGCGCCAATGGTTCTCTTCGGCGGCATCGAGACGGAGTTCCTCGAGCGCTTGAGCTCGGTGACGCCAGACGGACTCCGGCCCTGCAGGGAGCGGACGTCCGTCGAGGAGTCGTCCCAGCTCGTCGATGAGGATGCGCCAGGAGACGCCGTCGACGACGAGGTGGTGCGCCACGAGGACGAGCACCCCGTCCGCGGGGACGAGCCCGGCGGCCACCATGCGCCCCGAGGTCGGATCCAGCGCGTCCCGCAGCCGGGAATGGAGCTCCTCCGCATCGGCGCCCTCCAGGAGCGGGATCGGTGCGGACGCGGCGGGGATCTCGGCATGCCAGGTCCCGTCCGGCTGCTCCCGCACGACGAGGGAGAGCACCGGGTGTCGGGAGAGCAGGCCGGCGAGCGCGGCCGTCACCCCGGCGGCGTCAGCCCCCGGCACACGGAGTTCGACGCTCTGCGCGTAGTCCCGCACGGCCTCGAGAGAGGGGGCGAGCGCCCTCAGTGCCCTCGCCACCGGAGGCAACGGCACCGGGCCCGTCGCCGCCGTGGCCGGTCTGACCGGTGCTCCGCCCGGCGCGTCGAGGGGACGCAGGAGCGGCGCGAGACCCTGAGCCGTGCGTGCGGCGAACAGCTCGCGCGGTCGGGTGACCCACCCGGCCTGCCGCAGCTTCGCCGTGATCGCGATCACCGAGATGCTGTCTCCGCCCAGCACGATGACGTCGGCGTCGGCGGGGACCGTGTCGAGGCCGAGCACGTCGCCGATCGCCCGGCACACCGCGCGCTCACGGTCGTTCGCGGGCGCGACTCCCGCAGACCGGGTGCGCACCGGATCCGGCAGGGCGGCGACGTCGAGTTTGCCGTGCGCCGTCTGGGGCAGCTCGGGCAGCACGACGACGCCGTGCGGGACGAGGTGGTCGGGCAGCATGCTCCGCAGCGCGGAGAGCAGGTCTTCCGCGTCGAGGATGCCACCGGTCGCGGTGGGATCGGTGGCATCGGCGGGGACGGCGTACGCGAACAGGCGGGCCGATGCCCCGACTCCGCGCACGATGGCCTCGGCGCGGGCCACATGCGGCAGGGAGGCGAGCGCGCTGCGCACTTCGCCGAGCTCGACCCGGTATCCGCGGACCTTGACCTGGTCGTCGCGGCGGCCGCGGGTGGACAGCAGCCCATCCTCCTCCACGCGCACGATATCGCCGGTGAGGTAGATCCGGCCTCCGCCACCGCGTGGATCCGCGACGAAGCGGGCGGCGGTGAGACCCGCCATCCCCAGGTAGCCGCGGGCGAGGTGGGGCCCGGCGAGCGCGAGCTCCCCCGCGACACCGACAGGTACGGGGTGCAGCGCGGCGTCGAGCACCAGTGCGTCGGTACCCGCGAGCGCCCGGCCGATGCGCGGCTCGAGGCCTTCCACGACGGCGCCGAGCGCATCGACCGTGGCCTCGGTCGGGCCGTAGAAGTTGTAGGCGGCAAGGGGCGCGGCGGCCAGTCGTCGCCACAGCTCGGGCGATGCGGCCTCTCCGCCGATGAGCAGAAGCGCCGGCGTGTGCGCGGTCTCCAGCAGACCGGCATCCACGAGGGCGGAGGCGAACGTCGGAGTCACATCGAGGGTGTCGATGTGCAGGCGATCCACGGCCTCGACGATCTCGCGCGCGTCACGACGGTCGTCCTCGTCGAACACGAGGAGCTCGTGGCCGAGCAGGAGCCACAGCAGCTGCTCCCACGAGGAGTCGAAGGCGAAGGATGCCGTGTGCGCCGCCCGGAGCCGCCGTCCGGCCCGCGCCGCGACCGGCCGGAAGAGGGTCTGGGCATGGTGCGCGAGGAAGAAGGAGAGCGACCCGCGGCTGACGCCGACGCCCTTCGGCGTGCCGGTCGATCCAGAGGTGTAGATCACCGAGGCGAGCGCGTCGGGCGCGGGCGACGGGAACGCCGTGTCCGCCGACGCCGCAGGCAGACCGGCCGTCCCGTCCCCGTCGAGCACGAGCGCACGCGGATGCGCGGCGGCCGGCGATCCTTCGATCGTGACCACGAGTCGTGGATCCGCATGCCGGAGCACGAAGGCGATCCGCTCCTCCGGGTAGGCGAGATCGATCGGCGCGACGGCTCCGCCGGCCTCGAGCACCGCGAAGATCGCGACGATCAGGTCGATGCCGCGCGGCATCGCGAGGGCCACGACGTCGTCGCTGCCGATGCCCCGCGAGACGAGCACCGCCGCGAGCGCTCGCACCCGCGCGTGCAGGTGGGCGAAGGTCACCTCGTCGTCGGATGCGCGGATCGCGATCGCCTCCGGAGCGGCCGCGACCGCACGGGCGAGCGCCGCCGAGATGTCGACGATCGGATATCCGCCCTCCGGCAGGGGCTCGGAGCCGGAGGCGCCGCCGTCACCGATGGCGAGCGCGGCCGACCGACCGAGCGGCTGCGCGGGCTCGGCGGCGATCCGGGAGAGGAAGCCGGCGTATCTTCTCGCGATCGCGTCCGCGTCCGCCGCGGAGTGCACATCGGGGTTCACCTCGAGTCGGAGATGCACTCCGCCATCCACCGTCGGCGTGATCGTGAGGTCGATGTCATCGACGGGGCCTGCGGCCACCGTGGCGATCGTGCCCTCGGCACCTGCGAAATCGAGCATCGGGGTGTAGGGCTTGATGTTCACCCCGGGCCCCCGGAGCAGCGACGGGATGCCGCGCTCCTGTGCGAGCGCCTCCCCGCGGATCCGCTGGGCGCGCCGGAGCACGCCGAGGTCACGGCAGACGCGCAGGGCGACGGTGCAGAGGGCGTCTGCGAGATCGACCCGCACCGGAAGGGGGAGCACGGTCACGGACATCGACGGGGTCCGCGCCGCACCCGTCGTCGCTCGCGCCGCGAAGGGCACACCGAGCACGAGACGGCGGACGCCGGCGGCTCTCCCGGCGAAGGCCGCGAAGGCGGCGACGTTCACGTCCGCCCAGGTGAGGCGCCGGTCCGCGGCCACGACGGCAGCGAGGGCGTCCGCGGTCTCCGCGGGAAGGGGCACCTCGACCGCGTGGGCCCGACGCACTCCCGGCGCGGAGATTCCCGACACCGTCGGGACGTCCGCGGCATCCGCCACACCCGCCTCGTCGAGCAGCGTACGCACGGACGCCCGATCGGCCTCCGCAGCGGCCGACTCCGCGTACGCCCGCTCCTCGGCGCGCAGCGACGCGGCCCGGCCGAAGTCGGGTCCCAGGCCCCCGGCTCCCACCAGCACCCGATAGCGCTCGGCCACCCGATGCGCCACGAGGGATATCGAGTAGCCGTCGAGAAGGGCGTGGTGCGAACGGAAGAGCCACACCACGTGATCCGCAGCGGTTCGCACCACCACCTGCCCGGTCATCGACTCCGCGTCCAGTCCCCCGCGTCCGCGTGCCAGCTCCTGTGCGAACAGCTCGTCCGCTGCGGCCGTCGGGTCGGGGCGGTCCGAGACGTCGTGCACGTCGATCCGCACCGGGGCATCGACCTGCACCCGACGGGGGTGCCCCTCCGCATCGCGCACGATCAGGTCCCTCAGTGCGTCCGTCTCCGCGATGGCGGCGCGGATCGCCTCCGCCAGCAGCGCCGTCGACACGTCACCGACGATGTCCACCCGATCGGCGACCACGAACACGTCGGAGTCCGGATCCAGGAGCTGTGCGTCGACGATGCTGCGTGCGGCGGCACTCAGCACGTCGCCGTCGTCGCCGTCGAACGGGGAAACAGGGGAGGTCGTGATCATCGCGGTCTTCTCTTCCTCGGGGCGCCCTCGTCATGGGCGGTCCCCGGACGGGGTCGGGCGTGCGGACGGAGGTCAGTCCTCGTCGTCCTCGGTGTCGTCCTCGTCGTCCTCGTCGAGGTGCTCGTGCGTATCGGCGATACCGCGCTTCCAATACCCGGTGATCGACGAATGGTGCTTGGTGAGGCCCAGCTCGTCACGCACCCAGCGTCGGAGGGGCTTGATGGCCCCGGCCTCTCCCGCGAGCCAGACGAAGACCCGCGAACCCTCGGGGATCTCCACGGCGAGCGCACCGCGGATCAGGTTGTCGGTCGCGGCACCGCCCCCGTGCAGCCAGGTCACCGAGACGCCCTCCGGTGCATCGAGCGGCTGCTCCGACCTGGACCCCTCGACCTCGACGACGACCGCACCCGATCGGGAGCGCGGGCTCTCCTCCAGCCAGCGGGCGACGGCGGGCAGTGCCGTCTCGTCGGCGACGAGCACGTAGAAGTCGTAGTCGTCGCTCACCCGGTATCCCCCGGGAGGGCCGGCGATGTGCACCCTGTCTCCCGGCTGCGCGTCTCGCGCCCAGTCCGAGGCGAGTCCGCTCGCGTGCACGACGAAGTCGATGTCGATCTCCCGTGCGTCCGGTCGGTGGGCACGCACCGTGTACTCGCGGCTCGTGGGGATCGGTCGGGGCCAGATGAGGTCGTCGCCGTCGGGCAGGGGCAGTCGCAGCTCCCCCGTGTCGGGCTCGGGGAAGATGAGCTTCACGTGCTCGTCGAAGATCGCGCTCTCGAACCCCGCCGCTCCCTCGCCGCCGAACGTGAGCCGGATCATCGTGTCGGACAGGCGGGTCGTGCGCACGACCTCGACCTCGCGGATCCGCACCGGGAAGTCGACGTACTCGACCGGGGCAGGTGCGATCGCGGTCATCGTGCCGTCTCCGCTGCCATCGCCTCGCGCAGCGAGCGCGGTCGCAGGTCGGTCCACGTGGTCTCGATGAACTCGAGGGTGGCCGACCGATCGGCCGGGCCGAAGACGATCCGCCAGCCGGAGGGGACCGCGGCGAACTCGGGCCACAGGGAGTACTGCTCCTCGTCGTTCACGAGTGCGAGGAAGACTCCGTCTTCGTCGTCGAAAGGGTTGGTGCTCATCATTCGCCTTCCTGGTGTGCGGGGTATGGGGGGTGTGCCGAGGCGAGTGCCGCGGCGAGGATGTCGAGGGTGGTTCCGCCGACGACGTCGGCGTACTCGATCGCGCCGCCGGCGTCGCGCACGGCGGTGAGGAGTCCGATCACGCGGACCGAGTCGAGCCCGTAGTCACGGAGGTCCTCGTCTCCCGCGACGTCGGTGAGATCGTCCGGGACGACGGCGGCGGCGAGCGCGCGGGCGCGCTCGAGGGCTTCAGACGGCGACATGTGTTCCTTTCCTGTCGTCGGCGGTCTCTCCCGCCGACGTGTCGTGGGGGTGGTGGTTTCCTCCGACGGCGGCCACCAGGGCATCCGCGATCTCCCCCGCGCGCACGGCCGTCGTCGACAGGAGCGTCGAGGTCAGACCGTGCTGGTGCTCGCCCTGACCCACGAGCACCAGGCGCGCCGTGCCGGGTTCGGTGAGGGCGGCCGAGTGATCGCGGCGGAGGACAGGGCGGCCCGCGTCATCGCGACGGAGGAGACCGGCGTCGTCCTGCAGCAGCTCTGCGGTGTCGAAGGGGCGGTAGCCGGTGCCGAACACCACCGCATCGACGTCGAGCAGAGTTCGGGAGCCGTCGAGTTCCGAGTGGATCGTCGCCTGCACTCCCGACGGCTCCTCCTGCAGGGCGACGAGTCGACTGACTCGATGCAGCACCAGACGCTCCCGGCCGAGCCACGCATCGCCGTACATCCGGTCGAAGAACGCGCGGATCACCGCGGTGCTGGCGACGCCGTTGTTGGCGTTCCGGTGCAGGGCATCGAGACGGGTGCGCACAGCGTCCGGGGCATCGAAGAGCAGGTCGACCGAGTCCGGGTCGAAGATCCGGTTCACCAGCGGCCCCTGGTCGCTCGGCGCGACGCCGAACTGCGAGGAGACGAGGTGCACGGCGGCCTCGGGGAACCGGTCGGACAGGTCGAGCGCGACTTCCATCGCGCTCTGCCCCGTTCCGATGACGGCGAGCCGTCGCGGAACGCGCAGCTCCCCCACCCGGTGCACGTGGTCGGCCGAGTGCCATACCCGTCGTCCGGGGAGGATGCCTGCCGGGAACCGCGGCCGGAGTCCCGCGGCGACGATGACGCTGCGGGCGCGGACGGTGTGCACGCCGTCGGCCGAGGTCACGAGCACGTCGAAGGCCTCGACCTCGCCGTCGATCCGGATCGGTGTCACGCGCTCGACGCGGGATCCGTAGCGGACGACATCGGAGAAGGCTTCCGCCACCCAGCGCAGGTACGCGGCGAACTCGATCCTCAGGGGCTCGGCGCACCCGCGGTTCGTGAAGTCGACCAGACGCTGCCGCTCGTGTAGGAAGGCGACGAACGAGTAGGGCGAGACCGGATTGCGGAACGTGACCAGGTCCTTCAGGAAGGAGATCTGCATGCTCGCGTCTTCGAGGAGCATTCCCGGATGCCAGGTCGGCTCCTCCTGCGCCTCGAAGAACACCGCGTCGAGCGGCCTGCCCTCCTGCGCGTGCTCCCGGAGCGCGATCGCGATCGCCAGGTTCGCCG
The DNA here is from genome assembly GCF_004794435.1 of Microbacterium sp. K27. Classification (NCBI taxonomy): domain Bacteria; kingdom Bacillati; phylum Actinomycetota; class Actinomycetes; order Micrococcales; family Microbacteriaceae; genus Microbacterium; species Microbacterium sp. K27. Next base: position 264,812 of record NZ_SSDK01000040.1, read on the forward strand.
GACCGAATCCGATGCCGACGACATCCACCGTCTCGGGGATGTTCTCGGCGCCCTCCGTCATCGCGGCGTTCACGAATGGCTCCTCTCCTGCGCGGCGACCCCTCGACGGTCGACCTTGCCGACGCCGGTGGCCGGGAGCTCATCGACGAGGGCGATCACGTCGGGGACCTTGTACACCGCGAGCCCCACCGCCGCGAGGTGCCGACGCAGATCGACCGGGCGCAGCGGGATCGGGGTGCCGTCCGGTCGCGCACGCCGCACGACGGACGCGTGGACCCTCTCCCCCATCGCCTCGTCGGAGATGCCGACGACGGACGCGTCGTGCACGTCGGGATGCGTGAGGAGGGCGTTCTCGATCTCCTCGGGCGCGATCTTCTCGCCGCCGCGATTGATCTGGTCCTTCGATCGGCCGACGACCGTGAGGTACCCGTCCTCCCGTTCGACCACGATGTCGCCGGTGCGGTAGAAGCCATCGGCGGTGAAGGATCGCGCATCGTGCTCCGGCGCACGGAAGTAGCCGCGGATCGTGTACGGGCCGCGCGTCAGGAGCGCCCCCGGCGTGCCCGGCGGCACCGGCCGGTCCGTCTCGTCCACGACCCGCACCTCGTCGTCGGCGCTGATGCGCAGGCCCTGGGTCGAGAGCACGGTCTCGATGTCGTCGTCCAACCGGGTGTAGTTCACGAGTCCCTCCGCCATGCCGAAGACCTGCTGCAGGCGGCATCCGAACGCGGGCTCGATCCGCTCGGCGACACTGCGGCTGAGCTTCGCCCCGCCGACCTGCACCACCTCCAGGCTGCGCAGATCGTGCTCCGCCCGCTGCGGCGCATTGAGCCAGGAGAGGATGAGCGGCGGCACCGCAGGGACGATGGTCACACCGTGACGTTCGATGAGCGCCAGCACGGCATCGGGGCCGGGGTCGGTGGTGAGCACGATGGCACCGCGCGCGGCGATGATGCCGAGGATGCCCGGCGAGGACATCGTGAAGTTGTGGGCGACGGGCATCGCCACGAGCAGGCGGCTGCCCGCGTGCAACCTGCAGATGCGGGCGCTCTCGCGGACCGAGTAGAGGTAGTCGTCGTGCGTGCGGGCGATGAGCTTGGGCGTGCCGGTCGTGCCGCCGGACAGCTGGAGGAAGGCGAGATCTCCGGGCGCGACCGCAACGGTCTCGGCTTCGGGACGCCCTTCCGATGCGGGGTCGACGTCGCTCGCGAGCAGAACCCCGCGCACACTCGGCACGAGCCCTTCGACCTCGGCGGCGAGCGCCGCGTGGTCGAATCCGCCGATCCGCTCCGCTGTCACGATCAGGACCGCTTCCGCCTCCCGGCAGAAGTGCAGCAGTTCCGAGCGGCGATGTGCGGGCAGGGCGAACAGGGGAACCGCACCGACCCGGAACAGGGCGAACACGACGACGACGAACTCGGCGATGTTGGGAAGCTGCACGACCACCCGGTCTCCGCGGCGCACACCGTGGTCGGCGATCAGCACCGTGGCGAGCCGCCCGACGCGTGCATCGAGGTCGCGGTAGGTCCAGGAGCGTTCGCCGTCCACCACCGCGAGGCTGTTCGGCGCCGCGGCGACGGCATCGCGCAGCAGCTCGTCGAACGTCGCGCCGATCCAGTGCCCCGCCTGCCGGTACCGCGCCGCGAACTCCGCAGGGTAGGGCACCACGCCCTCCACGGTCAGCGGCTGTACGGTCAGCGGATCCGTGGCGACGGGATTCATGCGACACCCGCCAGGGAGCGACGACGCACCGGCGTGACGGCGGCGAGAGCACGGAGGGCGGAGCCGAGCTTCGCCGCGGTCTCGCGGTGTTCCGCGACCGGATCGGACCCGGCGACGATTCCGGCCCCGGCATGCAGGCGGGCGGTCGTTCCGGAGACATGGATACCCCGCAGCGCCAGCGCCCACTCCCCGTCGCCGGACGAGTCCATCCACCCCACGAGGCCGGCGTACAGTCCGCGGTCCTCCGGCTCGAGGATGCGGATGAGGTCGCGCGCGGCGGCCGTCGGCGTTCCGCACACGGCGGGGGTCGGATGCACGGCTGCGGCCACCTCGAGCACGGTGGTCTCCGGGAGGAGCTCGCCCTCGATCGGCGTGCCCAGGTGCCACAGACGCGGTGTCTCGACGATCACCGGTTCCGCGGGGACGGCGAGCGCCGGCGCGAAGGCGCGCAGTCGCTCGGCGAGGGCCGAGACCAGAACCGCGTGTTCGTGCCGATCCTTCGCGGAAGACGTGAGCGCCGCACGCGCGGCGTCGTCGGCGCGCGGATCGTCGTGGCGGGCGGCGGTCCCCGCCAGAGGGAGGGAGCGCAATCGCGTGCCCTCGACCGCGGCGATGAGTTCGGGCGAGGCTCCGACGAGCACACCGCCCTCGTCGTCCGGCACGTGATACGCGTACGCGGCCGGGTTCTGCCCGGCGAAGGCCCGGAAAAGCGCAGGCGTGTCGATCGGATCACCGGCCTCGAGGTGCATCGTGCGGGCGAGGACCACCTTCGTCACGATGCCGGCCTCGATGGCGCGCAACGCAGCTCCCACCGCGACCCGGTAGCCGGGGTCGTCCGGCGGGATCACGGCAGCGGCCCTCTGGGCGGGTTCGGACGATGCGCCGACGATCGGCCCCACCGGGGATCCGTCGGTCTCCCCCGCCTCCGGGAAGACCTCGACCACGTGTTCCGGCACGATGATGTGCGCCGGCTGCGAGGGGTCGAACGGGATCGCGCCCAGAGCGATCCGACGCACGCCGTCTTCCGCCTCCGTCTGGCGCAGCATCGAGAGAACCGCGTCAGCGAGGCCGGGTCCGGCCGCCTGCTCCCGCGCCAGCACCGCGCGACGGCCGGTACCGTGCCACCGCCGACGACCATGGAAGATGACCTCATCCGATCCGTACATGTTCTCTCTCCTCACACTGCCTGCGGGTTCGTCCGGGATCCCGGGACATCCGGGATCCCGCTCAGCACGCCGTCGCCCCGCCGTCGACGGTCAGCGTCTGCATCGTGATGTGGCGGGCGTCCTCCGACACGAGGAAGGCCACGGCGGCGGCGATGTCCTCGGGGTCGGCGACGCGTCCGAGCGGGATGCCGTTCCGGAAGCGCGCGGCGTCGCCCGTGATCGCGGCCGCCACGGCCTGCGCCGTGCGATCATCGCTCCCGGGGATCCCCTCTGCTGCGGCCGCCGCCGCGGGGGTTGCGGACGCCCGCCGCTGCCCGGCCGCGACGAGCATGGCCGTGCGTGTGCTCCCCGGAGCCACGACGTTGCATCGCACCCCGTCCGCGGCGAGCTCGAGCCCCAATCCGATCGTGTACTGCGCGACGGCCGCCTTGGAGGCGCCATAGCCGACCATGCCCGCTCGTGCGGTCGCGGCGGCGTTCGAGGAGACGGTCACGATCGACCCTTGTCCTCGCTTGGCCATCCGCGCCCCCACTGCTCTGGATACCGTGGCCACGCCGAGCACGTTCACGGCGAGCATGTCGGTGAGATCCTCCGGGTCTCCTTCCAGGGCGGATCCCGTCCGCAGGATGCCTGCGGCGTTGACGAGCACGTCGATGTCCGCCTGCGTCTTCTCGATCTCGGCGACGACGCCCTCGATCGCGGCGCGGTCGGTGACATCGATCATGAAGTCCGCACCCGGATCACGGTCCAATCCGACGACCGCCAGTCCGTCTCGGCGGAGTCGGGCCACCACCGCGGCGCCGATGCCTCCCGCCGCCCCGGTCACCAGTGCGACCGTGCTCATCTTCCGACTCCTGTAGCGCCCGGGGCGAGAGCGGCGAGAGCCGTGTCGGTGTCGAGCACGCGCGCGCACCGATTGGCCGCGTAGTCCAGCGCGAAGAGGTGATCCTCGCGAGAGAAGTCCGCGACGGCGTCGGCGACGAGAAACGGGCGGATGTCGTTCATGAACGCGTCGGCAGCGGTGAGCAGGCATCCGATGTGCGCGTAGACGCCGACGATCACGAGCTGATCCCGATCCTGGGCCGCGAGGGTCTCGCGCAGGGGCGTCCGGATGAACGCGTTGTAACGCCATTTCGTGAGGATCGTGTCGCCCGCGACCGGACGCAGCTCGTCGACGATCGCGGCGCTCTCCTCGTCCTGCAGACCCGGACCCCAGAACTCGGACAGGAGCCCGCGATCGACGGGGTCCTGTCCGGCCGGCTGCGCGGTGTAGATCACCGGCACGCCGGCTGCCCGCGCCGCGTCGAGAAGACGGGCGATGTGGCCGATCGCCAGACCGACGGGGCCGTCTGCGTCCGCGAAGGCGTCGACGAAGTACTGCTGCATGTCGTGCACGAGGATCGCGCTGCGGGTCGGATCGAGCGTCCAGTCGACACGGCCTTCCGGGTACTCGTCGACACCCGGAACGTCGTAGGTCGCGATGCGGGGAAGCCCCATGTCACTTCTCCCCGTTGCCGGCCGCGGCATCGGCGAGCACCGGGACGAGCCGCTCCAGCAGCCACGGCTCCGTGAGCGGTGTCGGGTAGGCGAGCGGCGAAGCGAACGCGTCGTCGATCACGGCGTAGCGTCCGGCGGCGACCGCGGGGATCTGGCGGAACAGCGCGTCCTTCTCCAGGTCGGAGCGGGTCAGCAGCCCCTCGTCGCCGAACGGATATCCCATGAGCAGGATGTCGGCATCGAGCAGGTCGAGGTTCTCGCGGCTCACCGCGGCGGAGGTGGCGCCGAAGTCGGAAGCGCGCTCCGGAAGGGTGAGGCCGAGCTTGGTGAAGAACGTGACATCGCTGCCCTCGTACGAGATGTAGGTGATCTGCTCGGGGTGGATGACGGCGTAGGTGAAGGTCGTCCCGGCGAGCTCGGGGTTCGCGGCCGCCGCGGTGGCGAAGTCGGCGGCGATACCGTCGATGACCTCCTTCGCCTGGTCGCTGCGCCCCAGAGCGGCGGCAGCGGATTCCGTGCGCTGCTCCCAGGTCATCGCGCTCAGTCCGTCCTCTCCCGTGTACGAGACGATCGGGGCGATCTTCGACAACTGCTCGTAGTCGGCATCGAGGGTCCAGCCGCTGGTGGCGAGGATGACGTCGGGCTCGGCCACGGCGATCGCCTCGTAGTCGACGCCGTCGGTGGAGTCGTAGGTCTTCAGCGTCGTCTCGCCCAGTTCCTTCAGAGCGTCGGTCTCCCAGGGATCGAGCTCGGCGTCGCCGTACTGCGGGCTGATCACCGGGACCACACCGAGAGCGAGGGCGATGTCGAGATCGACGGAGGACACCACGGCGACGCGCTCCGGCTTGTCCTCGAGCGTCGTCTCTCCATAGGGGCTCGTGAGCGTCATCGGATAGCCGGCCGCGGCCCCGGTCGATGAGGACGGAGTGTCGGCGGAGGCGCCGCATCCGGCGAGCAGCGAAGTGCTGACGACGAGGGCGGCGGCCGCCGCGGTCAGACGGCGGAGCACGGAGCGGGTCATGTGTCTCTACTTTCTTCAGGGTGAGAGAGGCTTGAGGGTGAAAGAGGCTTCGGGCGGGCGAGGCTTCGGGTCACATCCCGTGTCGCCCTCGTGGCAGCACCAGCGGTGCTCCGGTGTCGGGGTCGGCGATGATGCGGGCCTGCACCCCGAACACCTCCGCGACGAGGTCGGCGGTGATGACGTCGGCGGGTGGACCGGAGGCGACGACGGCGCCGTCGCGCAGAGCGACGACGGTCGACGCGTAGCGGGCGGCGTGCGCGAGGTCGTGCAGCACCACGACGACGGTCGTCCCCTCCGCGACGAGGTCGACCAGCAGATCGAGCACCTCCACCTGGTGGGCGATGTCGAGCGCACTGGTCGGCTCGTCGAGCAGGAGGAGCGGTGTCTCCTGCGCGAGCGCCATCGCGATCCACGCCCGCTGCCGCTGCCCGCCAGACAGCGTGTCCACCGGACGGTCGACGAGGTCGGCCACTCCGGTGCGCAGGAGCGCCCTGGCGACGATCAGGTCGTCGGAGGCCCGGGTGCTCGCGAAACGTCGGTGCGGGTGGCGTCCGCGTCGCACGAGCTCGGCGACGGTGATGCCCTCGGGCGCCACCGGGCTCTGCGGCAGGATTCCCAGTCGCCGCGCCACCTCGCGGGTGGGCATCGCGTGGATGTCGGCGCCGTCGAGGAGCACCGATCCGGCCTGCAGCGGCACGAGGCGGGAGAGGGCGCCGAGCAGCGTCGACTTGCCCGATGCGTTCGGCCCGATCAGTGCGGTGATCCCGCCGCGTGCGACGAGGAGGTCGAGGTCGCTGACGATCGTCTTCGCGGCATAGCCGGCGCGAACGCCCTGTGCGGCGAGGATCGGCTCCTCCGCACGACCTGCGTGCGAGGGAGCGGAGGGCGTCTCGTCGAGTACGGTCATCAGGCGTCCGCCTTCCGGGTGAGGAGCAGGAAGATGAGCACGGGTGCGCCGATGAGTCCGGTCACGACGCCGGTCGGAACGGGGCTCACGAACGGTGCGGACTGCGCCACCACGTCGGCGAGCAGGAGCAGTGCGGCGCCGACGAGCGCCGCGGGGAACGGACCGCCCTGTCGGACGAGGCGTGCGGCGATGGGTCCGGAGACGAGCGCCAGGAACGCGATCGGTCCGACGACGCTCGTCGCGAGCGCGGCCAGCAATGCCCCCAGGAGAAGCGCGGCGACGCGGATGAAGCCGACGCGCGTCCCCAGTCCCCTGGCGAGCGGATCACCGAGCCGGATCGCGTCGAGCGAGGGGTCGATGACGGCGACGGCGACGACCCCGAGCGCGACGGCGGCGAACAGGAGCGCGACGTCGGACCACTGGGTACCGGCGAGCGAGCCGATCATCCAGCGCATCGCGCGCGTCGAGGTCATGCTGTCGGCGAAGGTGAGCAGGTAGCTCGTCACGGCCGCGAAGCACGCCCCCACGCCGATGCCGACGAGCACCAGGCGATAGGTGGAGGATTCGCGTTTCCAGCTGAGCCCGAAGATCACCAGCACGGCGAAGACGGCACCGACGATGGCGCCTCCCTGCACCGCGATGCCCGTTCCGCCCAGCCCCACCAGGACCGCGACCGCCCCGGCGCTCGCTCCGCTGGAGACGCCGATGATGTCGGGGGTCGCCAGCACGTTGCCGATGAGGCGCTGGTACACGACACCCGCCATGCCGAAGAGCGCGCCGACGAGCACGGCGGTGAGCGCGCGGGGAAGGCGGGACTCCCACACCACGAGTCGTGAGACGACGGTCCCCTCGCCGAAGAGCGCCTCGAAGACGGCGTCGGGCGAGAGCTCTGCACTCCCGCCGATCAGGATCTCGATCGAGAAGGCGGCCAGTCCGACGGCGACAAGGGACGCGAAGACAGCGGTCAGACGAATCCGGGCCCGCCGTCGAGCATCTCTCAGGCTCGTGACGACGGTTCCCTCGGAGGTGACGTCCCGGTCGGGGAGCGCCCCGGCGGTGAGACCCATGACGCCCGCCCCGCTCATGCTTCGACCAGCTTCCTGGTGCGGGCCAGGACGACGAAGACGGGCGTTCCGACCACGGCGGTCATGATGCCGACCGCGATCTCCCCGTTTCCCGGAGTGATGCGTCCGGCCACGTCGGCGGCCAGCAGCACGGCGGCACCGCAGACCATTCCGAAGGGGACGAGCAGCCGCTGATCGGCGCCCACGATGAGCCGGCCGAGGTGTGCGCCGATCAGACCGATGAAGCCGATGGGTCCTGCGGCGGCGACGGCCGCGGCGCAGAGCAGGACCGCGACGAACGCGACCCCCAGCTGGGCACGGCGCACGCGGACGCCGAGAGCGGCGGCGGTCGACTCGCCCAGGGAGAGCGCGTTCAACGTGGCGCCGCACAGGAGTGCGAGGACGATCCCGGTCACAGCGAAGGGCCAGAGTTCGGGGATGGTCTCCCCGCGTCCCGCGAGCTGCCCGATCGACCAGAACCGGTAGCGGGAGAATGAGGTGTTGTCGCGCACGATGAGGAGGTTGATGACGGCGGCGAGCATCGCAGCCGTCGCCGCCCCCGCCACCACCAGGCTCATGGCGGTGGACGCCGCCCGTGAGAGGCGCGAGATGGAGAAGACGAGTGCGGCGGCGATGCCGGCGCCGGCGAGGGCGAGGGCGAACCAGAACGTCGCACCGACCCCGGCGAGCCCCATGAGCACGATCCCCGCCACGACCGCGCAGGCCGCTCCCATCTCGACGCCGAGGATGCCGCCGTCGACCAGCGGATTGCGGGTCAGTCCCTGCATGAGCACGCCGGCCCCGCCGAGGCAGGCGCCGACCAGGAGGCCGAGAACGGTCCGAGGCAGTCGCTCGGTGATCACGACCGTCGCCTCGAAGTCGCCGTCCGGGGCGCCGCTGAGAGCGGCCGACAGCGCGCGGACGACGACGTCGGGCGCGATGTCACGCGCCCCGATCGCGAGCGAGAGCAGTGCGGCCACCGCGAGGAGAACGAGGAGCGCGACGAGCCCGAGCAACCGTCGTCGCGTGCTCGAGCGCACGGGGCCGAGGACGGCACGAGGGTCCGTGGCGATCTCCTCAGCGACCTTCCGCTCAGAGGCATCCGCCGTCTGGGTCGTACTCACCTCGTGCCCTGCTCCCGTCATCCGCGGTCATGACCTCACGCGAAGTCCGAGGTTAGGCTAACCTAACTATTTCCAACTCAGCGTTCCAGGAGTCCCATGTTCCGTCCACTTCCATCCGTCGCTCCAGAGCCGCGTTCCGAGGCGGGAGAGGATGTCGACGCCGAGACAGAGGAGCGGTCGGAGGAGGATGGATTCGGCCCATGGGGACACGGCACGCATCGCCACGACGACGATCAGTTCATCGTCGCGTTGAGCGGCAGCGCCGTGATCGATGTGGACGGCGAGCGGTTCGCGGTCGACCAGAGCCAGGGGGTGTGGATTCCCGCGGGATTCCCGCATTCCGCGCGCTTCCATCCGGGATTCGCGCCGTTCGTGCACCGCACGGGTTCGCCGACCGACGTGGTTCCGACGCCCTGTGCGGTCAGCGTGACCGGAGAGCTGCGCAACCGCCTGCTGGCGACCTCGATCTCCCGCACGGACGCCTCCCCGATCCTGTGCGCCGCGTTGCGGAAGGGCGGGTTCCACCGCCCGGTCCGCGAAGGAGGGACTCCGGTCGCCGCGGGCGGAGATCCGGTCGCCGCTGGCACGCCTGTGGAGGCCGCGGGCGGAGATCCGGACGCCGCCGGGAGCGGGTGTCCTGCCACAGAGCACACGCGGATGCGGGCGGAGATCGCACGACTCGCTCGAGCGGAGCTGCACGGCCCCCTCACGGTCGCGATCAGTGCCGCCCTCCATGCCGACCCCTCGGATGACCGCACTCTGGACGGATGGGCCCGACGGCTGCACACGAGCACGACGAGCATCCGCCGCGCGTTCGTGGCGGAGCTCGGAACGAGCTACACGACGTGGCGTACGGCGGTCCGCCTCGAGGCAGCGGTCGCTCTTCTGCACCGGGGCTATCCGGTCGCGAACGCCGCGCGAGCCGTGGGGCTCACCCACAACGGTCTGCTCGCCGCTTTTCATCGTGGTTACGGCTGCCGGCCGAGTGCGATGCGACTCTCGCAGACGCGCGATGCGTCGCCGTCGAGCGGGAGTGCGGCGTCGCGAAGTCGGTAGTGTGAGCATCCGGCACTTCACGAGGGGAACACCCATGTCCGTTGGACTTCTGGCCGTCGTCGACGACATCCTGAGCGCAGCGATGAAGGCGTCGGCCAAGGCGGCCGGCGTCGTGATCGACGACGCCGCGGTGACTCCGCAGTACGTGCAGGGCCTCACGCCCGCGAGGGAGCTGCCCGTCGTCGGCAAGATCGCCCTCGGGTCGCTGGCGAACAAGTTCGTGATCATCATCCCGGCGGCGCTGCTGCTGACCGCGTTCGCGCCGTGGGTGCTGCCGTATCTGCTGATCCTGGGCGGGGCGTACCTGTGCTTCGAGGGCGCCGAGAAGGTGCTCGAGTGGTTCGGCGTGCAGCACGGTCACGCCGACGAGGGAGCGCGCGATGAGAGGAAGCTCGTGCTCGGTGCGGTGCGCACCGACCTGATCCTCTCGACCGAGATCATGCTCATCTCGCTCGCGAGCCTTGAGAAGGGGCTCGACATCTGGGCGACGCTGGCGATCCTCGCCGTGATCGCCCTCCTCATGACGGGTGTCGTCTACGGCGCTGTCGCACTGCTGGTGAAGATCGACGACATCGGTCTGAAGATGGCGAAGAACCCGGTGCAGCGTGTGCGGCACACCGGCACCAGGATCGTGCGCTCGATGCCCGGGGTGTTCCGCTTCATCAGCATCCTCGGCACGGTCGCCATGCTCTGGGTCGGCGGCCATCTCGTGCTGGTGAACCTCGGCGAGGTGGGGTGGCACTTCCCGGTCGATGTGCTGCACGCGGTGGAGCAGGCGCTCCATGGCCTCGGTCCGGTCGTGGTCTGGATCGTGGACACCATCATCTCCGCGATCGCCGGTCTCATCCTGGGGCTGCTCGTCGTCGGGATCGTGCTCGGCATCGCCCGCCTGTTCGGCAAGACCCCCAGCTTCCACGAGGGCGAGGCATCCCCCGCCGACGTGCACGTCTGAACATCGAGACACGACTGTCCGCACAGGCCAGAACACGAATCCACGCCGGCGCACTCACGCCGCGATGTCGTACCGGGCTTGGCCGCCGAGCCTCGGCCTGCGCTCGGGGTCGACGTGCAGCGGCGGAATGAGCCACACCCGCGCCGCGAACCCCCGTCCCTCGATCCTGATCTCCCAGTCGTTGTCGTGGATGCGATGATGGCAGCTCTCGCAGAGCAGCACTCCGTTGTCGAGATCGGTCGGTCCGGCATCCCGCTGCCACCAGCGCAGGTGATGCGCCCTGGTGAGTTGCGGGGGCAGCCCGCACATCACGCAACCGCCGTCGCGTTCTACGAGCGCGAGCCTCTGGGCGCGGGTGAACAGCCGCTTCTCACGCCCCCAGTCGAGGATCTCGCCCTCACCGCCGAGCACGACGGGGATGATGCCCCCACCCGCCGCCATCCGACGACATGAGGCGATGCTGACCGGCCCATCGAGGCCGTCGACCGTCGCGAATCCGGTGCCGGCGGTCAGGTCGTCGAGCCCCACGCGGACAACGACGGTCGCACCGGATACCGGAAGCCCGCCGTTGTCGCATCCGCTCGCATGCGCGCAGATCTCGACGAGCGCATCGGCCTGGATCATCGCGACCGTACGACGGTCGGCATCGGGCGCTTCGGGGTCGAGCACGTGCGCCCGCGCCTGGAACGTGGCCGTCACGTATGCCTGGATCGCCGCCTTCACGGGAGTGCCGGACGCGATGTCGGTCTGCAGGGTCAGGTGCAGCGATCCGTCGCGCTCGAACATCGTCAGCGAGCGCCGCGACCGGGCCTCACCTTCGCGCGGAGCCACGCCGTCGGGGTCGAGCCAGGCCTCGGCGTGCACGACGAGCTTGCGCACGTCATCGAGCGACAGCCCTGCCGCACGTTCGACGAGCAGTCGCTCGGCATCGACGATCCGCTCGATCCCGGCCTTCACGCGCGCCCGGTCGAGCAGGGCCACGATCAGCGCCACGGCCGCCGCACTGAGCTCGCCGGCACCGATCGCCCGCTGCACCTCGGGGTACCGCGGGGGCAGCTTCTCGCCGATGATGTTCACCCGCGGCGCGGTCGCCTCCCCCACCTTGACGAGCCGCACCGCATCGCCCGTCGATCCGCCGGTCGTGGCGGCGATCATGGTCGCCGGGTTGCGGAATCCCTGCTGCTTCGCGAGACCCGCAGACCCCAGTTCCGGACGCGATTCCCGCGCGATGCCCGCCGCGATCTCGGCATGGATGCCGTCGAGCCGACGCTGTACCAGTCCCATCGCCCGGTGCGCATCGAGCAGCTGCGCGCGGCTCAGATCGGCCGCGTTCGTCGCATCGCCCCACGCGTCTTCGAGGTACGTCATCGCCTCGAGGAGCGGGTTCAGATGCGGGTTCGCCATACCTCGATCTTAGAAGATATGTTCGAATATCAGGAAAGCCTGTGGATAACTCCGCGCCTCGTCATTGCCGTAGTCTCATCGCCATGTCCGCGTCCCCGAAGCTGCGCAGCACGAAGCGCGATGCCGACCGCTGGTTCCGTGAGCAGGGCCTTCCGACGTTCGTTCCGCTGCGCCGCTGGTTCACCGACCTCCCCCGCCGTGTCGCGCCACTGATCGCGTGGGTCGCGGTGGCCGCGTACCTCTTCCAGGACGGGCTCGAGGTCGTCTTCGACTTCGCCCTCGACGACGACTCCACGGAGTGGGAGATCCTGCTCGTCCTCTTCGCCGTCGTGATCTTCCTGCTCGCGATCGGGCTCGCGTGGGCCGCCTACTACCTCGTGCGCACCCTGCTGCGTCGCCTCCCGGTGGGCATCGGCACCGCGGTCGCGCTCGTCCTGATCGCCTCGTGCCTCGCCTTCACGATCGTCTACGGCTACATCGCCCAGCCCGACGCGACCGTCCGCCCGGTCCTCCGCACGATCCTGGTGCTCGCCCTCTGCATCCTGGTGACCGGCATGGGCGGAGGGGCCATGATCTCCTGGGCCTCGCGCCTCGCGGTGCGCAACGCCTCGGCGATCGGCCACATGGCGTCGATCGCCCTCCCGGTCATCCTCATGCTCGTCGTGTTCTCGTTCTTCTCTGCCGAGGTCTGGCAGATGGCATCCGCCCTCTCCTGGGGATCCATCGCCCTGCTCGGCCTCGTCGTCGCGGTGCTTGCGGGCATCGTCGTGCTGCGGGTCAGTGCCTCCGAGATCGACGATGACGCTCAGGCGTCGAGCGCCGAACAGCGCGCCACCCTGCTCATCGGCACGCCCGCCGAAGGCCGCCCCGCCACCCCCGGCACTCCGGGACGGCTGCGCGCACCGCAGCGCATCAACATCCTGCTCGCGATGACCGTGGCGCAGCTGGTGCAGGCCCTGTTCTTCGCCGGGCTCCTCGCGGCGCTGCTGATCGTGATCGGAGGCATCGCCGTCCCCACGGGCGTCGTCGGCATCTGGCTCGGACCCGGCAGCACCGCACAGCCCCTCGCGGTGCAGCCGCTGGAGTTCTTCGGGGCGAAGCTGCCGCTCACCGTCAACCTGCTCAAGGCGGCCACCCTGCTCTCGGTGATCGCCGCCCTCCCCTTCGTGTTCTCCGCCGTGAGCGAGGCCCGCTACCGGGAGCGCTTCTTCGACCCGATCATGGCCGACATGCGGCGTGCGATCCTCGTGCGCGAAGCCGTGAGCACGACGACGGCAGGCTGAGCTCTGTGACTGTTCGGTCGCAGCACGCCCGGACGGCGTCCAGCGAGGATGTCAGCTGCGGAGGTTCTCCGCGGGGCGCAGACGCGCGGCGCGGATCGAGGCCAGTCCGCCTCCCCCGGCACCGACGATCAGGCCGACAGCGATGGCGATCGGAAGCAGCACGATGTCGAACACGGGGGCCCATCGTTGGCTCACGGTGACGACGAGGATTGCCGCCATACCGAGTACCAGGCCCGCGGCCCCTCCGACGACACCGACGATTGCGGATTCCAGAGTGATGAGTTCTCCGATCTGCCGGTCTCGTGCTCCGAGCGCTTTGCGCATGCCGATCTCGCCGCGGCGCGCATTGACAGCGAGGAGCGTGGCGTTCATGAGTGCGGCGATCGCGACGATCAGCGCCAGCAGCGTGAACGCGGTGAGGGTGGCTTGCACGCCCTGTTCGACCTGCCCCCTCAGCTGTGCGGAATCGGTCGGCGCAACGACGACGATCCGCTCCGGCTCGAACGGGTTCAACGCCGAAGGCAATTGCTTGGCGACCTGCTGCGCTGCGCCGGAGGACGTCACGGCCAGCATCGTCACGTCTACGGCCCCCTTTGCTGTGAGGCCGTCGCGGGGTCCCACGACCACCTCGCCGCGGAGCAGGGGGAGGCGCGCGGACTTGGTGATGATGCCAGCGACGACATATGTGACGCCATCAACCGAGATCGTGGGAGCGCCATCAATGCTGCTGAGCCGCATGTCCTTCGCGAGAAGATCTCCGATGTAGGCCTCGCCGCCCGCTAGGGGTCCCGCATGCCACGGTGCCTCGTCGACCGTGAGACGCGCAGCACCGACGATATCTCCGATGGCGACGTGCGGCCGGATCTGGCGTGCCTCCGCGAACGTCGAGACCGTGCTGACGTTGAGATCGATGACGACCGCAGCCGCATCCACTCCGCTGAGTCGCTCGATCGCCTGCGGAACCTCCTCGGGCGGAAGCGAGTTCTTGGCCCCCGTCGACCACGTCGCCGAGACCTCACGATTCAGGTGGGCATCGAATGTGGCGGATACCTGCGCTCGCGCCGATGCCGCAAGCCCGAGAGTGGTGATCGTCAATGCCACGGCGATGGCGACGGCGAGCCCCTGTCCGATCGATTGATACCTTCTCGACGTCACGGATGCCCAGGCGTCGCGAAGCATGTCGGCGAACCGGATGCGCCCGGTGAGCCGCGCCCGCTCATCTTCTCTCGTGCGGGACGTGCGGGCATCATTCGAAGGAGAAGCCGGCGGCCCGTCCGCAGGGGCTTTCGATGCCGTACTCGCTCCGCTGCCGGACTGTCGCTCGTCGGACACGATCGCACCGTCGGCGATGTGGACCACACGACGCGCCCGTGCCGCGACCTCGGCCGAATGAGTGACGACGACGACCGTCGCCCCATCGCGATTGATACGTTCGAGCTCATCGAGAACCCGAGCGGCGTTGACCGAGTCGAGGTTGCCGGTCGGCTCGTCGGCGAGAATCAGCTTCGCATCCCCGGCGATCGCACGGGCGATGGCGATGCGTTGACGCTGCCCGCCCGACAGTGTCGAGGTGCTTTGGAAGGCGCGGTCTGCGAGGCCGACAGAGTCGATGGCGCCGAGAACGCTCTCACGCCGCTGCACACGGGGCACGCCCCGGTAGAGCAGGTTCAACTCGACACTGTCGACGGCCGGCCTGGCCTCGAGAAGGTGGAAGGCCTGGAACACGAATCCGATCTTCCGTGCGCGCACGCTCGCCGCGCGGCGACCGTCGCCGGCACGAGCTTCCTCGCCGTCGAGAACATAACTACCCGCCGTCGGGTCGTCGAGAAGCCCCAGGATGTTCATCAGCGTCGTCTTGCCACCGCCCGATGGGCCGACGATCGCAACGAACTCCCCCTGGTCGATTTCCAGGTCGATGCCGCGAAGCGCATCGACCTCGGGCCGACCCGCCGAGGAGTACGTCCGACGCACTCCCCGCAACTGAATCAGCGACACGTCAACCGACTCGAACCAGTTCGCCGGCCTTCAGGGCACCTTCGTCGCGCGGCTCGACGGCTACCTCGCCCTGCAGTGTGCCCAGGACTGTGACCGGCACCTCGAGGAGCGTTCCGTCGGCCTGCTGCTTCGTCAGAACGTTCTTGTCAGGCCCCCGGTCCGACACGGCGAGAACCGGGACGATCAGCGCGTCCTCGGCCACGATCTGCTTGATCACCGCCACCCGCGCCCGCCCCGACGACCCCGGCAGCGCTGTTTTCGGAACCACGGCGAAAGTGACCTCGGGTGCGGCCTGTTCCGCATCACCGTTCGAGCCCGATCCCTCTGAGTCTTCGGCCGAGTCAGAGGGGCGGATGTCTCCCACGATGCCCTCGACCTCAGTGCCACCGATCGAGATCACAGCCGCGTCTCCTGCGACCACATCCCCGAGATCGGTGACGGGAACCGTGATCGTGACCACCAGATCCGCCGACCCGAGGATGAAGTCCGGCACACCCTCCGCCGCCAAACGCTGCCCGACCTGAACACCTTTCACGACCTGCGCGGACGCAGAAGGCATCGCCAGAATTTCGGCGACAGGAACATACCCCTCGGCAGCCGGCGCCTTCTCGCTCGGATCCGCCGCCTTCTCGCCCCCCTCCGAGCTCGTCTTCTCCGCCGCGGCACTGCGAGTGGGGGCCTCATAGCCATTGTCCTGATACCAGCGCTTCACCGCCGCAGCCGTCTCGCCTCCGAACCGCCCATCGGCGTTGAGCTGGTACGACCGCGCCACGAGTGCAGCCTGTAATGCCTCGACATCCGGGCCACGATCCCCGACGCCCATGTCGCGGTAGAAGGAGAAGGCCGACTGCACACCGAAGAGAGGGCGCCCGTTGACCTCGGTGAGAACCTGCCCCGAAGAAGCGGTCGCACCCGTCGCCAGTGGGCGTCCGGTGACGACGGTGAGCGACGCTTCCGCGACAGGGAGCACCGTCACCGGAGTCTGCGTCGACGGCCCCGCCTGCCCGGTGAAGCCGACCTCGCCAGCCAGCGCCCCCTGCGTGACCTCTGCGAAGACCGGCCCGGGGGCGGGCGCCTTGGCGTTGGCCTCCTGCTGCGCCGACGACTGGAACTGCGCCGCAAACCAAAACCCGGCACCGATCAGCGCCACAATCAGCACCACAGCGATCACGACGATCCAGCGTGACCGTCTCGCCGTCTCCGGCACACCTACTTCATCCATCGGACTCTCATCACTCACTGATCGGCCAAGGCTCGTTACCGAGCCAACTCTCGCGCCGCCTCTCTAGGGCGCGGCTGGCGCGTTCTCCGCCACGATCGTCAACAGCTTCTTCTTCCGTTCGATCGCGTCCGCACGGATCCGATCGAGCTTGTCCCTGTTCTCCGCGACGAGCTTCTCCTGCTCCTCCCAATTCCGCTCATACCAGAGCGAGGCCCACCCACTCGACTCCTGGCACTCCGCATCAGCAACAGCCGCAGCAAGCTCCTCCGCCGAAGGCGCGGACGACGACCCGGTCACCGCACCCCACACCTCTGCCACCTCATAAGGAGCTCCTTCCCAAGGTTGCTCTTGAGTCACCGCGTAATCCACCCGTGGGGTCAGACACTCCCGCCAGGCTTTCACCGCCTTGACCACATCCGGATCCTGCTCCACGATGTCCCAAGCCTGGGCGGATAGCTCAGCGTTGTAGTTCAGCCCGTCGGCGGTGGATGCGAAGTCCTTGTCTTTCGCGCGGATCTTGTCAGTGCAGGCCACGAGCACGTCATCCAGTTCCTGATTCGGAAAGTACGAATCCACTGTCTCTGTGTATGTCAACCACAGCTCAGCGCTCTCCGGATCATCCAGCCGCGCGAAATGGTAACCCCACTTCTTTGCCAGTTCCAGATTGAACAGCCGCAGACCTACCCGGTTGAAGTCTTCCGCACGGGGGAAGTCGGTATCCTGCCACGGCACCGGCCACTCATACCCCTGCGCACCCAGACAATCCGAGATCAACAACTGCTCCGCATAGTTGTCCAGGTCCGGGGAATACACGACGAACTCATCAAGAGGCATCTTCCAAGCCGCTTGATTCCTCACCCCCGCATCCGTCTCACTGTCGGACGCGGTACACCCCACCAGACCCCCGGCAACCGTGACCGCAAGGACGGTCGCCATGACCAGGCGGCCACCTACGCGCGGAGAAGTCACCGGCATAGAGCCGAACCAACGCTACTGAGGGTGCCGCTGAAGTATCCCGACTCGATCTCGTCGTTGTAGCTACCCACATTGCCGAAGCCCTGCCCCCGGAGGATAAGGAGGCCCTTCCCTCCTGTCTGGTTCTGTCCTTTGTAGAGGTAGGAGTTCTGGGAGCGCCCGTTGTTGAAGGTGGAGGAGATGACGTCTCCGTAGGACCTCCAGCCGATGGTCATGACGTCCACGCAGTTCGCGAACTTGTGCGTAGACGGCTGCTGCCAAGCATCATTCCCATAGTTGTAACCCGAGTAACTGCACGTGTAACCGGATGGGCAATCACCCGGCGCGGCTGCGGCAGGGCCCGCCAAGGCGAGAACTCCCGCAGCGGACAGGACGAGTGCCATCAGCGCGCTGGCTGCTCTTCTGCGCCGGGTTGGGGGACGCGCGAGTTCCAAAGACATGAGATCCTCCGATGCACCCGCCTACTAAAACAATACCTTCTACACAGTAGACATGGTTCGTGTGCGCGTATGTAGGCCGTTCGGGGGACAAGCGCGGTGCCCGCACGTCGCCCCCGTAACTGTTCGGCCGCAGCACGCCCAGCGCCCGTTCCTCCTGCTAGCGTCGGCGATGCGCACCCGAAGCGCCGAAGAAGGATGCGCACCCGAAGCGCAGAAGAAGAGAGAACGCCCGCCGATGACAGCCGTGCGAATCAGGGACGCCGAGACCGCCGATCTCGAGACCATCACCGCGATCCACAACCATGCCGTGCTGCACACCACCGCGATCTGGAACGAAGAGGCGGTCGACCTCGCCGACCGCGTCGCCTGGCTCGCCGATCGCACCGCCCGCGGCTACCCGGTCATCGTCGCCGTCGACGACACGGGGGTGCTGGGCTACGCGTCGTACGCGCAATGGCGTCCGCACAGCGGCTATCGCCACACGGTCGAGCACTCGGTCTACGTCCTCGACGGCCAGCACGGTCGCGGCATCGGCACCGCCCTCATGTCGGCGCTCGTCGATCGTGCGCGGGACGCGGGGATGCACGTGATGATCGCCGGGATCGAAAGCGGGAACGCCGCCTCCATCGCCCTGCACGAGCGCCTGGGCTTCGTCGAGGTCGGACGCATGCCGCAGGTCGGTGCCAAGTTCGGACGCTGGCTCGACCTGAGCATGCTGCAGCGGGTGCTCGACGACCGCCCCGAACCCGACGCCGGATCCCGACCATGAACCTGCTGCAGTGGTTCGTCGACGCCTTCAACTCGCAGTGGATGCTGCCCGGCGGGCAGACACTCCTGGTGCGGGAGGTCGTGGGCAACGCGTTCGGTCTCGCCAGCGCGCTCGGCGGCATGCGACGCAAGGTGTGGGCATGGCCGGTCGGCATCATCGGCAACCTGCTGCTGCTCACCGTCTTCCTCGGCTCCGCTCTCAGCCCCGATCCGTCACTGCCGCACCTGCTCGGCCAGGCCGGGCGGCAGATCATGTTCATCGCGGTCGCCATCTACGGATGGGTGCGCTGGCGGAACCTCGACGGCGGACGCGTGGTCCCGCGCTGGGCGCCGACGAGCGCCCGCATCGGCATGGTGCTGGTGATGGTCGTCGGCACGGTCGCCCTGACCCCGCTGTTCCGCCTGCTGGGATCGTGGGAGCCGGTGTGGGCCGACGCCTGGACGTTCGTCGGCTCGCTGCTGGCCACCTACGGCATGGCGAAGGGCTGGACCGAGTTCTGGCTGGTCTGGATCGCTGTCGACGTCGTCGGGGTGCCGCTGCTGTTCAGCTCCGGCTACTACGCCACCGGCTTCATGTACGTCTTCTACGGCGTCTTCACCGCGATCGGCTTCGTGATCTGGTGGCGGGCACAGCGCACCGCCGCGCATCCGATCGAGATCCTGCCGCCCGACCCGAGCCCGCGACGGCCGGAGGAGGAAGAGCTCGCCTGAGCTCCCCTCCCCCCGGGCATCCCCCTCAGCCTCGATGTCGCCCCTCCTCGACACGAGGCCGTCTTCAGCGCCGGCGCTTCGCCGTGCGCGTCGTCTTCGCTGTCAGCGCCATGGCGTCGGCTGCCCACGCTGTGAGTCGTTCGAGCGGGCCCTTGCCGACCGTGCGCGTCCAGATGAGCGCGCCGGCCATCATGAGCAGTGAGAGCGCGATCCACGGCAGCACCGGGTTGGGCAGCCAGGTCGCCGCCCCCGCCAGGATGAGGATCGCCTGGACGACGTAGCCGGTGAGCGGAACCGCGCCATAGGCCGCCAGCGGGAGAACGGCCCACCGCGCATACCGGGTCACCAGCAGGCACAGGCCGAGGACGGCCACCGCGAAGCCGCCGGATGCCAGCACCTCCAGCACGCCGCCGGAGTGCGCCGAGACGCTGATGACCGCTTCGAGCATCTTCGCGGGCGGGTCCTCCGAAGCCACGCGATCGATGTACGACTGCCCCTCTTCGATGCCGCCGCCGTCGTCCGTGAACAGCGAGGCCTTCTCGGGCGAGAAGCAGACGACGACGCCGTCGCTGGTCTGGCATGTCAGTCCGGAGACGTCGACCTCGTCCCCGGGGATCATGCTCATCGAACCCGAACCCGAACCCGAACCGGACGTGGAGCTCGACGACGCGACTTCCTGCGGCGGCGACGTGAGGAGCGCACCCAGCGCGTAACCGCCGATCGCGATCAGTCCTCCGCAGACGAGCATGACGACTGCCGTCTTCACCCGGGTCAGGTCGAGGCGTCCGATCACGAGACCAGCGCAGAGCAGCGCAGCCCAGACCGTGATCGGGTAGGTGCCGAACAGCACCAGCGACAGCCCCGGGCCGCCCAGATCCGGCGAGAGCGTGCCGATCAGGGCGAGCAGCGGCGGACCGAGGATGCCGAGTGCCGCCCCCGCGATCACCAGCACTCTGGTGCGCAGGTGCACCGTGAACGCCGCCAGGATGTACAGCACGCCGTAGAGCGTGAGGATCACGGCGATTCCCGAGCCCAGCAGCTCGACCACGAGCCCGATCACGAAGATCGCCGCCCCGCGACCGACCAGGCGCAACCGGATCTTCCGGAGCTCGTCCGGTGACGCGGTACGGGCACCGCCCGTCATCAGCGCGAGCGAGACCCCGGCCAGCAGGGCGAACAGGATCGAGGAGCGACCGTTGACGATGTCCAGCCATGTCGACGGGTCGGTCAGGGTCAGGTCGGGACCGCTCGCGACCATCAGATGTGCGCCGAACATCCCCACCAGGGCGAGTCCGCGCGCGACGTCGACGCCGACGATGCGGCGCCGACGTGTGGAGGCGCCTCCGCCGCGGCGTGGGCCGTCGCCGGAGTCGGCCGCGGAGGCGTCGGCCGTCGGCGCGGCGGAAGACGGGATGATGTGGGGCGTGCTCACGTGGGACCTCTCGAGGAATCGGCGGAGACCTCAAGCTCAGCACGCGCCTCCGAGGGCGCGCATCCACCCTCAGTACCGCTTCGATCCGTCGAGCGGATGAGCGTCGACGCCGCGCGCTTCCCGCCGGGCGTCAGTGCTGCACGCGCGCCAGGAACTCCGCGGTGGCCGCCTGCTGCGGGGCATCGAACACCTGGGAGGGCGGTCCCTGCTCGACGACGACACCGTGCTCGAGGAACACGATGCGGTCGGCGACCTCACGCGCGAACGACATCTCGTGGGTCGCCATCACGATCGTGGCGCCCTGCTGCTTCAGCTGTCGCACCAGATCGAGCACCTCGCCCACCAGCTGCGGGTCGAGGGCGCTGGTGATCTCGTCGAGCAGCAGCACCTCGGGCTGCGTGAGCACCGCGCGCACGATCGCCACGCGCTGCTGCTGCCCGCCGGAGAGCCGGTCGGGGTACTCGTCGGCCTTGGCGCCGAGGCCGAGCGTGTCGAGCAACGCGCGTGCCTGGGCGCGCGCCTCCGTCTTGCGCATGCCGTGCACGCGCACGGCGGCGAGCGTGACGTTGTCGAGCACGGTCAGGTGCGGGAACAGGTTGAAGTGCTGGAACACGACCCCGATCCGGGCCCGCACCGCGTCGGCGTCCACCCGCGGGTCGGTGATGTCCTCGCCGGAGAGGAAGATCTGCCCGTCGTCGATGCCCTCGATGAGGTTCATGGTCTTGAGGAGGGTCGACTTGCCCGAGCCGGACGCGCCGATCAGCACGACCACCTCGTGCGTGCCGACCGCGAGGTCGATGCCGCGCAGCACGTCATGATCGCCGAAGCGCTTGCGCACACCCCTGGCCTCGATCACGGGCACGCTCATACGACTCCTCCGGCCTGCTCGCGCTTGTTCAGACGCGCGGTGACGACATCGGTCAGGCGGATCATCGGCCAGCTGAGCACGATGAACATGAGGCCGGCGACGACGTACGGTGTGAAGTTGTAGGTCTCGGCGACCATCAGCTGTGCCGCACGGACCGCATCGACGGCGCCGAGCACCGAGATCAGCCCCACGTCCTTCTGCATCGAGACGAAGTCGTTCATGAGGGCGGGGACGACCTTGCGCACGCCCTGCGGGATCACGACGATCCGGAGCGTCTGCCCGTGGGTCAGCCCGAGCGACCGCGCGGCGATGCGCTGCGAGGGATGCACGGCCTCCATGCCTGCACGGAGCACCTCGGCGACATAGGCGGAGTAGGTGAGGACCAGCGCGATCGTGCCCCAGAACATCGGGGGCATGCGCGGGAAGATCATCAGTGCGGGGATGCCGAACCCCACGAGGTACAGCACGATCAGCAGCGGGATGCCACGGAAGAAGTCGGTGTAGGCCGCGGCGATCGCGCGCAGAGGGAAGAACACCGGGCCGCGCAGCGAGCGCATGGTAGCCAGGAGCGTGCCGAGGATCGCGACGCACACCACGGCGATGACGAGCACCAGGAGGTTGACGAGCAGTCCCTGGAAGATCGGACCGATGCTCTCCAGCGCGACCTGCGGATCGAAGAACGTCTGGCTGACGATCGCCCAGCCGGGGGTGTTGACGACGACGACGACGAGCACCGCCAACAGGGCGATGCTGCTGCCGAACGCGATCAGGATGGATCGGGTGGTCGCCCGACGCCGCAGAGCGCGGCGTGACAGCTCGAGTTCGCTCGGCTGCCACTCCGCGTCGACGGAGGTCGACGTCATTTCAGGACGGGGACGTCGACCGCGTCGCTGAGCCACTTCTGCTGCAGCTCGTCGAGCGTGCCATCGTCACGCAGGGCGTCGACGGCCTTGGTGACGTCGGCCGTGAGCGCGGAGCCCTTGGGAAGGACGATGCCGAAGTCGTCGCCGCCGTTCGCGTCGGCGAACTGACCGGTCACCACGCCGTCGTCGAGCTGGGCACCGACGACGTAGAAGGCGCCGGGGAGGTCGGTGATCATGGCGTCGATCTGTCCGCCCTTGAGCGCGAGCACCACGTCGTCGACCGAGTTGAAGACGTTGAGGTTCGCTTCGCCGAGCTGGGCCTTGGCGACCGTGTAGCTGGTGGTCCCGCTGGCCACGCCGACCTTGGTGGCCTTGAGCTCGTCGATCGTGGTCGCCGATGCCGCGGGCGAGCCGCCGACCGCGACGACGGCCTGCGTGGTCGTGTAGTACGGCGACGAGAAGTCGACGGCCTTCTTGCGGTCATCCGTGATGGAGAACTGCTGCAGGTTGATGTCCCAGTCCTTGGGGCCCGGTGCGATGGCGCCGTCGAAGGTGGTGCGCACCCAGACGATGTCGTCGGCCGTGTAGCCGAGTTGCTCGGCGACGGCGTTGGCGACCGCGCCCTCGAAGCCCTCACCGTTGGAGGGGTCGTCGTCGACGAACCACGGCTCGTAGTTGGGCTCGCCGGTCGCGATCGTGAGCTTGCCCTCGGTCACGGTCGGAAGGCCCGAGCCGTCTCCGCTGCCGGAGCCCGTGGACGGCGAGCTGCAGGCGGAGAGGGTGAGGGCGATGGCGGCGGCAGCAGCGGCGACGGCTGCAGCGCGGTGGAGGGCGGGAGCGAAGGGCACGATGACTCCAGGGCGAGGAAGGGTATGGAGAAGACGGCGAGGCAGGACGGGTCTGCTTCTGCAGACACGGTCTGCCTCTACAGAGTAGGCGATGCGGCGAGTCGCCAATCGGCGAAGTCGAAACCTGGGGACACGAAGCACGACACCAGCACCTCGTCGGCGTCGAGCGGCGTCGCGGTCTGCCAGACGCCGGCCGGCACACGCACCTGCGCCGCCTCTCCGGGGCCGAGCACGATCGCCGTCGCCTCGCCCGGTTCCGCACCGTCTCCGCCGAGGCGGAGTTCGAGTCGGCCGGGCCCGTGCCACAGCCACAACTCGTCGCTGGTCACGACGTGCCATTCGCTCTTCTCCGATGGCAGGAGGAGGTAGTGGATGCAGGTGGCCGCCGGCCGCTGACCGTTCGGCGTCTCGACGGGAAGCGGGCTCGTCCAGGTGCGGCGGAACCAGCCGCCTTCCGGATGCGGGGCGAGGTCGAGCCGCTCGGCGGTCGCGGGGCGCTGCGTCATGAGATGCCTCCAGTTCCAGGGGTGGCGATCGGAACGGTCACGGGGTGACCGCTGCACGGTCGAAGGAGTCGATCGCGTAGCGCACCTCGCCGGAGATGATCGTGGCAGCACTACGGCCGGCACCGTGCTCGACGAGTTCGACCACCGCATCGGGGCCCGCCGGGACGTCGAAGAAGGTGAGATCGGCGAGGGCCCCCACGGCGAGGTAGCCGGTGCGGTCCGGGCCCACGTCGATCCCCATGGCGTGCGCACCGCCGAGGGTCGCGGCACCGAGCAGGCGCGCGTGCAGGTCGCGGTCGGTGTACCCCTGCGCGCGGGCGATGCGCGCGAGCTCCGCCACGTCGGCCAGCACGTCGAGCGACGGGCTCGACGACAGCGAGTCGGTGCCGACGGCGATCGGGCTGCCCTCGCGCAGGTACGCGGCGATCGGCGGCTCCTCGAGTCCGATGACGGCGTTCGACCGCGGGCACAGGGCCACCGTCGTGCGGCGTTCCCGCAGGATCGCGCGGTCCCTGGCGCTCATGTAGACGCCGTGCGCGATGTGGCAGTCGGGCCCGAGCACGCCGAGCTGATCGACGAACTCGGTGGCGCTGGTGCCGAATCCGGCCTGGCGCAGTTCTTGGAAGCTGGCGAGCCCGGCCGTGTGCCACGCCTGCGGATGCTCGTGGGCGAACTCGCTCTCGAACGCGGCCTCGCCGAGGTGGATGTGGATGCGTCCGCCGCGCTCGCGCACGATGTCGGGGATCTCCAGCAGCGGCTCGATGTCGAGCGAGTAGGGGGCGTGGGGTGAAAGGCCCGTCCCCGGCGGGGTCGGCAGGGCGTCGAGCGCCTGCTCCACCTGCGCGCGCCCGGTACGGGCCCAGTCGGCGTTGGTCCAACTCATCACCTCCCAGTAGGTGATGCCGTGCAGCCGGGCATCGTGCAGCGCGGTCGCCGCCGCACGATCGGTCACGACATCGGCCACAGCCGTCGTGCCGGAACGCAGCGCCTGCATCGCACCGTCGGCCGCATCCGCCGCCCAGTCGCGACCGCCTTCGTACACCGGGTCGAAAGCGCGCACCCAGTCGTCGAAGCCGTCGTACTGCCCGCGCCCGACCGAGGCCATGCCGGTGTACTGCAAGTGCGTGTGCGCGTTCACGAGCCCGGGGGTCAGGACCCCGGGCCAGTGCACCTCGTCGGCGGCGATGCCCCGTTCGGACAGCGACCGCAGCACCCACTCGCGCTCTCCGACGTGCATGATGCGGCCGTCGCGCACCGCGACCGCGCCGTCGACGATCGGCGGCGCGGTGATCGGCACGACGAGTCCCGCGGAATAGACGGTCACGGCGGTCATGCGGATTCTCCTCGGAATCGCGGCGAGCGCCACTCGCGCTGCGCTTCGACCTGCGCCGGGCTGCGCTGGTCGATGTGCGCGCCGCGCAGGGCGAGAGCGGCCGCGCCGATGACGGTGTCGGTCTCGGGCGGCAGCGCATGCACGCCGGCGGGCAGACCGTGCGTGAGGAGGTGCTCGACGGCGAAGAGCTGCACCGAGAACGAGAGGTCCATGATCTCGATCGGGTTGCCTTCGCCGGCAGACAGGTTCACGCACCCGCCTCGGGCGATCACGAGCGCACCTTCGCCGGCGCGCTCGACGAACGGAGAGGATGCGCCGCTCTCGCCCGCGAACGGTCGCAGCTTCGCAGGGTCGAGGTCGACCTCGTGTGGAACCCCGCCCGCGACCGCGACGATCGCCGCCGCTCGCAGCACCACGGCGTCGACCGTGTGCGGCGCCCCGGTGGCCGAGACGACGAGCGCTCCCGGGGCGAGGTCGTGCAGTCGTCCGATCCGATAGCCGTCGTGCGCGGCTCGGAGAGCACGCACCGGATCGGTCTCGGCGACGCCGACCTGCACGCCGAGGGCCCGCAGGTGCGCGGCGACGCCCTCACCGACCGGGCCGTAGCCGACGACGACGGCAGGCTGGTCGCGGAGGTCGATGCCCACTTCGTCCAGCGCATCGGCGATCGCGAACACGCACGACTGGCCGGTGCCGTAGCGGTTGTCGAAGGAGGTCTTGGTCAGGGCGTCGTTCACCGCGATCACGGGGATCTCGAGCAGCCCCTCGTGCTCCATGAGCCGCAGCGGCGTGAGTCCGCTCGTCGTCTCCTCCGCTGCACCCCGCAGCTGCCGTGCGAGACCCTCTTCATGAGCGAGGCGGATCAGGTGCGAGCCGTCGTCGAGCAGCAGGTCGAAGCCGCGGCGCAGGAACGACACCGCGGCAGCGCGCTCCGCAGCACCGGAGAGCGAAGGATCACCGTCGACGGGGATGCCGCGGGAGCGCAGCACCTGGGCGACCTCGACGTCGATCTCATCGGGGTGGGCGTAGACGGCGACCGTGGCGCCGGCATCCCGCAGCAGCAGGGCGAGCTGGGCGGTCTTGGGCTCGAGCACCATCGCGATGCCGATCCGCAGACCGCGCACCGTTCCGGCCTCGCGCAGTCGCGTCGCGAGAGCGGTCGCGACGGGCATGTGCCGTCCTGCGGCGTCGACGCGATCCTCCGCCGTCTCGCGCATCGGGAGCGCGTGGCCGTCGAGCAGGATCTCGGGGGCCTCCCCCGGCGCGAACACGACACCCGCATCGCCGAGATGAGCCCCGAGCGCCGGCAGCAGCCGGCGCAGCTCGTCGGCCACGGCATCCGTCCCGACGACAGAGAAGTCCCGACCGGAGGCGAGCAGGTTGGTTTCGCGGGCGAAGCGGCGCACCAGACGCTGGGCTGTCGCGGTCTCGTCGGTCACCAGTCAAGGGTAGAGCCCGCCGGGTGTGCCGACTGCCAGAGCGGAGGCTGTCGCACCCGAATGTGTCGGCGCGTGTCGGCGACCCTGGATTCCCCGGCGCGGTTCGCCTTTCATGGAGCCCATGACCCGTCAGATCCGCTTCAACGCCTTCGACATGAACTGCGTCGCCCACCAGTCGTCCGGCCTGTGGCGGCACCCCGACGACCGGTCGCGGCAGTACAACACCATCTCGTACTGGACCGATCTGGCGAAGCTGCTGGAGAGCGCGACCTTCGACGGCATCTTCATCGCCGACGTGCTCGGCACCTACGACGTGTACGGCGGCACGAACGAGGCCGCGATCCGCAACGGCGCGCAGGTGCCGGTGAACGACCCGATCCTGCTGGTGAGCGCGATGGCGGCCGTCACCGAGAACCTGGGCTTCGGCATCACGGCCGGCACCGCGTTCGAGCACCCCTATCCGTTCGCGCGCCGGCTGAGCACGCTCGACCACCTCACGCAGGGCCGCGTCGGCTGGAACGTCGTGACCGGCTATCTGCCCAGCGCCGCGCGCAACATGGGTCAGGAGGACCAACTCGCCCACGACGACCGCTACGACCACGCGGACGAGTACGTCGAGGTGCTCTATAAGCTCTGGGAGGGCTCGTGGGAAGACGATGCCGTGGTCGAGGACCGCGAGCGCGGCATCTTCACCGACCCGGGCAAGGTGCACCCGATCGGGCATGAGGGCAAGCACTTCAGCGTTCCCGGCATCCACATCTCCGAGCCGTCGCCGCAGCGCACGCCGGTGATCTACCAGGCCGGCGCGAGCCCGCGGGGCGTGAAGTTCGCGGCCGAGAACGCCGAGGCCATCTTCGTCGCCGCGCCCTCGAAGGAGGTGCTCGCCGGCACCGTGAAGCGCATCCGCGATGCCCTCGAAGCGGCGGGCCGCGACCGGTACGACGCCCGCATCTACACGCTTCTCACCGTGATCACCGCCGCGACGAGCGAGGAGGCGACGGCGAAGCACGCCGAGTACCTCTCCTACGCGAGCCCCGAGGGCGCGCTCACATTCATGTCGGGATGGATGGGCGTCGACCTGTCGCAGTACGCCGAGGACGAGCCGGTCGGCAACGTCGAGTCCAACGCGATCCAGTCCGTGCTGCAGCACCTCAAGGAAGAGGCCGACCTCGGTCGCGAGTGGACGGTCGGCGACTTCGGACGCCACAACGCGATCGGCGGCCTCGGGCCCACGATCGTCGGATCCGGCACTGAGATCGCCGACGAGCTGCAGTCCTGGGTCGACGAGACCGACATCGACGGCTTCAATCTCGCCTACGCGGTCACCCCCGGCACCTGGCAGGACATCATCGAGCACGTGATCCCGGTGCTGCGCGAGCGCGGCGCCTACCCCGAGGAATACGCACCCGGGACGCTCCGCAACAAGCTCCACGGCCGTGGCGACCGCGTGCAGGACACGCACCGCGCCGCGAAATACCGGGTCGGCACGTTCGCCAAGGCGTAGCCGCTCTCGAATCGCGCACGTGGTCGCTTCCGCGGCGAATCGGCGACCAGGTGCGCGATTCGACGGCCGTGGGTCAGTCGTCGCTGCGGGCGAAGATCCCACGCAGGACGAGGAAGACCACCACGGCCACGACCGCGACGATCGCGAGCTTGAAGATGAACGCGAGGACCGAGAACAGGGCGCTCACGATCCACCACGCGATCACGACGGCGAGGATGACGCCGAGGATGGTCCAGAGGTTCTTGGTCATACCTCCAGCCTACGGAATCACCGCCGGGGGATCTCCTCGAGGGAGCGGTAGACCGGCAGCCCGCGCTGCTGCGCGATCTCGACGTCCTTGTCGGCACCGGACGACTCCCCCGGCAGGCGCAGCACGGCGTCGCAGTGCTGCAGCAGGCGGTGCGCGGTCTCGTACATGACGTCACCGGCATCGGCATCGGCATCGGAGTCGGCCGGCTCGAGCGTGTGCAGGATCGGCAGCGCGACCCACTCCCCGATCATCGGCACGTGGCCGAGGCGGAAGATCGGGCCCGAGACCTCCTCCAGGCGCGCGAGGTTCCGGGCGATGAGGTCGGGGTCGCCGTTCGTCCCGGAGCGATAGGGGCCGGCGATGAGGATCAGGAGTGGCTTCGTCATGGAGATGACTGTAGTCTGAATCATGCACAATCGTGCAACTTCGTGAGGAAACAAATGCTCGCTGCGCAACGCAAGGACCACCTGCTCGACCTTCTCGCCCGCGACGGACGCGTCGTCGCGAAAGCGGTGGCCGACGAGCTCGGAGTGTCGGAAGATGCCATCCGCCGAGATCTCCGCGAACTCGCCGAGGAGGGGAAGCTCCAGCGGGTGTACGGCGGCGCCCTGCCGATCCCCGAGCCCGAACGACCGGTGCGCGACCGGCACGGCCTCGCGACCGAGAGCAAGGAGCGGGTGGCACGTGCGGCCGTCGCGCGCATCCGTCCCGGAGCGACGATCGTGCTGGACGCCGGGACCACGACCCTCGCGATGGCTCGGCTGCTCCCCTCCGGCGCCGGCATCACGGTCATCACCCCGAGTCCCGTCGTCGCGCTCTCCGTGGCCGAACACTCCGACGCCCGTGTGGTCATGATCGGCGGGGAGCTCACCCGGCACTCCCTGGTCACCGGCGGAGGACTCGCGATGGAGGCCATCCAGCACCTCGCCGCCGATGTGTTCTTCCTCGGCGTGACCGGCGTCGATCCCGTGCACGGTCTCACGACGGGTGAGCTCGACGACGCGGTGACGAAGCGGGCACTCGCTTCGCGGTGCACGGAGACCGTGGTGCTGGCCAGCGAAGAGAAGGTCGGTGCCGCCGCTCGCTTTCCTGTCCTCCCGTTCGAGGCGATCACCGCGATCATCACCGATCCGCTCGACGCGAATCCGATCGTCGAGCGGCTCGCCGCACTGATCAGCGCTCGGGAGTGACCGACGATCCCGCCCCGGGGAGACGGCCGGCGAGCAGGTCGTGCAGGTGCCCCGCGGTACCGAGCAGGGCGACGCTACGGCGCGTGAGGTCGGCCAGCCTCTCCGTGAGGATCCGCTGAACTTCGGAGGTGCGACCGTGCGTGCGCACCTCGTCGAGGATGCGGGCGATCGCCGGAATGCCGTAGCCGCCGGAGCGGAGAGCCGCTGCCACCCGCGCCTCGGTGATCGCGGCGGAACCGTAGGAACGGGTCGACGCCGCACCCCGCAGCGGATGCACGAGCTCCTCGCGCTCCCAGTGACGCAAGGCCGACGGACGGATGCCCAGCGCCTGGGCGAGTTCGCCGATCGTCATCGCGTCCTCCTCGGCGAACACGTCGTCGGCCTCGGCCACGGCGACATCGAGTCCGCTCAGCGCCTCCCGCACCCGAGAACGCTCACGGGAGAGGTTCGCGTGCAGATCGTCGATCCGCTCGGCGGCTCGCTCGAGCGTCCCCTCGATCAGGTCCGGCATGAGCCGGCGGGCGGGCACCGGGCCGAGCGCGGCTGCCATCGCGCGGTACGCCTGCAGGGCCGTGACATGCGGCATCCGATACCGGCGATACCCGTTCGCACCGCGCTCTGCCGCGGGGATGACGCCGAGGCGCTCGAGATCGCGCACCTGCTGGGTCGAGTAGCCGACCAGCCGTCCGAGCTGCACCGTCGTGAATGTCGCCTCTTGAGGGTTCTGCACCTTCTCCCCCTTCGCTTACGGACAGAAGTCCACATAAGCACTTCCACCTCACCATTGAAGGATGGAAATGCAGAAGATCATCGAGACGGTCCGCGGGCTCGACGGTGTCCTCGTCGTCGCGCCCGGGCCCGGAAGCGACTTTCCGGAGCTGTCGTGGGGAGACGCGTACTTCTCCTACGCGCCCGACGGACGGATGCCGGAGCGCACTCAGCCGTACGGCACGATCATCACGAAGGACTATCCCGACGACACCTCGTCCGCCTTGGACGCTCCAGGACGCTTCCGGGTGAACATCCACGTCGGGCGCGCACAGACCGAGTCGATCGTGGATGCTGACGCTGATCCGACCGAGGCCGACGTGTTCCACCGGCATCCGCTCTACGGCATGTCCGGTTGGGTGTGCGTGATCAACCCTGCGGAACGGACGGCGGATGCGGTGCTCACCCTTCTTCGCGAGGCGCACGAGGCCGCACGATCACGCATCGAACGCCGAGCGAGGTGAGCATGACGACCCCACAGGGCATGACCGACGCGGACCGCCGCACCGTCGCGGTGTGGGCCGCTGACTGCGCAGAGCGGGTGCTGCCCTTGTTCGAGGCCGAGGCGCCCGACGACGCTCGGGCCCGGGACGCCATCGCCAGGGCACGGGAGTTCGCGCGGGGCGAGCTCACGGCTGCGGGCGAGATCCGTCGACGTTTCGTCGCCGGCCGGGCTGCCCACAGCGCCACATCGCCCGCCGGAGTCGCCGCGGCCCGCTCGGCAGCCCAGGCCGCAGGAGTCGCACACATGGGCGCGCACGCGCTCGGAGCAGCCGCCTACGCCGCGAAGGCCGTCGAGCTGGCCCACCCGAATGCTCCCGAAGCACGTGTCGAAGAGGTGCGATGGCAGCTCCGCATGCTCTCCGTCGAGGCCGCCTGCGCACTCCGACGCCTGCCGCCCCTCGGCACCGACTCCGCCGGCCCCCTCGGCCCCGGGCTGCTCGACTCCGGCACCCTCGGCGAAGTGATCCGTGAGATCCAGGCTGCCCTCGCCGACTGACTTCTTCGAATCGGAGTATGGCGAGGCGACCGCTTCAGCCCGGATTCAGCGTGGAGCCACCACACTGGAGGGATGCGGATCCTGGTGGTGGACGACGAGGTGCGTCTCGCCGAGGGCGTACGCCGCGGCCTCGAGGCCGAGGGCTTCGCCGTCGACGTGGCGCACAACGGCGTCGACGGACTCTGGCGCGCACGCGAGACGCGGTACGACGCGATCGTGCTCGACCTCATGATGCCCGGCATGAGCGGCTGGAAGGTGTGCGAGGCGCTTCGGGCCGAGGAGAACTGGACGCCCGTGCTGATGCTCACGGCGAAGGACGGCGAGTGGGATCAGGTGGAGGCGCTCGAGACCGGCGCCGACGACTACGTCACCAAGCCGTTCTCGTTCGCGATCCTCGTCGCACGCCTGCGGGCCCTCGTGCGCCGCGGTGCCGTCGCCCGTCCGGCCGTTCTGGAAGCCGGCGATCTCCGACTCGACCCCGCCGCGCACCGCGTCTGGCGCGGGGAGACGCCCGTGCCCCTGACCGCACGGGAGTTCTCGGTGCTCGAGTACCTCATGCGTCATCGCGGCCAGGTGCTGTCGAAGCGGGCTCTCATCGACGGCGTCTGGGACGACGACTTCGACGGCGACCCCAACATCGTCGAGGTCTACGTCGGACACCTGCGCCGCAAGCTCGACAAGCCCTTCGGACGCGAGGCCATCGAGACCATCCGCGGTGCGGGCTACCGGCTGGCGGCGAACGGTGGCTAGCCGCGGCTGGCGCTCGGTGCGCGGCAGGACCACGCTCGGAGCGACCGTCGTCGTGGCCGTCGCACTGCTCATCGGCGCCTTCTCGTTCTACGGCGTCCTCAGCGCCAGCATCCACGACAGCACCGAACGCGCCGCGGAGCAGCGGCTCAGCGAGCTCGCCGAACGTGCCGGTGGGCCGGGTGGCAAGGGCGTGGACGCGCTCGACGACGAGATCCTGCAGATCCTCGGTCCGGACGGGTCGGTACGCGCGGCGAGCGAGGAGGCTCGCGACAAGCTGGGTTCGACGCCGCTCCCCGCCGATGACGACCCGCAGACGACCACCGTCGACGGCGACACCGTCGTGGTGGTCTCGGAAGACATCGACGGCGATCAGACGCTCGTGCTCGCCGTCTCGATGGATGACGATTCCGAGACCCTGGCGACGGTCGCGACGCTGCTCGCCATCACGGTCCCCCTGCTGCTGCTGCTCGTGGCCGTGACCACCTGGCTCGTGGTCGGTCGCGCGCTCCGCCCTGTCGAGCGCATCCGCGAAGAGGTCGACGGCATCACCGCCGAGCGCCTGCACCAGCGGGTGCCGGTGCCGGAGACCGCGGATGAGATCGCCGCACTCGCGACCACCATGAACGGCATGCTCGACCGACTCGACGCCGCGGCCACCGCGCAACGGCGCTTCGTCTCGGATGCCTCGCACGAACTGCGATCCCCGCTCGCGACCATCCGTCAACACGCCGAGCTCGCCCAGGCCCACCCCGACGTGACGAGCATCGGCGAACTCGCCGAGGTCGTGTCGGAGGAAGGGCTCCGACTGCAGGGCATCGTCGAATCGCTGCTGCTGCTCGCCCGTCTCGACGAGGGTGCGAGCACGCTGGACGAAGCGGTCGACCTCGACGACATCGCGCTCAGCGAGGTGCG
This sequence comes from Microbacterium sp. K27, assembly GCF_004794435.1. Lineage (NCBI taxonomy): Bacteria > Bacillati > Actinomycetota > Actinomycetes > Micrococcales > Microbacteriaceae > Microbacterium > Microbacterium sp. K27. The sequence continues at coordinate 297,782 of NZ_SSDK01000040.1, forward strand.
CCGGCTGCGTGCGGCCGGGCTCGACGTCGACGGTTCCGGCGTCCAAGCCGCAAGGGTGCACGCAGACCCGCGCCTGCTCGGCCAACTGGTGCGCAACCTTGCAGACAATGCCGTGCGCCACAGCCGAGGACGCATCGCGATCGGGGTGATCCCGTCCGACGGCCACGTGTTCGTCACGGTCGAGGACGACGGCACCGGGGTGCCGGCCGAGGAACGCGAGCGCATCTTCGAGCGCTTCGTGCGCCTCGACGAAGCCCGCAGCCGCGACGCCGGAGGCAGCGGACTGGGGCTCGCGATCGCCCGCGGCATCGCCACCCGCAGTCGGGGAACCCTCACGGTCGACGACTCCCGCTGGGGCGGCGCACGCTTCGTCCTCACCCTCCCCCTCAGCACCTGACCGGCCGGAAGTCCGGTTCCTGAAGAGGTCTTCAGGACGCTTCAGGATGGCTTCAGCGCCTGCGCGGCACCATCGAGACATGGACGACAAGACACCCACTCCCGACCAGACGCCAGCTTCCGACCAGACCGCACAGGGCACCCCGGATGCGCAGACCGTACCGGTGACCCCGACTCCGGATGCGGCAGCCCCGAACGCGGGTGCCGGTCACCACCCGACCTTCCCCGCGGCGGAGCCGGTCGCCGTCCCCACGACATCCGCACCGAAGCCCGGGCGCAAGCGCGCACTGCTCATCGGCGGGGGCATCGCGGCAGCCGTGGTCCTCGCAGGTGGCGGCATCGCCGTCGGTGCCGCGATCGGCGACGAGTTCGGCGACGACGACCGCTCCTCCATGTCCGACGGTCCCCGCCACGACGACGCGGATGACCACGCCCCGCGTGAGGGCAACCGCGGCGACGACCGCGGCGACGCCCCCTCGAACGGCCGCGGCCCGGTGACAGGCATCGGTACGGCATCCGCCGACGAACTCATCACGATCGCGGATGCGGCACGCGGAGCCGCCGACGGCGAGGTCACCTCGATCGATGCGAAGCGCGACGGTACGTGGGAGGTGCAGCTCACGACGACCGCGGGCGATGAGACCGAGGTCCGTGTCGACAAGGACCTCGCCGCATCCGTCATCTCGACCGATGTGGCCGACGGCGATGACACCGGCCCCGCGCTCACGCTCGACGACGAGACGATCCGCGCCCTCGTCTCGGCGGCACTCGCCGAGGCCGAAGGCATGATCACCGACCTCGATGTCGACGGCGACGACGTGAGCCCCTACGACGCCTCCGTCCTCACGTCGGACAACCGTTCGATCGACATCGACTTCGGCGTCGACTTCGCGGTCGTCGGAACCGACACCGACTGAGTCGCTCGAGGAGGGGACCGAGCCGTTCGAGGAGCAGCCCCCTGCGTCCTGTCGGGCGAACCCGATGCGCCCGACTCGAGACGATGCCGCCGCCCGCACGGGCGGCGGCATCGTCGCATCCGGACTCGGTCGAAGCCGATTAGCATTCAAGGATGACGAACTCCGCACCGATCGACGACATCTCCATCGGCGGTGAGGTGATCCGCCTCGGGCAGTTCCTCAAATTCGCCGGCCTCCTCGATTCCGGCGGCGACGCCAAAGAGGTGATCATCGACGGATACGTCACCGTGAACGGCGAGGTCGATCGCCGACGCGGGCGTCAGCTGCGCGACGGCGACCTGGTGACCTTCGAGGGACGCACGGTCCGCGTCCGCCCCTGACCGAACAGCGAAATGCGGTGGATTCCGAAGAACCCACCGCACGTGTCAGCGGCCGATTCAGCCGATGACGGTGTTCGTGTCGCTGATCTGCGACATCGGACCCGAGAGGTCCTGATAGACGTAGGCGCGGGTCTGCAGAGTGGTTCCGGGGGCGACGTCACCGACCTCGGCCGTGATGACCGCCGTGCCGGTCTCGCCCGGCTCCAGCTCGCCAAAGGAGGCGAAGACATGGCTGCTGCTGACGATTGGCTCGCCGAGGGACGATTCGGCACCGGTCACGGTCAGACCGTAGGCCGTCGGGATCGCCGTGGAGATCAGGCGAGTGAAGCTGGAGCGGTTGGTCGCGGTGACCGTGATGCGCACCTTCTCTCCGGCCTGGACCACATCGACGTTGTCGTCGAGAGTGACCTTCGCGGCCGATCCGAAGGTCTGCTCGGACTCCTGGCCCAGCGTGCCGTCGGCAAGTCGCACCCAGCCGATTCCCGCCTGGCCGACGCTCGTGTCATCGCTCGGCGCGAAGGGGTAGTTCACGGCTCCGTAGTTGTCGACCTGGGCTTCGGCAGCGTTGGCGGCCGGTGCGCCGATGAGCGCGACACCCGCGGCCAGGGCGATGGTGATGCCGGTAGCGGCGATTCGGTTCTTCAGTTTCATGGTGTTCCTCCGGTTGATGTCCGGCCAGGATCCGGCCGGCAACATTCAACATTTCACTGCTGTGATGGAGGTGGCCGCGTTCAGGGAATCTGTATGCCGATAGATCGGAATGCGTGGGCTTTCGGAAGAGGTGCGGAGCGGTCGACTATCGCGCTTCCGACGGCAGGACCCGCCGCACGGTGACGACGACCAATGCGATGAGGAGCCCGATGATCGCCACGTCGGCGGCGATGTACGCATAGTGCGCCCAATTCGTCCCCGGCGCCTCGGCCCCGGCGATCACCAGATCGCTGCGCCGGTTGAGCACCGGGCGGATGACGGCGATCTCGAGAAGGAACACCAGCCAGATCACACCGAGGATCACCAGGGTCGTGCGTCCGGCCTTCGCCCGGGCACTCACGGCTGTGAGCACGACCAGGACGACACCCGCGAGCACGTTCAGCGCGGTGAAGACGAGTCGACCGATGCCGAGACCGATCGGGATCGTGACGCCGGGCGCGAGGAACTTCAACGGGGCTTCGAGGAAGGAGATCGCGATGATCGCCCCGAGCAGGAACGCCGGCAGCAGCAATTGCAGAGCCGCGTTCGTCCGTCCACTGGAAGTCATGAAGCCCCTCTTCTCCCGCCGATCGCCGCCCTCCCTCCGACGCTACTGCGGCAGGTCGAGGTCGCAGACGGTATCGACCGGAGAAAAGACGGCATCGACGGGAGAGAGACGTAGGCGCTCACAGCCACTCGATCACCTGCTCCGCGAGGATGCCGACGCCGATGACGGTCATGGCGATGCCCGCGATCCGGGTGACCACAGAGCTCGCACGCGGCCGGGTGCGCAGGAGACGACGGGCGAGCAGCCCCACTGTCGTGTAGACGATCGCGATGTTGAGCAGGTGCAAGCCGCCGAGGGCGAGCATCTGCGTCGTCGACGGCCAGCCGTGCGGGCTCGTGAACTGCGGCAACAGGGCGAGCAGCAGCAGGAGCCCCTTCGGGTTGATCCCGCTCACACCGGATCCCCGCAGGAACTGCCCCCACCCCCCGGTGGCGACCGGTTCGCCGCTCTCCGCGATCGGCGCAGGGCGTGTGGCCAGCGTCGTCGCACCGAGGAAGATCAGATAGAGCGCGCCGATCACGGTCAGGGTCGTGAGGGTGACCGGATACGCGGTGACCAGCGCTCCGAGACCGAGCGCGACGGCGACGATCACGACGGTGTACCCGGCGATCATCCCGAGGATGGACGGCGCGATCGAGCGGGCGCGCAGGCCGGCGGAGATCGCATACGCCCAGTCCGCTCCGGGGGTCAGCGCCAGCATCACGGCAACCACCCAGAACTGCATGACCAGAGCGATATCCATCGGTCCTCCTCAATCCGAGGAAGAGACTACGAAGGATCACGCGAAAGGTGCTCCGATTCTTCGGGTGATCGCGCCCTTCACCTGCAAGAATTGTCACCATGGACGCACTTGACCGGGAGATCCTCTCCCTGCTGCAGGATGACGGACGGATGAGTGCGACGCACCTCGCCTCCCAGGTCGGGTTGAGCCTGTCCGCATGCCATCGCCGACTCAAGGAACTGGAGCAGTCCGGAGCGATCGAGCGATACCGCGCGGTCGTCGCGCCCGCAGCCGTCGGCCTCACGTTCGAGGCCATCGTGTTCGTGACGATCGGACGCACCGACAAGGACACGATCGTGGCGTTCGAGGAGGCGGTCGTGGCGATCCCCGCGGTGGTCGAGGCCCAGCGCCTGTTCGGCGACCCCGACTACATGCTGCGCATCCTCACCCGCGACATGAGTGCCTACCAGGAGCTCTACGACAACACCCTCGGGGCCCTGCCGGGCGTGCAGCGGCTCACTTCGACCATGGTCATGAAGCGCCTCGGAGCGGACCGGGCGGTGCCGATCCCCTGAGGCGGGTGCGGTCAGACGGGGGCCTGGCAGATGCGTTCCACGAGCTCTTCGGGCGCGGCATCCACGGTCACCGCGATCCCCTGCTCGTCCGGCCCGAGGGGCTCCAGCGCCTGCAGCTGCGACGCCAGCAGCGCAGGCGGCATGAAGTGGTCCCGGCGCGCGGTGGTCTGCGCGACCACCCGTTCTCGGGGCGCGTCGAGGTGCACGAAGAAGACGGTCGGGGCCGAGGCGCGCAGCCGGTCACGGTAGCTGCGCTTCAGGGCCGAGCAGGCGACGACGACCGCCGGATCTGCGGCGAGCGCCGCCCCCACCCGGTCGAGCCACGGCCATCGGTCGTCGTCGTCGAGCGGAGCACCGGCTGCCATCTTCGCGATGTTCTCCGGCCCGTGCAGATCATCCGCATCGATGAACGCGACACCCATCCGGCGCGCGAGTTCCCGCCCCACCGTGGTCTTGCCCACCCCGGACACCCCCATGACGACGATCGGCCGAGACTCGCTGGTCACCAGTCGTGCACCGTTCCATCCGCCAGACGGTTGTACGGCAGATAGGCCCGCTCATACGGGTACTTTCCCGCCTCGTCGACGTCGAGCTCGACGCCCAGGCCCGGCTTGTCGCCCGGGTGCAGCAGGCCTTCGCGCCAGGTGAAGGACTGCTGGAACACCCTGTCGGTGCGCGAGCCGTGCTGCATGTACTCCTGGATGCCGAAGTTGTGGATGGCGAGGCCGAGGTGCATCGCCGCCGCCATGCCGACCGGCGAGATGTCGGTGGGCCCGTGCATGCCGGACTTGATCTGATACATCGCCGCGTAGTCGAGCGTCTTCTTCAGCGGGCTGATGCCGCCCATGTGCGTCACGGCGCCGCGCACGTAGTCGATGAGCTGATCGCGGATGATGTCCTTGAAGTCCCAGACGGTGTTAAAGATCTCGCCGATCGCGAGGGGTGTCGTCGTGTGCTGACGCACGAGCCGCAGCGCCTCCTGGTTCTCGGCGGGGGTGCAGTCCTCGAGCCAGAAGAGGTCGTACGGTTCGAGTGCCTTGCCGAGCTTCGCCGCCTGGATGGGCGTCATCCGGTGGTGGCCGTCGTGTAGCAGGGGGATGTCGGGGCCGAACTCGTTGCGCACCGCCTCGAAGACGCCCGGCAGGTGGTTCAGATAGGCGCGGGTGTCCCAATCCTCCTCGACCGGCTTCGCACCCCGCCGGGCCGGCTCGTGGTCGTACCGGGCTTCGCCGCCCCCGGCGTCTGCGGCCTGCGAGGCGATGCCGTAGATGGCCTTGAGCCCGGGAACACCCGTCTGGATGCGGATCGCCCGATACCCCTGGTCGAGGTGCGCGCGCACGGAGTCGAAGAGTTCGGGCAGCTCTTTTCCCGAGGCATGACCGTAGGCGAGCAGGCCGGAACGCGATGCCCCGCCCAGCAACTGGTAGACCGGCATCCCCGCCTTCTTGCCCTTGATGTCCCAGAGTGCCATGTCGACCGCGGCGACGGCGGCCATCGTGACGGGGCCTCGCCGCCAGTACGCGCTCCGATAGAGGAACTGCCAGGTGTCCTCGATGCGGTCTTCGTCGGCGCCGATCAGCAGCGGGACGACGTGTTCAGTGAGGTACGCGACGACGGCGAGCTCACGCCCGTTGAGGGTCGCGTCGCCGAGGCCCGAGACGCCGTCGGCGGTCGTGAGCTTGAGGGTGACGAAGTTCCGGTCCGGGCTGGTGACGATGACCTCAGCCTTGTCGATGCTCATGCGAGGGTCCCTTCGGGAGTGAGGTGGTCGATGACGGTGCGCGTGCGATCGCTCTCGGGCACGGCGCCGATGGTGCGCGCGACGGCGGCCGTCGCGGTGTCGGTCGGGTCGAGTTCGAGGAGCGAGCGGATCCAGGTCTCCAGGGCGTGCACCTGTGCGTCGTCGACGGCGAGGCCGTCCTCACGCCGCCGGCGCACGGGAGCCACGAGTCGCAGCGCCACCTTGATCGGGCTGTCGCGGCGGATCTGGTCGAGTCGATGGGCGATGCGCGGGTTCGCGAAGCGGACGCGCAGGTCGCCGAGCCATCCGTCGAGCTCTGCGACAGGCAGATCGACCGCGGTCCGCTGGGCGGCCCAGAGCGCTTCGGTGTCGCCACGGAGGTCGCGGTCGTCGAACGCCTCGGCGATCGTCTCATATCCGCGCAGACGACCAGCGGCCGCGAGGAAGCTGTGGCCGGCGTTGAGCAGGTAGAGCTTGCGCTCTTCATACGGACCCACGTCGGCCACGAATCGTGCACCGCCCTGCGCCCAGTCCGGTGCGCCGCCGGGGAACTCTCCGGCGAGGATCCACTCCGTGAACGGCTCGGTCACGACGGTGGAGGGATCGTCGAGGCCGGTGAGCTTCCGCACGGCATCGATGTCGGCTGCCGTGACGGCCGGCGTGATCCGGTCGACCACGGTGTCGACGAACGACGCGGTGTCCGAGATGCGCGCAGCCTCGGTGCCGGCGGCCTTGAGCACCGCGTCACGCAGCACGCGGCCGTTCCCCGGCAGGTTGTCGCAGCTCACGACCGCGAGGGGTCCTGCGTCGGCGTCCGCCCGAGCGATGAGGCCGTCGGCGATGCGTCCGGGCACCGCGGAACCGGCGGAGTACCCGGCCTCGGTGACGGTGACGGTCAGCACGGCGACCTGCGGATCGGCGAGCACGGCGAGCCAGGACGCCTCATCCGCTCCGGGGACCGCGCGCACGATCGACTGCACGGTCGTCGCCCGATCCCCCTCGGCCGAACGCTCCAGCACCGTGTAGACGCCGTCGTTCCGTGACAGCAGTTCCGCAGCCTCGGGGGTGCGTCCGGTGAAAGCGGCGATGCCCCAGCCGTCGTCCGCGCCTGCGCGGTCGTTCACCTGCTGGGTGTACCAAGCCTGATGGGCGCGGTGAAAGGCGCCCATCCCCAGATGAGCGGCACGGACCGGGGGATGCTGCGTGCGCGCCGGCCCGGTCACGATCCGATGCCCGCGGCACCGGCGCACGCGCGGAGGAAGGCGAGGTCGTCGACCAGTCGCTCTTCCAGCGGAGCATCCGTCGAGAAGTCCTCCAGCGTCACCCAGCCGTCGTACCCGACCTCGGCGAGAGCACGGAAGTAGTCCGGCACACTGGCGATGCCCTCGCGCAGCGGCACCCACACCGACTCCCAGCGCACATCTCCATCGAGCCCGGTCTGCCCGGTGCGCTGCCAGACCGCGTTCTTCACGTGCACGTGAGCGAGGTACTCGCCCAGAAGCTGGAGCCCGGCCCGAGTGTCCTCCTGTCCTTCGATCACGAGATTGCCGAGGTCGTGGATCACGCCGATGGTGCGCGGATCGATGCCGTCGACCAGCCGGAGGGCGGCCGACGCCGACGACGAGATCGTCTGGTGGTGCAGCTCGACCAGCACCTTCACGCCGAGTGTCCCCGCCTGTTCCGCGGCCCACTCCAGGTCGTCCCTGGTCTGCGCGAACACCGAGCGATAGTCCTGGGCGTCGTTGAAGGGGATGCGCACGCGCACCTGACGCGCACCGAGGTCCGCCGTCGCCCAGAGCGTCCGCAGCACGTCGTCCCGGTCGGGCGCGAGCGCGTAGCCGCCGATGCCGCTGAACTCCAGCCCGGCCTCGCGGGTGATGCGGGCGATCTCGGCGACCGACCCCTCGAGCCCGGTGAGCGGCCAGGTCGCCCGGTTCCCGGCCCAGAACCCGGGCGGATCCGCCTCGTCCTGGTCGGTGATGCGCCACTCGATGCCGTCGTAGCCGATCGCGGCGATGCGGCGGGCCGCTTCCGCGGGCTCCCAGTCGGGGGTCGCCGCGGTGAACACGGAGAACTTCATGCGATGCCTCCTGTCCGCACGTTCGTGTCGTCGACGGTGCCGTCGATCAGGTCGGCGATGCGCACCGGCGAGCCGGTGGTCGCCGAGACGTAGATGCCGCGCACGACGGCGAGCGCCCGCAGCGCCTCGGGCACCCCGACGCGGGAAGCCCGCCCGTCGCGGATGCTCTCGACGATGTCGGCGTACTGACGGGCGTGGCCCTCGGCGAATGCCTGCGGGTTGCGGTCGTCGCCGAGTCGATGCCCCTCCGGCACCCAGTCGGCGCTGCGGTCGGTCGGCTCGCCGTCGATCCACAGCCGGGCGAGCTGGTCGTTCTCGATGATGCCGGTCCCCTGTGCACCGTGCACAGCCAGCCGCACCGGCTGCTCGGGGAAGGCCGCGGTCGTGGCGTGCAGCACGGCGAGCGCCCCCGATTCGAAGCGCACCGTGACCACGGCGACGTCTTCGACCTCGACCCGCTCGTGCGCGAGCAGCGCGGTGTGGGCGAACACCTCGACCGGCATGCCGAGGAACCACAGCAGCAGATCGACGGTGTGCACGCCCTGGTTCATGACGGCGCCTCCGCCGTCGAGCTCCCAGGTGCCTCGCCAGGCGCCCGAGTCGTAGTACTCCTGAGAGCGCCACCAGGGCACCGAGGCCACCGCGCTCGTGATCCGTCCCAGGCGTCCGGAGTGGGCGGCGTCGGCGACGGCCACGGCACCGGGGTCGAAGCGGTGCTGGCTGATCACCGAGATCCGGATGCCGCGCGTCTCCGCGTCCCTGGCGATCTCCGCTAATCGGCGGCCGCGCTCCATCGACACGTCGAGGGGTTTCTCCAGCACGACGTGCATCCCGCGGGCGACCGCCCGTTCGGCGAGCTCGAGATGGGAGCCGCTCGGGGTGCAGATCACGACCATGTCGACATCGGCGGGGATCGACTCGATCTCGGCGTGGGCCGACGGTCGCGCGCCGCCCAGCTCGTCGACGACGAGGTCGGCCAGCCGTGCGGTCGCCGCCGGCACCTCGTCGACGACGGCGACGATGCGCAGGCCGGGAGTGCTCGCGATCGCTCGGGCATGATTGACGCCGATGATGCCGCATCCCACGATCGCGACGTCGAGGATTGCGTCGGTCATGAGAGGGTCACTCCGATCTCGTCCGTGAGGGTGCGCAGGGCCCGACCGGCGCGGCCGAAGGCCTCGGGGCCGGAGAACCCGCCGAGGGCGTTCACGTCGGCGAGGTGCGGTTCGAGCGAGGCGAACCCCGCATAGCCGTCGTCGCGCAGGGCGGTGAGGGTCTCGCGCAGCTCGCCGTCGCCCTCGCCCACCGGGACCACCTCGCCGGTCGCTGCGAGCGCATCCTTCAGCTGCAGATACTCGAGGTGCGGTCGCAGCATCGCGTAGCCGTCGGTGAACGGACGGACGCCGACCTGCACGAAGTTGGCGTTGTCCCAGGCGATGCGCAGCCGGTCCGAACCGACCGACTCGATCACGTCGAGCACGCGTGCGGGGATGTCGCCGTAGATGTCCTTCTCGTTCTCGTGCACGAGGGTGACCCCGGCCGCCTCGGCGGTGCGCGCGAGCGCCGCCATGCGCACGAGCACGTCGTCGCGGATGTCTTCGGCCGAAAGGTTCTCGTCGCGGAAGAACGAGAAGATGCGGATATACGGGGTCTCCAGGACGTCGGCGGCACGGATCGCCCGCTGCAGTCGACCGACCTCGTGCTCCACCGGTAGGGACACGTCGACCTTGCCGATCGGCGAGGCGACCGCCGAGACCGACATGCCGCGTTCGCGCACGACGGCCGCGAGCTGCGTCAGCTGAGACTCATCGAGATCGACGATGTTCACCCCCCACGCGCTGCGCACCTCGATGTGCCGCGCGCCGAGCGCCTGGAGCACGGCGATCTGCACGGCCGGATCGGGATCGATCTCGTCACCGAATCCTGAGAGCTTCCACGGGGTCATTTCACTCCTCCTGCGGTGAGACCGCCTACGAGATAACGCTGGAACACGAGATACAACACGACGACGGGGATGGCGCAGATGAGCGAGGCCGCCATCATCTGTCCGTACAGCGGCACCGCACCCGTCTCCTGCGTCGCGCCGAAGATCTGCAGGGCCACCGCGGCGGTCCGGCTGTCGCGGTTGGTCATGACCGAGGCGAACAGCACGTCGTTCCACCCCTGCAGGAACGCGAAGATCGCGGAGACCACGATCCCGGGCCAGCTCAGCGGCAGCACGATGCGGGTGAGGACGCGGAAGTTGGAGGCGCCGTCGATGCGGGCGGCTTCTTCGAGCTCGCGCGGCAGCCCGCGGATGTACGTCACCATCACCCAGGTCGAGAACGGCAGCGCGAAGGTGAGGTAGGTGACGAACACCGACCAGTGCGTGCCGATGGTGGGGATGCGCAGCACCGACGACAGCGTCGAGAACATCACGAACACCGGCAGCAGCATGAGGGTTCCCGGAACCGACTGCAGGCCGAGCAGACCCCGAAGGATCGTGACGCGTCCGATGAAGGTGAATCGCACCAGCACCCAGGCCATCGACACGGCCACGGCCGCGCAGACGACCGCGACCGCCCCGCAGATCAGCAGGCTGTTGGCCAGACCTCCGGCGAGATCGACACTGCGCCAGACCTTGATGTAGTTGTCGAGACGCAGCTCGGTCGGCCAGTACGCGCCTCCGGCGACCGCGACATCGGCGTTGATCGAGGCGAACAGCATGTACGAGACGGGCCCGAAGACGACCAGGCACAGGAAGACGTTCGCGGCCACGAGAAGCGGACGCGGCAGCAGGCGGTCGACCTGGCTGTGACCGCCCGGGCGGCTCCGGCGCGGGTTGACCTGCGCGATCGTGGTGGTGACGCTCATCACTTCGCGTCCTCTCCGGTGTCGAGGCGCACAGCGCGCAGGTAGACGAACAGGGGGATCGCGACGATCGCGAGAGAGGCGACCGCCATCGCCGCGGAGAGCCCGAACCGGAAGCTCTGGAACGCCGTGACGTAGGTGAGGACCGGCAGGACCTCGACATCGACGGGGGCCGGGATCCCGAAGAGCACGAACGGCATCGTGAAGGCGTTGATGCTGTGCAGGAACGTGAGGATGAAGGCCAGCAGGATCGATCCGCGCAGGTACGGCAGGATCACCTTGCGCAGCTTGATCCCCCAGCCGGCGCCGTCGAGCGCCGCCGCCTCGTGCACCTCCGCATCCACCGCCTGGAGACCGGCGAGGGTCAGCAGATACACGAACGGCCAGCTCACCCAGAGCTGCGTGATCACCAGGGTCCAATAGCTCTGCGGTCCGTTCAACCACAGCCCCGGATCGACGCCGAAGACGCCGAAGGCCTCGTCCACGACGCCCTCGGGCTGGAACATCGCCCGGAAGACGGTCGCCACGACGAACGCGGGGAGGATGTACGGGATCAGGTACACCGAGCGCACCAGCCCACGGCCGCGGAAGGCGTTCTGCGTGGCCAGCGCCGCCGTGACGCCGAGGGGGATCGCCGCGACCGACACGATCAGTGCGTAGCTGACGCTCAGCCAGATCCCCCGCACCAGCGGAGAAGTGGAGAACGCCTCGACGAAGTTTCCCAGGCCGACGAACGGCGCCTGCAGCCACTGCCTGATCGTGTACTGGTCGAGATCGAGCATCGAGATCCAGAAGGCGAGCAGCAGCGGCACCAGGATCAGCAGCGTCATCAGCACCCCGCCGGGGAGCAGCATCCACAGCGGGCGGGGCCGCTCGCTCGGCGGGGTGTCGTCGGTGCGTTTCCGACGCGTATCGGTCGCGATCGCCATGTGCGGGTCCTCGCGTCGCTACTTGGACTTGTCCAGCGCGGACTGCGAACTCGCCTGGGCCTCGGCGATCGCCGCGGCGATGTCGCTCTGGCTGAGCGTTCCCCCCTGCAACGCGGGCAGCGACTGCACGACGACGTTGGTCAGCGCGAGCTGCGTGTCACCCCAGGCGCCCGTGAACGGAGTGGCGACCGACTGCGAGGCCGCCTGCACGTTGGCGCTCAGATCGGGGTTGTCCTTCTCGACCTGTGCGGCCGCCTCCACCCCCGTCGGCAGCTCGCCGAACGTGTCGAAGTAGTCGAGCTGCGACTCGGTGCTGGTGAGCATCTCGATGAACGCGAACGCGAGGTCCTGGTTCGGCGAGTACTGGGCGACCACGAGGTTGTCTCCCGAGAGGATGCTGGCCGCTTCCTCTCCGTCCTTGGGCAACTCGGTCTCCCCCGGCGGGATGGTCGGGAGGAGGGCGTAGGCGTAGGAGTCGGCGACGGGGGAACCCGCGAACGTGGGCTTCGAGTTCGCCGAGGTCATGGGAAGGAAGGCGGCCTTGCCCTCGGCGAAGGCGGCGACGGCCTGGGCGTTCTTCCACCCGATGGCTGCCGGGTCGACGAGTCCGTCCTGGTACCAGCCGAAGTAGGTGTCGTAGGCGGCGGCCACGGCGGGATCGTCGATCTCCGCCTTCTTGGCCTCGACATCGATCAGCGGATTGCCCGCCTGCACGCTCATGCCCCAGACGAACTTCCAGGGGTCGAAGCTGTCGGCGTATCCGATCGCGAGACCGTGCACGTCTCCGGATTCGATCTTCGCGGCAGCGGCGGTCAACTCGTCCCACGTCGTGGGCGGCTCGTCGATCCCGGCGGCGGCGAGCAGCTCGGTGTTGTAGGCCATCACGAACGGACGACTCACGAACGGGACGGCGATCTCGTCCTTCTCGCTCGGGCCGGAGATGCCCAGGGTCGACGGCACGAAGCGGTCGCGGCCTCCCACCTTGTCCCAGTCGGCCTCGGTGAGTTTCACGAAGGCGCCCGTCGCGTACGCGGTCGGGGTGAAAGTGGTGCCGAGTCCGTAGACGTCGGGACCCTGTCCGGAGAGCACAGAAGTCTGGATCTTCGTCAGCTCGTCGTTGGCGCTCGCGAAGGTCTCGAACTCGACCTTCGCTCCGGTCTTCTCCTCGAAGGCATCGGAGACCTTCCCGAACCACTCCTTCTGCTGCTCGGGGTATAGGCCGTTCGCGGCCATCATCACCGTGAGCGTCTGGCCGGTCCCGTCGACGGTGCCACCGGCGTCGCCGTCGTCCGTGCCGGCGGTGGATCCCGAGCATGCGGTCAACGCGATCGCTGCTGCGGCCATCGCCCCGAGGGCGATCAGGGGTCGAGACTTCATTGAACTCTCCTTCGAGACAGTGAGTGGACGTGACTGCGTCTTCGCCAAGGTAGGCAAGCGTGGCAATTGTTAGCAATTCATTGCCAGTAATTGCCATCTTGTGATTCTGTTGCCCCATGTCGTCCCCCACACCGCCTTCGCACCGGCCGACGCTCGCCGATGTGGCCGATGCCGCCGGCGTCGCGATCTCCACGGCGTCGCGCGCCCTCGCCGTCCCCGGCCGTGGCAACCCCGGCACCCGCGACCGCATCATCCGCGTCGCGAAGGACCTCGGCTACACGCCCACCGCCGCCTGCGGCACGGCATCGACGCCGTCGACCCGCATGGTCGCCGTGCTGGTCTCCGACGTCACGAACCCGTTCTACTTCGGGATCATCCGCGGTACCCAGCAGGCCCTGCGGGTGGCGGGCTACTCGCAGATCCTGGTGCACACCGAGGAGTCGCCCGAGATGGAGGAGAGCACCCTCGAAGAACTGCGCAGCTCCTACGACGGAGCGATCCTGACCGCGTCCCGCCTGTCCGACGAGCGGCTGGCCGAGCTCAGCACCGAGCTCCCCCTCGTGGCCCTGAACCGTGCCGTGCCCGGAGTGCCGTCGGTGTTCATCGACACGCCGCTCGGCTTCGACCAGGCCGTCGAGCACCTCGCCTCCCTGGGGCATCGACGCATCTGCTACGTGGCCGGTCCCCCGACCAGCTGGGCGAGCAATCTCCGCTGGCGGGCCGTGGCGGCCGCGTGCGAGCGCCTCGGGATCGAGCACACGAAGGTGGGGCCGTACCAGCCCCGCACGAAGGCGGGAGCGGCGGCGGCGGATGCCGCGCTGAACACCGGTGCGACCGCCTGCGTGGCTTTCAACGACCTCCTCGCGATCGGCATGCTGATCCGGCTCAAGGAACGCGGCGTGCGCGTTCCGGAGGACATGAGCATCGTCGGCTGCGACGACATCTTCGGCGCCGACTTCTGCAACCCGCCACTCACGACCCTCACCGCTCCGATCGAGCAGGCCGCACGCCTGTCCGTGTCGATGCTGCTCGACCGCCTGCAGAGCGAGCGCATCGGAGCGGGCGCGCTCAACCGACGGCACATCGCCGCACTGCCCACCCACCTGACCGTGCGGGAGTCGACCGGCTCCGCACCCCGCCGCACCCCTGGAGGAGACTCATGAACACTGCGCTCAGCCCGCACGCCGACCGACTCCTCCCCGCCGATCCCGGCGTGCGCGAGCTCGCCCGAAAGCTGTACGACACCGTCGCCGCGGCGCCGATCCTCTCCCCGCACGGGCACGTCGACGCTGCGTTGCTCGCCGACGACCAGCCCTTCCCCGATCCCGCGACGCTGCTGATCACGCCCGACCACTATGTGCTGCGTCTGCTCCACGCGGTCGGCGTGCCCCTCGGCGCGCTGGGTCGCGGAGCCGCACCCGCCGATCCGCAGGAGGTGTGGCGGGCGTTCTGCGCGAACTGGGACGTCTTCCTCGGAACGCCGGTGCGCTACTGGTTCGAGTCGTCGCTGTCCGAGGTGTTCGGGGTGACCGAGCAGCCGAGCGCGGGCAATGCCGATGAGCTGTACGCACACATCGACGCGCAACTGCGAATCCCCGCATTCCACCCACGGGCGCTGTTCGAGCGCTTCCGCATCGAGGTGCTCGCGACGACCGACGACCCCGCCGACGACCTCGCCGCGCATGCACGACTGCGCGACGATCCGTCCTTCCGCGGACACGTGCTTCCGACGTTTCGCGCCGACCGCTACATGGACCCGTCGGCTGAGGGATGGTCGGCTGCACTCTCGGAGCTGTCGGAAGCTGCCGGCACCGATGCCGGGAACTACGCCGGGCTGCTCGACGCCCTGCGCCGCCGACGGACCGCATTCCGGGCGGCGGGCGGCACGGCCACCGACACCGGTGTGCTCGACGCCGGCTCGCAGCCGCTGACGAGTGCCGACGCCGAGCGCATCCACGCCGCCGGGCTCCGGGGGGACGTCACCGCGGAAGCCGCGACGGCATACCGCCGCAACATGCTGTACCGACTCGCCGAGATGTCGTCTGAGGACGGACTGGTCATGCAGCTGCACCCCGGCGTGATCCGCAACCACCACCGCGACACGCTCGCGCAGTTCGGCCCGGACAGCGGACACGACCTGCCGGATGTCGCCTCATTCACGCGGCCGCTCACCCCGATCCTCAACGACTTCGGCACGAACGAGACGTTCCGGATGGTGCTGTTCACGGTCGACGAGACCGCGTTCAGTCGAGAGATCGGTCCACTCGCCGGCTTCTACCCTTCGGTCTACGCCGGTGCGCCGTGGTGGTTCCTCGACACCCCCGACGCCATCTTCCGCTACCGGAGGTCGGTGACGGACAGCGCCGGGTTCACCAAGACGAGCGGTTTCGTCGACGACACCCGGGCCTTCTGCTCGATCCCCGCTCGCCACGACATGTCCCGACGACTCGATGCGGGCTACCTGTCCACTCTCGTCGCAGAGCACCGCCTCACCGAGGAGCAGGCCTTCGCGCTGGCGCACCGCTTCGTCGACGACATCCCGCGGACGACCTTCCGACTGCCCAGTGCTCCCGCCTGAGCCTCACGAAGTGGAGGTCTCCGTGACACGACGCACGACGTACTCGACGACATCGCCCTCCGGGATCGCGCGGGGTCGGAAGCGCACCCCGGTCGGCACCCGCGGAATCATGCGATCGACGCGGAAGATGCGCCAGTCGTCTCGATCGAGGTCCCACGCGAGCAGGTACCAGACCGGCCCCCAGCTCACCAGCCGCTGCGGTTCGGCATGCCGCGGCTCTTCGCTGCCACCCGGCTTCGTGTAGCCGAAGCGGAGCCGTTCGTGACCGCGAATCGCCGCGGCGACCGTGCTGAGTGCTGCGAGATCGAGTGGGGGTTCGGCCCCGGGAACCACGCTGGTCGCCTTCCGGATCGCGTCGACACGGCGGCGGAGGCGGGCGGGCATCACCTGCTCCAGCTTGGCGAGGGCGGTGAGCGAGGTCTCTTCGACGCCGAGCCGCCAGGTCGCCGCCGCCCCCAGGCCGACCGCGACGGCGACGGCTTCGTCATCGTCGAGCAGCAGTGGAGGCATCGCCGCCCCCGCAGCCAGCCGGTACCCGCCGGCGACTCCGGGACGCGCGTCCACGGGATAGCCGAGCGAGCGGAGCTTGCCGATGTCGGCGCGCACGGTCCTCGTGCTCACACCCAGTCGATCGGCGAGTGCGGAACTCGTCCAGTCCCGTCTGAGCTGAAGCAACGACAGCAGTTCCAGCAGACGGGCCGAGGTCTCGAGCATGTCTGATCATCTCAGCAAATGCGGAACCTGCTCTTCCGCATTGCCTGCGAGCGTGAACAGCATGACCCAGAACACCTCCCTCACCCCTTTCCACATCGACATCCCGCACAGCGCCGTCGATGATCTTCACGATCGCCTGACCCGTACACGGTGGCCGCTTGCCGTGCCCGGTCGAGACGATCGCGCCGACTTCCGTCGGGGCACCCCGCTTCCGTATCTGAAGGAGCTCGCCGAGTACTGGCGCGACGGCTTCGACTGGCGGGCGCAAGAGGCGACCCTCAACATGCACGAGCAGTTCACCACGGTCATCGAGGGCCAGACGTTCCACGTGCTCCACGCGCGGTCGGCGAACCCGCAGGCCACGCCGCTGCTCCTCAGCGACAGTTGGCCGGCGTCGTTCGTCGAGTACCAGCGACTGATCCCGTTGCTGACCGACGAGTTCCACGTGGTCATCCCGTCGCTGCCCGGCCTGGGCTTCTCGAACCCGCTGTCCGGCACCGGGTGGGACCTCGCACGGACGGCGGAAGCCTACGCCGAGATCATGACACGCTTCGGCTACGACCGGTTCGCGACCCACGGCACCGACGTCGGCACGGGCATCACCGGACGACTTGCAGGGATCCACCCCGACCGCGTCATCGGCACCCACTTCGGCAGCGACCGCGTATGGCTCGGGCTGGTCGGCAACATGTTCCCCGCCCCCGATGACCTGTCAGAGGAAGAGCTCGCCCAGCTCGAGGCTGCACACGTCGCGAGTGCGGCTGAGCGCGGCTACATCGGCATGCACAACCATCGACCGGACACGATCGGACCGGCGCTCACGGACTCGCCCGTCGGTCAGCTCGCGTGGATCGTCGAGAAGTTCGCCCGCAGGATCGACAGCGGCCACCGAGCACCGGACGTGGATCGCGACCAGCTCCTGACGAATGTCAGCCTGTACTGGTTCACCCGCAGTGGCGCTTCAGTCGCGCAGTTCTTCTACGAGTCGGAGCACGCCGAGGTCGGCTTCGCCATGCCCGCAGGGGTACCGGCCGGCTGGGCTGTCTTCGACGCCCATCCGCTCATTCGGCGCACGATGGATCCGACCGGTGCGATCAGCCACTGGAGCGAGTTCACCGAGGGCGGGCACTTCCCGGCGATGGAGGAGCCGGAGCTTCTCGCCGAGGACATCCGGAAGTTCTTCCGCAGTCTCGCCTGATCGACACCGCACGTCCGCACGCTGCGATCAGATCGCGACGGCGCTGATCGACGCGTGCGGACGCCGTCCGTCCTGTACCCGCGCATCGCTGTCGAGCACGGAGAACCCCGCGCATTCGATCAGCGCCGACATCCCGTCCACCGACCAGTAGTGCGCCGTGGTGACCGCGTGCGGGAACGGTTCGCCGTCCTTCCCGTCGAAGAACCCGATCAGCAGGTGACCGCCCTCGCGGATCGCGCGCCGAGCGGCCGCGAGCAGAGACGGCAACTCATCCGGAGCCGCATGGATCAGCGAGTACCAGGCGAGCACGCCACCGAGTGAGCCCGCCGGGACGTCGGAGTCGGTCAGCGATGCCACCCGATACGGAACCTGGGGGAACCGTGCGGACGCATCGGCGATGAATTCCGGCACGAGGTCGATGCCCTCGGCGTGGACTCCTCGATCGACGAGGAAGGCGGTCCAGTGCCCGGGGCCGCACCCGGCATCGAGAACGCGGCCCTCGACGCCATCCGCCCAGCGTCCGATGCGCTCGCGGTCGACGTCGTCCATCTGCCCGATGTCGCCGAACAGCTCCGTGTACTCGCCGGCACGCGCGGCGTATCCGTCGCGGATGCGCACGTCGCTTCCGGAGTGGTTCATCATGGCGCTCTCCCTTCACCGTGCGCTCACGATCGCTCCTCTCCACGGTATCCGGAGGCTGCCTCGGCTCCCCTCGACGCGAGGACAGCCGACCGATACTGTCTGGTCATGACTACGACCGACGCACCGGTGCACTCACCTCGTTGGCACCTTCTCGGCTCGCTGCCCTTCGCCGCAGCCGCGCTCGTCCTCGTTAACGGGCTCTACATCTTCCTCGTCGCCCTCGGCAACATCACCGACTACGGCACGAACTTCGACTTCGTGCAGCACGTGCTCGCGATGGACACCACGAACTTCGGCCAGGAGGCCGGAAAAGGTCTCGACCCTGACGTGATGTGGCGGGCGATCGACAATCCCGTGCTGTGGAACATCGCGTACATCGGCGTGATCATCTGGGAGTCGCTGAGCGCGATCGTCCTGATCGTCGCGGTCGTGTTCTTCGTGCGCGGATTCCTCGGCCACGGCTTCCACGCCGCCCGCGTGTGGTCGTCGATCGGACTCGTGATGATCATCCTGCTCTTCGTGGGCGGATTCATCTCCATCGGCGGCGAGTGGTTCCAGATGTGGCGCTCCACGTCGTGGAACGGGCTCGACCCCGCCTTCCGCAACTCCGTGATCGCCGGCATCGGTCTGGTGCTGCTGCACCTCCCGTCACCCCGATGGGATGACGCTCCGCCTCGGCGCGACGCCGCCCGATAGGCGCGTGGGCCCACGGCGTCCTCACGAACGCCGTCGCCCCAGGGCCCAGAGCCCTCGCACGATTCCCACCGCGACGGCGCCGATGATCCCGCCGATCGTGTTCCACACGATGTCCTGCACGTCAGGGACACGCCCAGGGATCGCGGCCTGGACACTCTCGATCGCGAACGACGCACAGAAGACGAGCACGGGCGCGAGCATCCAGAGCCGCCGGCTGAGCGCAAGCGCCACCGCGGCTCCGAGAGGGACGAAGAGCAGTGCGTTGAGGGTGCTCTCCACCTCGATGAAGGTCATCGGCTCGACCAGAGGCGCCGCGAAGACATGGGCGAGGTCCATGAAGAGCGCACGAGCAGGGCTCGCGAACCGGCGCGGCGTCAGCGTGACGGCGACGACCGCCAGAGCCGCGAGGCCCGCGACGAGGAACCGCGGGCCGGACGACGGGCGAGAGTGAGCGGAGTGAGCCATACGCCCACCTCACCGCATCCGATGTTGCGTGAGCGTATGCGTTTCGGTCGGTAGCATTCGGGGGTGGAGAGCGAACCGCGATGGAATCTGACCGTCGGGCTCTGGCTCATCTACACGCCGGTCCCCTCCGGATTCGGCGACGGCGTGGTGGGTCGGGGCTGATACCTGACCGGGGCGCTGCACCGTGACTTCCGGGAAGGGCGGGCCGAAGGGTACGACTGGAAGATCGAACCCGACGGCTCCTGGAGCATCGCAGAGCGCCTCGTCGTCTTCGCGATGAGCGAGAACGGCGACTACCTCGCCTGGGACACCGGTGCCCGAGACGACGACGGCGAACTGCCGATCTTCCACACGTCTCGCTTCAACTCACTGACGCGCATCGGTGACGACCTCTATGAAGCGATCGAATGGCTTCGTCGAGGCGACCGCGAACCGGATCCCATCGACTTCACTCTCCTCGCTCCCACCCGCTGTGAGCGACGGAGCCGACGCTCAGTTGAAGTCGCCGCCGGGGGCCATGTCCATGAAGCGCGAGTAGTGCCCCTGGAACGCGACGGTGATCGTGGCGGTCGGACCGTTACGGTGCTTGGCCACGATCAGGTCGGCCTCGCCCGGACGCACGTCTTTGTCGTACACCGAGTCGCGGTGCAGCAGGATGACCATGTCGGCGTCCTGCTCGATCGAGCCCGACTCTCGCAGGTCGCTGATCGCGGGCTTCTTGTCGGTGCGCTGCTCGGGACCACGGTTCAGTTGCGAGAGGGCGATGACCGGAACCTGCAGCTCCTTGGCGATGAGCTTGAGGCTTCGGGAGAACTCCGAGACCTCCTGCTGACGCGACTCGACGCGCTTGCCCGACGTCATCAGCTGCAGATAGTCGATGATGACCATGCGCAGTCCTTCGCGCTGCTTGAGTCGACGGCACTTCGCGCGGATCTCGACGAGCGTCATGTTCGGGCTGTCGTCGATGTAGAGCGGGGCGTCGTTGATGCGCCCTCGGGTCGCGGCGACGGTGGTCCAGTCGCGCGGGTCGAGGTTTCCCTTTCGCATGTTCTGCAGCGGGATCGCACCCTCGGCGCTGAGCAGACGCATGGCGATCTCGCTCTTGCCCATCTCGAGGGAGAAGAAGACGGAGGGGAGGTTGTGGCCGATGGATGCGGCGCGCGCGAAGTCGAGCGCGAGCGTGGACTTACCCATGGCGGGTCGAGCAGCGACGACGATCATCTGCCCGCCGTGGAGGCCGTTCGTCAGTTCGTCGAGCTCTTTGAAGCCGGTCGGCACTCCGGTCATCGATCCGTCGCGGCCGCTGGCGGCCTCGATCTCCTCGAGCGCGGCGTCGACGGCGATCTGCAGCGGGACGTAGTCTTCGGCGGTCTCGGATCCGGTGATCGAGTAGATCTCGGCCTGCGCGTTGTTGACGATGTCGGTCGCATCGCCCTCACCGGCGTACCCGAGCTGCACGATGCGCGTGCCCGCATCGACGAGCCGGCGCAGGATCGCGCGCTCGGAGACGATGCCCGCGTAGTAGCCGGCGTTGGCCGCCGTGGGGACGATCGACGTCAGCGTGTGCAGGTAGTCGGCACCGCCGGCGCGGCCGAGCTCGCCTGTCTTGATGAGCTCGTCGGTGACGGCAACGACATCGGTGGGCTCGCCATGGGAGTACAACGAGAGGATGGCCTCGAAGATGAGCTCGTGCTTCGGGATGTAGAAGTCGGCACCCTTGAGCGTCTCGATCACATCGGCGACCGCATCCTTCGACAGGAGCATTCCGCCCAGCGCGCTCTGCTCGGCGAGAAGGTCGTGGGGAGGCGTGCGCTCCGGCGCGCGCTTCGCGCCCATGCGCTCCTCTGAGATGTCAGCGATCGACACAGTCTTCCCTTCGATGCGACGTTTCCGATGCGATGTTCTGATGAGACGCTTCGACGGCGGGGCCCGTGCGGCCTTCGGCCCTCACACCGCTCTGAACAGCAAAACAGCTGCCTCCGACATTCGGTCGCCCGCCCACGCTACGAGCGACTGTTTCCACATGCAAGACGGCCTGTGGATAACTCTGTGGAGAGCGTGCGAACAAACTCGGAGTGTCTGTGCACAACAGGTGTGGATAACCCCGTGGAGGACCGGGATACGAAACTTTTTTATTTCACTTGAACTGGCGTTTATCGTTTCCCCAGCCTGTGGATGGAAATCAGTTTAAATCGGGCATTGAAGGTTGCCCTCCGCGGGGATGGGATGTGTAGAACTTGGGGAAAGTCAAGCCGAGATTTCTCCGGGCGCGTCACACCCGGACATCCCCGGAAACGCGCGGAGAACCCTCTAGACACGACGTCCGTGCGCGAGTATCGTCAGCCCCAATCGACGCAACGGCGTCGACGTACGTTGCCTTCGGAGGGGGAGGTCGACGTGGACGTTCGGGCCACCCGACGCGGCATACCTGCCGCCGTCTTCTGGGGTGGCATCGGCGTGCTCGCCTGGGCGACGCTCACGGTTCTCCTCGCGGGCGGATCCGCGCACGCGGACGAACAGGACGGCCCGCTCGACGGACTCACCTCGCTCGTCAGCGACACGGTGTCGGCCGTCACGGCCCCCGTGACCCCGGTCGTCACGCAGGTGGTCGCCCCCGTGGTGACACAGGTGGTCGCGCCCGTGCAGCAGGCCGTCCCCGCCGTGGTCGCCACCGTGACCGAGCCGATCGTGAACGCACCCGTCGTCGGTCCGGCCGTCGCACCCGTTGTGAACACCGTGACCGAGACCGCGACCGCGGTCGTCACCCCTGTCACCGATGCCCTGACCGACGCACCGGTCTCTCAGATCACCGATCCGATTCTCGACGCGGTCTCCCGCGTCCCCGTGGTCGGCGGACTCGTCTCCGACCTCGGTCTGATCTCCGCGGTGGGTGACGTCGTCGGCGTCGTCGATGACACCACTGCTCTTCTCGGGAACGTCACGAACGAGACGGTTCCGCCCGTGCTCGAAGCGCTCAACCCGTCGACGACGACGCCTGGATCCGGCGAAGGTCCCGCGAACGTCGCCGAGGCCCCGGTCCCCCCGACGGCCGCCCCCGCGACGGAGAACTCCGCAGCGACGCCGGCGGTCTCGCCGACAGCTGTGCCGTCGACCGTGTCCCCGTCGTCTGGCGCGCTCACCACCGCGATCGGCGCCACCACCGACGACGCCACTTCTGTGCCCACTGCTCCCCCGTCGGGGAGCCCGCCAGGCACCACAGTCCCCGCGTCCTCCTCCGCCGGTTCCGGCGGCGGGAGCGGCGCATCCCCCGCGCGCCTCAGCGACGCGAACTCTTCTCCGCTCCGTGCTGGCGAGCGGACATCCGGCGCCTCCGACGACGAGCTTCCCTCGTCGACGGTCGCCGACACCGACGTCTCTCCTGACTGACGGATCGTCACGTCGTTCCCCCGGGAACGACAGATGCCGTGCTGCGCGCGCATGTGATCGCGCGCACCCATCAGACGATCCATCCAGTCAGGAGAACGATCATGCGTACTTTCATCAAGCGGGCCCTCTGGGGCACGCTCATCGCCGGGGGCATCACGCTCCTCGGCGCGACGGCCGCGAACGCGGCTGAGACGACCGGAGACGACGGACTGCTCTCCGGCACACAGGTGGAGACAGCGATCACCGCACCGATCTCGGTCGTGAACAACGCGATCTCGGTGCTGAGCGACGCCGTGTCCACCGCGCCTGCCCCGGCTCCGGCGCCCGGGCCTGCCCCGGCACCCGCACCCGCGCCCGCGCCTGCCCCGGCACCCGCACCCGCACCCGCACCCGCACCCGCACAGACGAGCGGTGACTCGGGCACGGCATCCGGCACTCAGGCCGCGGTGACCGTGAACCTTCCCGTCACCGTGTCGAACAACGCGGTGAGCGTGCTCGACACATCGACGACCAGCGCCCCGGCCGCCACTTCCCCGAGCCCGGCTCCCCAGGCCGAAGCGCCTCTCGTGACCACGAACGGTCTGGACGGTGTGCTCTCGGGCACGCAGGCGCTGCTCGCGGTCAACGCCCCGGTCACCGTCACGGGCAACGCCGTGTCGCTGGTCGGCGACACCGAGAGCACCACTCCGAACGGGCAGGGGGCCGCAGCACCGGCCTCCTCCGCTCCCGTGGGTGCGACCACATCCGGTGACGACGGCATCGGCAGCGGCACACAGGTCATCGCGCCCATCACGGCACCGGTGACGGTGTCGGGGAACGCGATCTCGTTGCTCGGTGACACGAGCTCCACGGGAACCGGCACCGCCGGCTCGACCGCTCCCCCCGCTCCCGCCACGTCGGCGGGAACGTCGGGCGAAGACGCGATCCTCGGCGGCACGCAGGCGACGGCGCCCGTCACGGCACCGGTCACGGTGTCGGGGAACGCGATCTCCGTCCTCGACGACGCCACCGTCACCCGCACCGGCACCGGCACCGGTGGAAACACCACCGCACCGGCAGCCCCCGCCACCGGAGGCAACACCACCACCGGAACCGACAGCGTCCTCGGCGGCACCCAGATCACGGCACCCATCACGGCCCCCATCAGCGTGACCGGCAACGCGATCTCGGTCCTCGACGACGCCACCGTCACCCGCACCGGCACCGGCAGCAGCGCCGGAGGAACCGCCCCCACCACCGGAGGCAACACCACCACCGGAACCGACGGCATCCTCGGCGGCACCCAACTGGCGCTGCCGATCAGCCTTCCCATCACGCTGGGCGGAAACGCCATCTCCGTGATCGGCGAGGCGACGGTGACCGACCCCGGCACGGGAACCGACCCCGGCACCGATCCCGGTACCGACCCCGGAACGGATCCCGGTACCGACCCCGGAACCAACCCGGGAACGACGCCCGGAACGACTCCGGTCTCGACGGCCGGAGCCGCCTTCGCCTCGGGCGCGGCGACGACCGGTCAGGCGTCAGGGCTCGCGATGACCGGCGCTCCGTCGCCGGTCGGACTGCTCGCACTCGCCGCCGTCCTGCTCCTCCTCGGAAGCGCCGGACTCCTGCGACGTCGTCTCGTGACGGCGTAGTGAGGACGCCGGTGGTGCGGCCGTCCTCGGGGGAGGAGACCCGCACCGCCGGTGCGCCGCTGCGTCCACCCCACACGTCGACGGATTCGTAGCCCCCAGCTCACACCGTCGTTCGACGCCGGCGCAGAATGGGCGGATGCCCCGTGGAAACCCCACCCACGGGGCATCCGTCGCGCCTGCGCACAGGCGTTCCAGGAGGTCAGGGGATGTCGTCGACCTCGCCGTACGGGATGATCGCGGCCCGGTATCGCTCGACGAGTTCGCGCCATCCGAAGCCCTCGGTGTACTCGTGCTCGTAGACGGCTTCGGTGAAGTGCCACAGCAGATACGGATGCGCGCCCAGACCGTAGAGCGCGCCGTAGTCGCGGTTGACGAAGGCGGTGCGCTCCTCGGGCGTCAGCACCCGGTCGTCGGCGACCGCGTCGGGCCCCGCTCCCCCGGCGAGCCACCCGTCGACGAACCCCTCGGTGTCGGCGACGTAGGCGTTCACGTTCGCGGTGCTCATCTCGACGGCGCGGATGAACTTGTTCATCATGTACCGGCTCACGATGCGGCCCTCCAGAGGAAGAACGGACTGGAGGCGAAGCGCGAGGTCGTGGCCTCCGCGAGTTCGGCCGGACGCCCCTGCATGGCGGCGAGCGCGGCGACGATGTTCACGTACTGATACGTGACGTTGCCGGCGGCCATGATGCGGTCGAACCGGCATCCGGCGATCGCCCCGTCGAGGTCGCCGTCACGCATCCACCCGACCGCCTCGGCGTCGAACTCCGGATCGGGCGAGCCGTTGAACGTGCGCGGGCCGCCTACGTCGGTTGCCATGTGCCCCGAGGTGAGCAGGCCCACTCTGGCGTCGCTGTCCCAGGACTCGACCGCGGTGCGCAGGTGGTGTCCGAGAGCGGCGAAGCGGGCGGCGGTCGGCAGCGGCGGGAGGATCGAGTTCGCGTGGATCGGCACGATCGGCAGGTCGAGCTCCGGACGCACGTACTGCAGCGGCAGCACGAAGCTGTGGTCGAGCCGCCACTCGTGCGATACCGAGAAGTCGATGGTCTCGGGCAGCACCTCGCGGCCGGTGATCTGCGTCGCCAGCTCCGGGTTGCCGGTCAGTTCGGCGTACTCCATGCCGAAGGTGCGCACCTCGTTCTCGTAGGTGCCGTGGTACGAGGCGGCTTTGCCGACGATGAAGGCAGGTGAGTTGTCGGAGAAGAACTGCCGCACGTGGTCGGTGCCGAGCACGATGAGAGTGTCGACCCCGGCATCCGAGATCGCCTCACGGATGCGACGGAAGTTCGCCTCGACCGTCACGAGATCGTCGGGCATCGGCTCGCGCATCGCCCGCCACAGCAGCGGGTTGTGCGGGGTCGCTGCGGCCATCACCAGTTCAGCCACGTTCGGCTCCTTCCTTCGCGCTCACAGTCGGAACAGCGTGCGTGCGTTGTCGAGCAGGATCTTCCGGCGCGACTCCTCCTTGAGCCCGAGCTCATCGAACTCGGCCATCCAGCGGTCGGCGGTCATCACGGGCCAGTCCGACCCGAAGAGCACCCGGTCGGAGATCAGCGAATCGGCGTAGCGGACCACCTCGGGCGGCAGGTACTTCGGCGCCCACCCCGACAGGTCGAGGTACACGTTCGACTTGTGCCACACCATCGCCAGGTTCTCGAGGTGCCACGGCCATGCCGGGTGCGCGCTGATGATGTTCAGCTCGGGGAACTCTGCGGCCACGTCGTCGATGTACGGCACGGGGCGTGCGTTCTCGAGCCGATACCCGCCGCCACCGGGAGTACCCGCACCGGCGCCGGGGAACCCGGAGTGGAACATCACCACGAGCCCGAGTTCGGCGCAGGTCTCCCAGATCGGGAAGAAGCGACGGTCGTTGGCGAGGAACTTCTGCCGCGACGGGTTGAGTTCGCCGACGCCCTTGATGCCGTACTCGGCGTGCATCCGACGGATCTCGGCGACCGCGGCCTCGCCCTTCCACGGGTCGATGCCGGCGAAGGCGAGGAACACATCGGGGTGGTCCTGCTGCGCCTTGCCGAGGAGGTCGTTCGGTGCACCCTTGATTCCGCTCGTGGTCTCCGAGTCGGAGTTCACGATCACGGCCATCATCTTGCGGTCGCGGTACTGATCGGCCTGCTCGGCGAACGACACCACCGGCCGCTCGCGCCCGAAGTGCGCCGACATCTGGGAGTGCCGCTGGCCCATCGCCGCGATGAACTCCTCGGTCTGCGGGTGGGTGTGCACGTCGATCGCGACGATGTCGTCGATACCGGACATCAGGCTGCCCCTTCCTTCGCTCGTGCGGGTTCGGATTCAGATTCGGTCCGCAGTCCCGTGATCTCCTCGGTGTCGGCGCCGAGCGCCGGCGCGTGTCGCAGCTCGGGTCGACCGGACCGCTGGAACCGGATGCTGGGCACCGGGACGCGCAGCACGCCATCAGGCCCCTCGATCTCCTCGACCAGGCCCATGCTCGCGATCTGCGGATCGTCGAACAGGTCGCCCATCGTGTTCAGCGGACCGTGCGGGATGTCGTGCGCGGCGAGCCGGTCGAGCCAGTACTGCCGGGGTCGCGTGGCGGCGATCTCCTTGAGCACCACGTCGAGCTCGTCATAGTTGCGCACGCGCGCTTCCCGGGTCGAGAAGCGCGGGTCGTCGGCGAGATCGGGCCGCTCGAGCACGTCGAGCAGTCCGGTCCAGAACTTCTCCGGCACCGACATATGGATCACGAAGGCCTTGTCGTCGGACCCCCGGCAGGCGTAGGCCTGCGCGCGGCGCGGACGCGAGTCGGGCGATGAGACCTGTCCGGTCTCGAGGAACGCCGAAGCGGACTCGGTGAGGAAGTCGAGCAGGGCACCCACCATCGTGACCTCGACATGCTCGCCCACCCCGCTGACGTCACGGGCATGCAGGGCGGCGAGCACGGCCTGTACGGCCGACATCCCCGACAGCAGATCGGAGAACGCAGGCCCCAGCGGACGGATAGTGGAGGCCGGGACCACCTGGCTGTACATTCCCCCGGTCGCCGAGATCACGGTGTCGTAGGCAGGGCGCTTCGCGGCCGGCCCGGTGGGGCCGAAACCGGTGATCGAGCACGTGATCACCCGCGGGTTGCGTTCGTGCAGCGCATCGGGGCCGAACCCGAGCCGCTCGGCGACACCGGGGCGGAAGTTGTCCAGCACGATGTCGGCATCGTCGACCAGGCCGAACAGCGCAGCGAGCCCCTCGGCGCTCTTGAGGTCGAGCACGACCCCGCGCTTGCCCCGGTTGTAGGCGGCGAACTGGGGACTCATGGTCGCCCGCCCCTCCCATCGACGCATCGGGTCCCCCTCGGGCGACTCGACCTTGACGACGTCGGCGCCGAGGTCGGCGAGCAGCTTGGCCGCGAACGGACCCGAGATGTACTGGCCCAGCTCGACCACGCGGATCCCGGCCAGCGCACCCGCGCCGGGTGATGCGGAATTCGTCACTTCTGGTCTCCTCTTCGATACCGAGGGCGGTCAGCGCACATCGACGACGACCTTCCCGTCGCCCTTGCGGGGGAAATCGCGATACGCCGTGGCGATGTCGTCCAGCGCGTAGCGGCAGCCGACGAGCGAGGGCAGGGCCCCGGCGGCGGCGAGCGCGAGAGCCTCGGCCACATCGTCGTAGCGTGCGCTGGCCACACCCGACAGCCGCTTGCGACGCAGGTAGAAGTCGCGGGCGTCGATGCGCAGGTCGCTGTCGACGGATGCCGCGCAGAACACGGCCCGACCTCCCCACCGCAACGCCGAGATCCCGGCGCTCAGGGTCGGAGCGTGGCCGGAGACATCGAGCACGACGTCGAACCCTTCTCCCCCGTCGAGGGCCGCCGCCAGCGCGGCAGCTCCCGAAGCCTGGATGAGCTGCTCGTCTCCGAGCGGTGCGAGAGTACGGCGCGACGCGGCGACGACCTGGGCCCCGCGAGCGAGTGCGATGGCCACCGCCGCACGGCCGAGGGTGCCGCCCGCGCCGGTGACGAGCACCCTGTCGCCCGCGGCGAGCGCGACCGTGCGCACGGCGTTGATCACGATGGAGGCACTGTGCACCACGGCGGTCGCCTGTGCCGCGTCGAGGCCGTGGCGGTCGATCGCGTTGCGGGAGGGGACGACGACGTACTCGGCCGCTCCCCCGTCGCGGTGCACGCCGACGACGGTCTGGTTCGGGCAATCGGCTTCGTCTCCGGCCTGGCAATGAGCGCACTGCCCGCAGGCGATGTTGGGTTTGACCACCACGGTCTGGCCGATCCGCTTCTGGTCGACACCCGCTCCGACGGCGATGATCTCGCCGGCCGGGTCGATCCCGAGGATGCGAGGCAGCTGCGCCCGTGCTCCTGGGCCGACACCGGCGATGACGTTGAGGTCGAGCTGATTCACCCCGACCGTCTCGACGCGCACGAGCACTTCGCCGTCGCCGGGTACCGGGACATCCGCGACCGCGACGGTCAGCCCGTCCAGGTCATGACGGCTCAGCACGGCGGCACGCATCTTCACCTCTTCATCGCGGGAATCTGTTTGGGATACTGTATCCAATTTTCAGCACGGTCGTCTAGACCCTGTTCGAGCACGATATCCCGCAAACCATGGACACCCGATTCCAAATTGGATACCGTATCCCAAAATCCGCGTGAGGCGCCCCACTCCACGGAGGAGTCGCACGCACTTGCCCGAATGGAGAGTCATGCGCACGACACGAAACAGACTCGGCATCGCCGTGGTCGGGGGCGCAGCAGCACTGACGCTGCTCGCCGCCTGCGCCTCGCCGACGCCGACACCGGAAGGGCCCGTCGACCTCGGCGACGGCGAACCCGGAGCCGCGGAGGACACCAGCATCACGGTGGCCATCCCCTTCCCCGACATCACGATGTACTCGATGTTCGTCCTGGCGTCCGACCTCGGCTACTACGAAGACGAGGGCCTCACCGTCGAGGTCATCACCGCCGACAACGTCACGGCCGCCGTCGCCAGCGGCAGTGCCGACATCGGCGTCGAGTCGACCGGCACCGTGATCGACGCCATCCGCGGCGGTGTCGAGATCGATCTGGTCTCCGGCCATTACTGCCGGCAGAACTTCGATTTCGCGGTGCAGTCCGATGTGAAGAGCGTCGACGACCTCGACGGCACGTCGATCGTGCTGGCCGGCACTCCCGGCGACCCCGCCGAGTTCCAGCGCGCCCAGGTGCTGAAAGAGGAGGGCTGGGACGTCGCATCCGTAAACACCGAGGTCGTCTACCCGGGCCCCGGATCGGAGTCGTGGACGGAGTTCTTCGTCAACGACAAGATCAGCCTGCAGCCGTTCTACGCCGACGACAGGGCAGCACTCGAAGCTCACGGCGCGAACATCGTGGTCGAGTCGCTGCGCAACTGGGCGAACGACGTGCAGATCGCCGGCACGAAGTGGGCGCAGGAGAATCCGAACACCCTCGTCCGGTTCCTGCGGGCCACGCTCAAGGGCACCGACTTCATGACGGCGCCCGCGCCCGGCGAGTTCCCCGAGAACGCGGAGGAGGCGCTGGACATCTACGAGGCCAACGACTTCGACGTCGCGGAACTGCGTGATTCGGACAGCGTCTGGATCCTCGACGGACACCTCGCCTGCCCGAACCTGTACTTCGACGGCGAGGCGTGGGACACCACCATCGAGACGCAGAAGCTCGAACCGCTGGAGTTCGATGACGAGCAGCTCGTCTACCTCCGCAAGGCGCAAGAGCTGCTGGGCCTCGACAACGAGGGACCGGCCACGCTGACCTACCCGTGAGTCGCCGACTCGCACGAGAGGCCCCACCGTTGCGCATGGCGGTGGGGCCTCTTCGTCTGTTCAGGCTGGCGTGTTCGCTTAGGCCCCGCAACTCCCGCGGGATACAGAGCGATGCCACTTCACACCCAGCCGGCAGTCGACTAGACGGCCCTTCGGCCCGCGTCCTAGTAGTGGTCGCGAGCCTGGAGAATGACGATCTGCTCGTCGCTCACGTAGTAGACGAGGCGATTGGCCTGGTCGATGCGGCGGGACCACGCCCCGGAGAGCACGTGCTTCAGCGGCTCCGGTTTCCCGATGCCCTCGAAGGGATCACGGAGAACGTCGGCGATGAGCTGGTTGATCCGCCTCAGCGTCTTGCGATCCTGGCCCTGCCAGTACGTGTAGTCCTCCCACCCATGGGGGTCGAAGGCCAATCTCCGAGTCACTCGTCGATCAGGTCGTGCTGCTCGGCCTCACCGCGGCGCGCACGCTCGATCGCCGAGAGAAGTCGCTCTGCACCCACAGGGTTTCGCAGCAGGTACGCCGTCTCCGTGAGGGCGTCGTAGTCGTCCTTCGACATGATGACGGCGTTCCCACGTCGGGAGACGACCTCGACGGGCGCATGGTCATCGTTCACCTGCTGGATAAGGCCGAACAGGCTCTTGCGGGCCTCGGTAGCCGAGATCGCGGACATCCTCCACCTCCCTAGTGGTACAACAAAGCGTACCACTCGATCGCGAGTGAATGCCCGCCGAACGGACCCGACCCCCGTCGCGCATGAGACGGGGGTCGGGAGTCGAGGGGCGTCGGGAGTCTGCGTCGGTGCCGGTCAGCCGACGATCTTGCGCTCGTCGTACCAGGGCGCGAGCCGGCGCCGGAGGATCGAGATGACCAGCAGCGTGAGGTTGGCGATGATGACCATCACCACGACCATCGCGATGGCCTCGTCCATCCGGAATTGGTATGCGGCGAACTCGAGCAGGTGACCGAGGCCGCCGGTGCCGCCGAGGAACTCGCCGAGCACCTCGCCCGTGAAGCCGAGGGCCGCACCGCGCTGGATGCCGGAGAGGCTGTAGGGCAGCGTGGCGGGGAAGATCACCTTCCAGCCGAGGCCGATCCCCTTCGCGCCGTACACCCTGGCCGCGTTGACGAGCGAAGGGTTCACGGTGACCGCGCCCTCCATCGTGTTCAGCAGAATCGGGAACACCGCCAGCAGGATCACGAGGGCGATCTTCGACTCGCTGCCGAGGCCCAGGCCGAGGATGAACAGCGGGGCGAGCGCGACCTTGGGCGTGGAGTACAGCACCCACAGGAACGGGGCGACCATGAAGCGCAGCACCGGCGACCAGCCGACCGCAAGCCCCACGACGACCCCGACGACGATCGCGATCGCGAGGCCGATCAGCAGGTTGGTGACACTGAACGCGAAAGCGCTCCAGAACTCGGGGTCGACCATGAGCTGGCCGAACGCCACGGCCACCGCGGTCGGTGCGGGCAGGAAGGCCGCCGGTATCCAGTGGAACCAGCTGACCGCCGCCTCCCACAGGAGCAGCACTGCGGCGATCACCCCGATCAGGAGCAGGGTCCACTTTCCCTCGCCGGAGCGCACCACACGCCGCGGCCGCACGATGCGGACGGTTCCGGTTGCCGAGACGACGCTCATCGCGTGCCCTTCCTCGTCCACGGCGCGACCCCGCGTTCGATGGCCGTGACCACCTGGGTCATGCCCACGCTCCACAGCACGACGACGGCGATCGCGGCGAACGCCTGGTCGGTCTGATACGTGTTCGAGGCGCGGATGATGAGCGCGCCCATGCCGCTCGACGAGCCCGCGAGCTCCGCCACGACCATGCCGATCGTGGCGAGGACGACCGCTTGCCGCAGCCCCGCGAACAGGAACGGGATCGTCGACGGCAGGTACACCGAGCGATACAGCCGCATCCGCCCTGCCCCGTACACGCGGGCGGCGCGGATGATCGACGGGTTCGTGGTGCGCATGCCCGCGGCGACGTTGAGCAGGATCGGGAAGATCGCGCTGATCGTCACGAGGAAGATCACCGGACCGATGCCGAATCCGAACCACGCCTTCGCCAGCGGTTGATAGGCGATCGACGGCGTGGCGTAGATCGTCCACGCGATCGGACCGATCACGCGGTCGACAGGAAGCGATGTTCCCATCAGGAGCCCGACCGGGATGCCGACGACCACCGCGAGCGCGAAACCGGTCAGCCACGCCTGCACCGAGATGCCGGCGTTGGCGGCGAGCGATCCGTTCGCCACGATCTCGCCGAACCCCTGCGCGATGGCCAGAGGCGGCGGCAGGAAGACCGGACTGATCCAGCCGAACGCCCCGACGACCAGCTGCCAGAGCACGAGGAGCACGACGACCTCGATCGCGATGACCGCCGCCTTGCCCCGGGCGCTCAGCCCCGCGAGCCAGGCGGCGAGGCCACCCCTGCCGAGGTTCGGCCCGGTGGCGAGCAGCGCGGTCATTTCGACACCGCCGCTGCCGTGGCCTCACCCTCCAGCGCCTCCCAGAGGTGGTCGCGGAGTTCGAGGAAGCGCGGATCGTGCTGCACCGACCGTTCCGAGCGCGGGCGCGGGATGCCGGTCGTGATGATCTCCTTGATCGCACCGGGGTGGCTCTTGAAGACGACGATGCGGTCACCGAGGAGGATGGCCTCCTCGATCGAGTGCGTGATGAAGAGGACGGTCTTGCCCGTCGCCTCGATGAGCTTCTCGATCTCGTCGCGCATCACCTCGCGGGTGAGGGCGTCGACGGCACCGAGCGGCTCGTCCATCAACAGGATGCGCGGTTCCGCGACGAACGCGCGGGCGAGCCCGACGCGCTGCTGCATGCCGCCGGAGAGCTCACGGGGGTACGACGACTCGAATCCCGCGAGCCCCACCATCTCGATGGCCTCCTGCACCTTCGCCCGCCAGTCGGCGGTGCGCAGGCCCTTCTGCATCTCGAGTCCGAACTTCACGTTGTCGAACACGGTGCGCCAGGGCAGCAGGGCGTAGTCCTGGAAGACAACAGCCCGGTCGGGACCAGGGCCGTCGACCTGCTTCCCATCGACGAGGACGGCCCCGGTGCTCGGCGCGACGAGGCCGGCGATGACGTTCATGAACGTCGTCTTTCCGCACCCCGACGGGCCGAGCACCGTGATGAACTCACCTTCGAACACGTCGAGGTCGACGTCTTCGATGGCTATCAGCTTCTTTCCCGTCCGCGCGACGTCATAGCTCACCGAGAGCCCGGTGACCGAGATCAGCGGATCCGCCGAGTCCCGTGCGGTGTCATTCACGTCAGTCATCGTCGACCTCTCGTCTCATCGCCGCGCGTCGGTGCGCGACTTATCGCAGCTTCGGAAGCACCTCGGTGCCGAGGAGTTCGATCTGCTCGAAGAACCGATCGAACTTGAAGCGGAAGTCGAACACCAGGTGCTCGGTGCCGACCTCCTCGAACCGCTTGATCTGCTCGACCGCCTCGTCGGGGCTGCCGACGATGAGCTGTCCTTCGAGGTCTTCGACGGTCTCGAAGCTGCCGGACGGCGGCTTCACCGCGAACTTGGCCTTGTTCGCCCAGGCGAGAAGGCCCGGGATGTTCACGTGCTTGAGCGCCTCTTCGCGGGTGTCCTCGATCGACGTGGGCGGGATGACGGCGATGGTCGGCATCGGGCGGCCGTTCTCGTCCGTCATCTCACGCATGGTCTTGATGCGCTTCTCCATGGTGAGCAGGCCCGTGCGTCCCGGCATCCACCCGTCGGCGAACTCCGCCGCGAGACGGGCCGAACGCGGGGTCGCGCCGCAGTACCAGAACGGGATGCGTCCTCCCACGGGCTTGGGCTCGATCGTGACGTTCTCGAATGTGAAGATGCCGTCGTCGTAGGTGACATCGTTCTCGGTGAAGACGCGGCGCAGGATCTCGGCGTTCGAGCGCACCATCTCGACGCGGTCGAGCTCGCCCCAGCCGATCGCGTCGAACTCGTGATCGAACGTTCCGGCGCCGAAGCCGAGGATCAGGCGCGGGCCGAGCAGCTGGGTCATCGTGCCTGCCATGAGAGCGGTGACGAGCGGGTGCCGGAACGGGATGAGCGATCCGGTGCCGAGCTCGATCTTGTCGGTGACGGCACCGATGGCAGTGAGAGTCGTCAGCGCGTCGTAGAACGTGCGGTTCGGCTTCTCCATCTCGCCGTGCGGCTCGAAGACCAGGTGATCGCGCACCCAGACGGAGTCGAATCCGAAGCTCTCCGCGAGCTTCGATCCCTCCAGGAGCTTCTCCTTGCTCGCCTCCTCGCCGAAGTGCGGCAGCAGCAGTCCGAATTTCATGTCAGTTCCTCTCCAGCGGCGAATGCCGCCCTGTCTTCCGCCGATGCGGCGAGCTTTCCGAAAGTGCGGTCGCCGACGACCTCGTCGCCGACATAGACGTCGACACCGCGCACGAGCGTGCGCTGGATGCGCGCGCTGATGGTGCGCCCGTCGTAGGGGGTCCAGCCGATCTTCGAGAGCACGCCGTCATTCGTGATCGTCCACTCGTCGGCGAGGTCGGCGATGACGATGTCGGCATCCGCCCCGATCGTGAGCGATCCCTTCACACCCTCCAGGCCGAACTTGGCGGCGGGGATGTGGGCGACCATGTCGATCGCGCGCTGCAGGTCGAGCTCGCCCTTGTTGACCGCGTCGAGCATGAGCTCGTAGTAGTACTGGATGCCGGGGGTGCCGGTGTGCGAACTCCACATCTGCGTCCACCCGACCTCCTTCTCCTCGCGCGTGTGCGGGGCGTGGTCGCTGGCGGCGATGTCGATCGTGCCGTCGCGCATGCCCTCCCAGACGGCCGCGCGGTTGTCGTCGGGCACCCAGTAGCTGAGCGCGTACGGGCCGAGGGTCTCGACGTCGTTCCAGGTCGACAGGAACGGCGCCCAGTGGTTGACCTCGCAGGTCACGTCGATGCCGTTCTGCTTGGCGCGCCGAACGGCCTCGATCGAGCGTCGGGTCTGGATGTGCGCGATGTGCACGGGACAGCCGGAGGCCTCGGCGAGACGCAGCACGACGTCGATGGCCGTGTCCCAGATCACACCCTCGCGCGCGGCGTAGGCGGAGGCGTAGCCCTCGGGGGTGTTCTCGCCGCGGGCGAGGTAGGCGCCCTCGATGTAATCCATGAGCGCCTGGTCGTGCGGGTGCACGATGAAGCGCTTGCCGGTCTGGGCGATGTGATCCATGATCTCGAGCAGGTGGCCGTGGTTGTGGATGCCGGTGCCGGAGGGGTGCGGGTAGTCGCGGCCCGTGTCGACGACCATGTAGATCTTGTACGCCCGGATGCCCATCTCGCTCATGCCGGCGATCTCATCGAACTTCGTCGGCGCGGGGTTGTGGTTCCAGTCGACGATCGACGACTCCTCATACCGGTGGAACACGTCGGTCAACGTGGCGACGTCGGTGGTCGGCGGCTTGAGGTTGGGCATCCCGAACATCGTGGTGACGCCACCGGCCGCGGCCTGCAGGCTCGTCGTGTAGATGTCGTCCTTGTGCTCGTAGCCGGGTTCGCGGGTGTGCACGTGCACGTCGACCATGCCAGGAAGCACGAGCTTGCCCGCGGCGTCGATCGTGCGCGCAGCCGCGACGTCGGTACCGGCCGCGACCATGCCCGCGACCTTGCCGTCGGCGACGAGCAGGTCGGCCAGGACCGGCCCTGCGGGGGTGACGACGGTGCCGCCGGTGATCTTCAGATCCACGCTCATCGCGCGACCTCCTCTTTGCTGTCGGACTGTGTCTGCACGGTTTCGGTGGTGATGGATTCGCCGATCGCGGGCGACGGCGAAGACCGGTGGATGAGGTGCGCCGGGCGCACGTACCGGTCGAACCAGCCCACGATCACCGGGGTGGTCTGCTCCCAGTACGCGTCGTAGGCGGCGTAGTGGGTGGTGTGCCGCTGCATGATGAGCTGCTTCGGTCCACGTGCCGCCTCGTAAAGCGCCTCGGCGTGGTCGGTCGGGGTGGTGGCGTCGCCTTCGACGCCGATCACGAGCAGCGGTGTGGTCAGGCGGCCTGCCGCGTCGATCGGCCGGTACGCGATGATGCCCTCGGCGCACGCGAGCGGCACGGCTGTCGGGATGCGGTCGTCGACGTCGGCCTTGATCTTCGTCGCCCGACGCTCGGCCGTGGGGATCATGATCTCCTCACGGGGGTGCACGATCCGCCCCTCCCCCGTGGCGACGCGCAGGCGGCGGTCCTCTTCGAGGGACTTCTGGAAGTCGAGCCACTCGTACTCGCTGCGCATGCGGTGCAGCCAGTCCTCGCCGTCGGCGACCGGCACCTGGCTGACCGCGGCCTTGATACGCGGGTCGGCGTCGGCGAGGAGCACGGCGTTGCCGCCTCCGGTGCCGCCGGTGCCGAAGACCCCGATCGCGTCGGCGATCACGTCGTCGCGCGTGGTCAGGTAGGTCACGGCGTTCACCAGATCCTGCAGCTGCCAGGCCGGAGAGAGATAGCCGCGGTCGCCTTCGGAGTCGCCGAAGCCGCGGTAGTCGATCACGAGCACGGCGAAGCCGGCCTCGACCAGGGCCTCGTGGTAGCGGACGTAGAGCTTGGCGTCCTTCAGCCCGAGCCAACCGGGGCCCTGAACGATCGCGCGATACGGCCCCGCGTGATCGGGGGTGCGCCACACGGCGGAGATGCGCTGACCCTCGCTGAAGTACGAGACGGGTGTGGTCTGCATGGGTTCCTCTCGGCTGAACGCGGCGTCGCGATCGGCGATCTGCGCCGCTGCGGTGGGGCGTTTCCCATCCTTATCCATTTTGGATCCAGAATCCAGTATTGATTTGGATCCAGTATCCGCGCTACCATGACCCCATCGCGTCGACCCGATTGGCCGACGCCGGTGGTCCCGACCTGGACTGCGAACGTGCTCTCTCTTGCGCCCTTCCCGTCCTCGTCTCCCGGAGAACCATGCCTGCCACCGCCCGCGCCCTCGGCGCCCTCCCCGCCCTCGCCCTGCTCGTCGCCGCCGGACTCAGCGGCTGCGCCGGCGCGCCGGCGTCATCGGCCGAAGCGCCCGACGCCGAAACCCCCAGCACCGAGCCGATCGTGCTCGACAACTGCGGCACCGAGGTCTCGCTCGGCGCCACGCCGCAGCGCATCCTCACCGTGAAGTCGTCGACTCTCGAACTCGCGCTGGCCCTCGGCGCCGGGGATCGGATCATCGGCTCCGCCTTCTCCGACGGCCCGCTGCCTGACGATCTCGCGGCGGATGCCGAGGACATCCCGGTCGTCTCCGACAAGGTGCCGTCGAAGGAGGCCGTGCTCGACCTCGAGCCCGACCTGGTGTTCGCCGGATGGGAGTCGAACTTCTCGGTCGACGGCGCCGGTGAGCGAGCCGACCTGCAGAATCTCGGCATCACCACCTACGTCACCCCCGCGGCCTGCAAGGCTCCGGGCTACATGCCCGACCCGCTCACGTTCGACACGGTCTTCGATGGCTTCGCGGAGGCCGGCCAACTGCTCGGCGAGACGGAGGCGGCGAGCGCGCTGATCGCCGAGCAGCGCGCAGAGCTCGACGCGATCACCCCCGACGACCGTGGCCTCACGGCGCTCTGGTACTCGTCCGGCACCGACCAGCCCTTCGTGGGCGCCGGCATCGGCGCGCCGGAGATGATCATGTCGGCCGCCGGGCTCGAGAACGTCTTCGCCGACGTGCACGACACCTGGACGTCGAGCTCGTGGGAGCTGATCGCCGAGGCCGACCCCGACGTGATCGTGCTGGTGGACGCCGCCTGGAACACCGCCGCGTCGAAGATCGCGCTGCTCACCTCGAACCCGGTCACCGCACAGCTCGACGCGGTGCGGAACGAGCGGTACGTGCTGGTCGACTTCCCGGCGACCGAGGCGGGCATCCGCAACGTGAAGGCCGTGGAATCGATCGTGACGCAGCTCGGAGAGCAGTGAGCGTCACGGTTCCGCTGCGCACGGCGCTCCCTGTCACGGCGGCATCCGCTCCCCACCCCCGGGGACGTACCGTCTCGGCGATCACGGTGCTGCTGCTCGCCCTGGCGGGATCGGTGGTCGCCGCGGTCGCGATCGGGCCGGCCGACATCGCCCCGGCCGAGCTCGCGGCGAGCGTGTGGTCGCACCTGACCGGCGCGGCCACAGGCCTCACCCCGCTCCGCGACGCGATCATCTGGGAGGGGCGAGTACCCCGCGTTCTCACGGCCGCGGCGGTCGGAGGCGGCCTGGCCCTGTGCGGTGCCGTGATGCAGGCCCTCACCCGCAACCCGCTCGCCGATCCCTACCTGCTCGGTCTGTCCTCCGGCGCCTCGACCGGCGCGGTGATCGTCATCGTGCTCGGTGCGGCGGTGGCACTGCCGTTCGCCGCGTTCGCGGGTGCGCTGCTCGCCCTGACACTCACGTTGGGCCTCGCGCGCGCGGCCGGTTCCGCAGGAGCCACCGCCGTGGTCCTCGCCGGTCTCGCCGTGTCGGCCGTGCTCGCGGCACTGACCAGCCTCGTGATCTTCTGGAGCGCGACGAACGACAGCTACCGTGAGATCCTCAGCTGGCTGCTCGGCTCCCTCGGAGGTGCCGACTGGGCGGACGCCGCCCTCGCCGGGGTCGCCGTGGTGGTCTGCGCCGCCCCCCTGCTGGCTGCAGCCCGGCCACTGGACACCCTCGTACTGGGTGACACCGCGGCCGAGGCACTCGGCATCCCGGTGACCCGGCTGCGCGTACTGCTCTTCGTGTGCACGGCGCTGCTGACCGGAGCGCTCGTGGCGGTGAGCGGGTCGATCGGCTTCGTCGGACTGATCCTGCCGCACGCGGTTCGGGCGGTCGTCGGCGCCCGGCATCGCGCGCTGCTGCCGGTCTCGTTCCTCGCGGGCGCCGTGTTCCTCATCTGGGCCGACACCATCGCCCGCACCGTGTTCGAGCCACGCGAGCTCCCGGTCGGGATCGTCACCGCTTTGATCGGCGGCCCCGTGTTCGCGCTGCTGATGCTGCGTATGAGGAAGAGCCGCGCATGACCGGAGTGCGTGAGGACGGCCTCGATGCCCGACGCATCCGATTCGCGCACGGGCGTCGGATCCTCTGCGACGACATGCACATCACCGCCCCCGGAGGTTCGGTGACCGCTCTCCTCGGCCCCAACGGCTCAGGCAAGAGCACGCTGCTGCGGCTGATCGCCGGAACCCTGCGGGGCGAGGTCGAGGCCCTCGCGCTCGACGGCGCATCGCTGCCCTCGATGCGGCGGCGGGAGCGCGCACAGCGCGTCGCCCTGGTCGAGCAGGAGTGGTCGACCGCCGAGGGGATGACCGGGCGCGACATCGTGGGGCTCGGGCTGCTTCCCCACCGCGGATGGCTGTCGTTCGAGGGGGCGCAGACGGATGCCGTCGCCACCGATGCGGCTCTCGGCCGCGCGGGGGCGCTCGAGTTCGCGGAGCGCGATGCCGCGACCCTGTCCGGCGGCGAACGCCAACGGGTGAACCTCGCGAGGGCCCTCGCTCAGCGACCGGCGCTGCTGCTGTGCGACGAGCCCACGAACCACCTCGACATCCGCGCGCAGCTGGGCGCACTCGCCCTCCTCGCGTCCCTCGCGCGCGACGGCATGACCGTGCTGGCTGCTCTGCACGATCTCAATCACGCGGCGGCATTCGCCGATCGAGTCGTCGTGATCGCCGACGGTCACGTGCAGGCGGCGGGTTCCCCACAGGAGGTGCTGACGCGGGAGCTCATCGCGCGCGTCTGGCAGGTCGACGCCGAGGTGATCCTCCGGCCGGGCAGCGATCGTCCGCTGATCGTGTTCGATGCGGCTCCCGCCCTCACGCGCTGACCGGCTCGGACGATCGGGATTCAGACGAGCTCGGCGGATGCGAACTGCGGAGCGAGGACGAACGAGCCCAAGCGGTGCGCGAGCGCTTCCGCCTCGGCCTCCAGCGCCACCTGCTCCTGGCAGTCGTCGAGTGCCACGGAGCCGGCACCCCCTCCCACCCCGGCGAGCGCGCATACCTGCGCGGGCTTCCGCAGCTGGTCGAAGGTCATGGGCAGACTCTCGCATCGCGTGTGCCCGCACAGCAGGTGCGAGAGCTCGTGGATCACCACGTGCAGTCGGTACCACTGCGGATCGGAGCGGCGGACCGGAATCCTCGCACGGTCACCGTCGACGAGCAGGAACCGCGGAACGGCCCGCCACTCCTCCTCGTTCAACACGTCGACCTCGATGTCCAGCCCCAGCAGGGCGGACGCCCGTTCCGTGATGCACTGCATACTCGCGCCGCACTCGACCTCCAACTCTTCGAAGAGCCGGTCCACTCGACTTCGACCACTCACGATTCCCTCACCCCTCGCACAGCCCGACCCCCTTTCGGCCGGACAACCCTCACAGTGGAGAGACGGCGGTGGGGGCCCGGTCATTACGCCGAAAGACTGGGAACTTTCGGCCAGTCTTTCGAGACCTGTGACTATGACGTTTGGTGCGCGTCGAGCTCAGCCGATTGGAGAGCCTCGGCGGCGAGAGCCGTCGCAGTGTCGAGATCGCGCATCCACAGCGGATGCACCGGCGCGCGCAGTCCGGCCGCCTCGAGCCCGCCTGCGAGAGAAGCATCCTCCTCGGCGATGAGCCACGCATCCAACAGTCCGCCGGCTGCGCGTGCCCCGTAGTGGTGTCCGACCGCGTCGGCGGTGGCGGCGAGACCGATGGCGGCGAGACAGGCGTCGGCCATACCGCGCACGGGAGCACCGGCGATGATCGGCGACACCCCGACCACGGCTCCGGGGGCGGCACGTACGGCGTCGGCGATGCCGGGGACCGAGAGGATCGGCCCGAGCGAGACCACGGGATTCGACGGGGCGAACAGGATGACGTCCGCTGCAGACAGCGCGTCGACCACTCCGGGTGCGGGCACGGACTGCGCGATCCCCGGCGCATCGAACCGCTGCGCCGGGAGGGTCGCACGATGCCGGGTCCACCACTCCTGGAAGTGCATCCGACCCCGGGCGGTGAACACGTGGGTGTCGACTTCGGTATCGGTCATGGGCAGCAGTCGGATGCCGAGCGGCCATCGGGAGGCGAGGCGATCGACGACCTCGGTCACGGAGGCGCCGTCCCGGAGCCAGCCCGTGCGGGCGATGTGGGCACCGAGGTCGAGGTCACCCAACGTGAACCACGGCCAGCCGGCTCCCCATGCCTGCAACTCGGTGGCGACGCGCTCGCTCTCGCCCTCCCTCCCCCATCCGCGTGCGGTGTCGTTGACACCGGCGAGCGCGTAGATCATCGAGTCGACATCGGGCTGCAGCCGCAGGCCGCTGAGCCACAGGTCGTCGCCGGTGTTGACGATCCCCGTGATCTCGGCTC
Organism: Microbacterium sp. K27; assembly: GCF_004794435.1. Classification (NCBI taxonomy): domain Bacteria; kingdom Bacillati; phylum Actinomycetota; class Actinomycetes; order Micrococcales; family Microbacteriaceae; genus Microbacterium; species Microbacterium sp. K27. The sequence goes on from NZ_SSDK01000040.1 coordinate 339,406, forward strand.
GGGTTCCTCCCGCGGCATCCGGCCACCGTCGCCGTGCGGCCTCCCGCACACCGACCACGAACTTCGATCCGCCGACGCCACCGGCGAGGACGACGATGCGCGGGCCATCGGAGGTGTCGGCGACGCCGCCGGTCATGAGGCGAGCACCAGCGGTCGGTCGACCAGCGCCGCAGTGCGCGGGCCCAGTCCGGCACGGCGGGCGGCCCGCAGGTGCTCGGCATGATCGAGGTCACGTCGCAGACCACTCAAGACGGGAAACCCGACCTCGACGAAGCCGGCCGCGCGATGTGCGGAGGCCGAGTCCACCCCGAAACACGGAGTGAGGTCGAAACCCGCCCGCGCCGTGGCGAGCACGGTGCCGGTGCCCTCGGCGTCCGGCACGAACGCCCGGGAGTGCGAAGAGGCGAACGCGAGCGCCCTGGCCAGCTCGTCGGGGCGCAGCGCCGGCAGGTCGCCGAGCATCACGGCACGAGGGCGCAGGTCGGGGGCCGCGCTCACGCCGAGCCCGATCGCCGCGGTCAGCCCTTCGCTGCGGTCGCGCACCAGTCGCACCCGCGGCAGCACACGCAGAGCGGTCGCCGTGACCTCGTCGCTCGTGACGACGATGACTTCGGCGACGCGCTCGCATGCGGTGGCCGCCTCGACCGTGTCGAGGGCGATCGCGCGGGCGAGGGGCTCGCGATCGACGCCGGGGATGCGCAACCGCGACTTGCCGATCTCGGCGCGCTTCACCGGGATCACCACGATCCACTCACGAGCGGGCACTCCCGGCAGCGGCACCCCGACTCCCGAACCGCGGATCATCTCCGTCGCCTCACCCGCGCAGTTCGGCAGCAGTCTCGCGCAGTACGGCGGTGTCGCGCAGTACGGCGGTGTCGCGCAGCCGGGGCGCGATGTCGCGCTCGAACAGTTGCAGGAACCGGCGCTGGTCGTGACCCGGCGCGTGGAAGACGAGGTGGTTGAAGCCCCAGTCGATGTACTGCTGGATCTCGGCGGCGACGGCATCCGGGTCGTTCCCGACGATCCAGCGCTTGGCGATGGTCTCGAGCGGCAGCGCATCGGCGGCCTTCTCCATCTCGACGGGGTCGGTGATGTCGTGCTTCTGCTCCTTCGAGAGCGACAGCGGCGACCAGAAGCGGGTGTTCTCCAACGCCGCCTCCCGGGTCTCCTCGTACGACAGCTTGATCTCGATCATCCGGTCGTAGTCGTCGAACGAGCGCTCGGACTGCTCGAGCCCCTCTTTCACGGCCGGGAGCAGCTGGTCGACGTAGAGCTCCTGGCCCTTGCCCGAGGTGCAGATGAAGCCGTCGCCCGCGCGCCCGGCGTAGCGCGCGACCATCGGTCCGCCCGCGGCGATGTAGATCGGGATGCCGCCCTCGGGACGGTCGTAGATCGAGGCGTCGTGCGTGGAGTAGTACTCGCCGTCGAAGTTCACCCGGTCGCCCGACCACAACGCCCGCATCAGACGCACGGATTCGCGCAGCCGCGCATAGCGCTCCTTGAACTCGGGCCACTCCTGCTCCCCGGCGCCGCGGAATCCGGTCGCGATCTCGTTCAGCGCCTCGCCCGAGCCGACGCCGAGGATGATGCGGTCCTGGTACAGGCAGCCCAGGCTCGCGAACGCCTGCGCGAGCACGGCAGGGTTGTAACGGAAGGTCGGGGTCAGCACCGAGGTGCCGATGCGGATGCTCGACGTGCGCTCGCCCACCGCCGCCATCCAGGTGAGCGAGAACGGAGCATGGCCGCCGGTGTGGCGCCAGGGCTGGAAGTGGTCGCTCGCGAACACGGACTGCATGCCGTGCGCCTCGGCCGCGACCGAGATCTCGACCAGCTCCCGCGGGTCGAACTGCTCTGCGCTGGCCTTGTATCCGAGGGTCAGTGTCATGTCGCATCCTTCGTGTCGGGTTCCTGCTGTGCGTGTAGGTGCTGTTCCTGGGTGCCGAGGTCCGCGAGCGCAGCGGCGTAACCGTCGCGGTATCCCTGGTCGAGTGCTTCGGCGGTGCCCAGCCAGAAGAGGTCGCGCTCCGCGCCGCGCACGATGCTGGCGGCCCCGGGCAGGGTGAGGGGTCCGACAAGGTCGCCCCGCCCGCGCACCACGGCGACCGGGTTGCCGCTCGCCTTGCCCTTGACCAGATCTGCGGCCGCGGCGAGCTCGTCCGCGACACACGGGGTCGTGACGTTCAGGACCTTTCCCGCCTGGTCGGTCGTGCCACGGAGGTCGGCGATCATGTGCACGCCCCCGCCGCCGATCGCGACGTCGGTCTGACCTTCTCGCCAGGGGCGACCGAGGGTGTCGCTGAGGATCACCCCGACCTCGGCGCCCGTGGCCGCCCGCAGTCCGGCGGCGAGCGCACGCGCCGACCGATCCGGATCTTCGGGAAGCAGCAGCACCCAGCCGTCCGGGGTGTTGCTGGCGTCGACGCCGGCGGCCGCGGCGACCATGCCCAAGCGGTTCTCGACGATGCGCATGGTGTGCCCGTCGAAGGTGCGCGAGGCCACGAGGCGCACGGTCTCGGCGGTGATCGCCTCTTCACGGTCGGCGGCCTGTACGTAGCGGCCTTCGGCCTTGGAGACGATCTTCGAGGTGACGACGAGGATGTCGTTGATGTTGCTCGTGAGGCCGAACTGGTCGCCGTAGATGTAGCCCCACATCAGCACC